>SVCX01000007.1 GCA_015058145.1 Clostridiales bacterium | reverse complement strand
TCCAAAAGCTTTCCCGATTGATTTCAGCCATTTCAGCGCAGATCTTTCTTGACTGTTTGATGCTATCGGTGAGTCCGTATACCGATGGTCCGCTCCCGCTCATCAGGACCGCACGTCCGGGACACAGTTTCTGCATCTTGTTCTTTGTATACACAACTACAGAATACTCCCTCATTGTATAATTTTCAAGTACATTGACCATGTTTTTTTCGATTCGCGACAGGTCTCTTGTTTTTAAACCTTCAATCAATTCCGCATTGTTCGGGTGCTCTGTAATCTCAATGTTATCGATCCCCTGATACACTTTTGCCGTCGAGACGCTGACTGCTGGTTTGGAGAGAACGAGGTGACTTTTGAGCCCCTTGAGCGGTTCCAGATCTGTACCTGTTCCCGTGGCCAGCGCGCAGTGACTCGCCAAAGGGTCGCCGGCAAACCTTCCTCGCAGCTCGCTGTTTTCCGCTGCCTGGCCCATAACGCAGAACGGAACATCCGAACCGAGCGTTGCTCCTGTTTCACATATTTCCTTAAGACTCAGATTCATCCCCCAGAGAATATTCAGCCCGTGCAGCACTGCTGCGCCGTTGCCGCTTCCACCTGCCAATCCTGCCGCAACGGGTATCCTCTTGCGAATGTTGATATTCAATTTTCCGCTGACGTCTCTGCCGTGAAGTTCGTTCATCAGCAAAGCCGCCTTATAAGCCAGATTCCGTTCATCTGTCGGCAAGAACCTCCGGTTTGTCTTGAGATGGATTTCCAATCCGTTCGCATCCGTTTCCGTATCCGGCGTCCAGTCCATGGCGATCTCATCGCACAGCAAAATCTGCTGCATCACCATTTCGACCAGATGCATGCCTTCGGCGTTTACGCCTTTCACATCCAGAGACAGATTGATTTTCGCATATGACTTAAGGTGGATGTCCATTGTCTTCCTCCAATTCTGCATTAATTATATCATATTGAATGCGCCCATGAAAAAAGGACGCCGCGCCTTCTCGCGCAGCGTCCCGCAAACGGATTATCCGTTATTTCTTTTTCTTGCCTTTGTTCTTCTTCTTGTTCTTCGCCTTGCCGCTCTGGTTCTTAGGGTTCGTCGTTCCTTTGTTGTTCTTCTTTCTGGCTTCTTCGGTCTTTGCTTCGACTTCCTTGGCGTCGACCTTCTCGCCGGAATCTTTCACAACCTTGAGTTTCAGCGCGCTTCCTGCCGCAGAAATGGCACGAGGTGAAGATACTCTCTTGTTGGATTCTTTTCTGATCTTCTCAATTATTTCCGCTTCAATGGCTGCTTCCGCTTCCTTCTGCTTGCGGATCGCCTCTTCTTTCTTCGCCTTCTTCTTGTTTGTCTTGGCGACAACTTCTTCTACGGATTTGCCTGACTTCTTGGCTTCTTTATATGGATTAACGCCTTCTTTGAATTCGCGCTCTTCCTTCTTCTTCTTTTCGTCCTTCTTCGTGCTGCGCAGAGTGAAGAATACCATTCCGGCCATCATCAGAACCATGAGAATCATGTAGATGGCTGTAGATCTCCCCTGGTTGAGGGTCGTCATACCGATTTTGATCTGCTGTCCGGTAGTGGATCCGTCGGTTGCCTGGAAGTTCCTGCCGACAATCAGGGTGTATGTTTCGTCACCCTTGATTCTGTTCTTGTTGCTTCCGGAATACACGTCCGCGGCGACCAGGATCAGACCCTGCTCATCTTCGCTGTAGTAGACTTTGACCGGAATCTTTTTTCCTTCGGAGTCAACCATCTTGAACTGTTTGGCGTTGGCTTTTCTGACATCGTTTGATGCCGGAAGCACGTCTTTGTTGAAACGCATCTTGACGCTCAGGTTATCAACAGCAACGCCTGCTGCGCCATCTTCAGGGGAAGAGGTAACCAGTTCCAGGTCCGTCTTCGCCGCGGCTGCCGAATCACTGTTGTCTGCTGCAAAAGCAACCGGCGCCATCAGTGCCAATGTCATCAGTATTACGCATATCAATGCGCTTGCTCTTTTCATTATCGTCTTTCCTCCGATCTCAGTTTCCTGAAAAAATCTTTCATCAGGGCTGAGCATTCTTCACCCATCAGTCCTGTTTCTATTTCCACATGGTGGTTGAGTCTGCCGTCCTGGGGGATGTTGAACAGGGATCCGCATGCCCCGGCCTTGGGGTCCATGGTTCCGATGTACAGTTTCTCAATCCTCGACCAGACAATCGCGCCCGCGCACATGCTGCACGGCTCCGCCGTAACAAACATGCTGCACCCCATCAGCCGCCAACCGCCCAGAAAGGCTGCTGCTCTCCGGATAGCCAGAATCTCGGCGTGCGCCGTAGGATCTTTGGCCTGCTCTGTCATATTGTGAGCCCGGGCGATGATCTCACCGTCGCGCACGATAACCGCTCCGATGGGAACTTCCCCTTCCGCAGCGGCGGTTTCGGCCTCTTTGTAGGCTTCCTCCATGTATTTTTTCATACGCTTTGTAATGTTACCACAATTTATATGGTCATTCAAGATAAAGGTTTTCGTATTCTTCCCGTAGCATCGAGTAGCATCTCACTTCACGCAGATTGTTATCGTACATCCGATACGCTCTGCGCAGAGTCCCCTCATAGGTGAATCCGCACTTTTCAATAACGCGCTGGCTTCTTCGGTTCGTCTCGCTGGTCCGGATCATCAGAACCTCCAGTTTCAACTCTTCAAAGCCGTATCTGATCAGACGTTTCGCTGCCTCTGTCATATAGCCGTTGCCCCAGCATCGTTTGGCCAGGGAATAGCCCATTTCCTTGCTGCTGATATTCGGTCTGTATTTGTCTTCTTCAAAGCCGATACTCCCCACGATGACTCCTGTTGCTTTTTCGATGATCGCCCAGGTCATGTTGTGTCGGAACAGCTGATCGATGATCATGCGCGACTCGCCGACATTGGCGTGGGGTTTCCACCCTGCGTTCGGTCCCACGTCAGGATCCTTCGCATACTCAAAGAGTGCCGGAGCGTCCTTCTTCGTCCACATCCTGAGTATCAGCCTGTCTGTTTCCATCTGCGGAACTCTGATGATTCTGCTCATTGCTCTTCCTCCTCGGCCGCTATTCTGTCGTGCTGAGGATCTCCTTGTTCTTCTCCACCTGGCTGACCTTCATGTCCGATACTCTCGCCGGGTCCACTTCCTCGTTAAGCGCGAGGATCGTCGGTCCCAGATATACCGTCTTCAGCACCTCTCCGTCCAGGGAGATCTTACTGTACTCTGTGAAGTTCTGACCTTTGATGTAGTACTTGTCGCCAATTTTGACGATGCTGTCAATCTTAATGTCGCGAATGCCCATTTTCAGCTCTGTCGGCTCATATGGCTTGCTGCCGCCATATATGTAGTTCTTACCATACAGAATGTCATAGGACAGGGCTTCGAGATTGCTCAAATAGTTCTTGCTGTCCTCGTAATCCTGATGATACTTGTTCAAAAGGCCTGCCGTAATTCCGAATCGCTTCAGCACATGGGATGTGATCTCATAGGCGCAGACATCTTTGTCCTGTTTCTCAAGGTCAAAGTTGCTCCAGATCACATACTGGGTCTTGTAGAGATCCCCTGTCGTCAGGTTTTCTTCTGTCATGTCGAGGGCTGGCAGGTGATCGCCGTACATGACGAGCACGATATCCTCATCATAATCCTCGAGGGCGTCCGTCAATTCCTTGACGAAGATGTCCATTTCATAAACCTGATTCGCGTAGTATTCATAGCTCCACTTGGTTTCTTCATCCGGAGCCTCGGTGACCTCGATGACCGGATCTTCGATGATCTGCTCGTCAGGATATTTGCCGTGACCCTGTACAGAAATTGTGTAGATATAGTCCGGTCCTTCAGAACTGTTCAGCGCATCGATGATATTCTCTGTCAGAATCGTATCCTTGGCCCAGTTCTTTGGCGTTTTTACAACATTATTCATATACTCCAGACAAGTGAAGGTGTCGAATCCCAGATTGCTGAACACAGTATTTCTGTTGTAGAACGCGCCCCTGTGGTTGTGAATCGCATGGGATGTATATCCCACCTGTCTAAGATCGTAAGGAACGCTTTCGCAGGTTTCCTTTGTCAGTATGCTCTTATAAGGATATTCCCCTGGTCCGAAGAATCTGGCGCTGATGCCTGTAATGGCCTCAAACTCCACATTGGCCGTACCCGCCCCGACGGCAGGAACCGTCAGATATCCGGATGAATACTCTTTGAGCAGCTGCCTGTAATACGGTATCGGATCCTTGGAGTACTTCACATCTTTGGCGATGGTTGGGTCCACGAAGGATTCCAGCTGCAGGAAGACAATGTTCGGCGTGCTTTCCGGTTCGTCTGTATCGTCTTTGCCTGGTGTGTAAATGCCGTCATCTCCCAACTCCCCGCCGGTAAAGATTTCTTTCATCTTCGCCTCTGTATAGCCTTTTGGTCGGTCTATTCCTGTCTTGACCCAGGTAATCATGAAGGAATACGGCACGCCGTTATCACGATAGGCGTACGGCAAACTCGGGAAGAAAGTGTCCAGAACGCCCATCCGCATACCACCGGTAATGGAACCAAATGCGACCAGCACGATGAGCAGGATCGACGCGACGGATTTCCTGTAATCGACCTTTGTTTTACTTCTCGGTGTCTTGCGGTACAATATGATGACCAAAAGCACGAAGAGCGCTGCTCCCGCAGCGATGATAATCAGGCTCTTGACGGAGAAATAGTTTGTGAGTATGGACCTGGCTTCGCTTAGTGTTGACAAGTCTTTAACATTGAAAGGCGTCATTCTGTTGGTCAGTATGATGCCATTGATGATTCCTATGGCAAGCCACAGAAGGGAAAGCATGCTGGCCGCGAAAACGCGTCGCCTGAAAAGCAGCGACAGTGACAGCACAGCCATGATGAGCATCACGTTACAGAACGTAATCAGCGGATGTTCAATGAAGAATTGCACCGCCAAAAGCGGCGACAACCTTCCAAGTGCTTCTATTATATAGTCTATGACCACAGCCATGATAAACAATATCAGAATGTGGTTGTGTTTCAGTTTTTTAGCGATTTCCATTGTCTTGCCCATCTGTAAATCCGTCCGCTATCTTTCCGAATTCTTCAACTGTAAGTGTCTCCGCTCTCCTGCCCGGATCGATACCGGCCGCTTCAAGCGTTTTTCTGACTGTATCTTTATCTATTCCGGCCGCTGAGGCCAACGAGTTCAGCAGTGTTTTTCGTCTCTGCGCAAACCCTGCCTTGACACAGCGGAGGAACATCTTCCTGTCCCGGACTTCGATCTGTTTTTCTTTAAGCGGTTCAAGCCGCAGAACCGTCGACTCCACCTTCGGCCGCGGAACAAACGCCTCCTTCGGCACGTCCGTAATCTTCGTTACGCTGCAGTAATACTGTACCGCCACGGAAATGGCGCCGTAGATTCTGCTGCCGGGCCCGGAGCTGATGCGGTCGGCGACTTCCTTCTGCATCATCACCGTGATGCTGTCCGTTGGCACTTGATCTTCCAGAAGTTTCATAATAATAGGCGTTGTGATGTAGTACGGAAGGTTTCCTACGATATGCACTTTGCCTGTGAATCGTCCCTCCTGCCGGCTTTCTTCAATAATTTTGCCAAGATCCGTCTTGAGGATATCCCCGTTCAGAACGTGGATGTTATCGTATTCCGCCAGCGTTTCCTCTAAAACCGGAAGGAGTCTTGTGTCGATCTCAACGGCTGTTACGAAAGCTGCTTTCTCTGCAAGCTCCACGGTCAGAACACCGATGCCCGGGCCGATTTCAATCACCATGTCCTCGCCGCCGATTCCGGCGCCCTCCACGATGCGCTCGAGTACGCTTCGGTCGGTGATAAAGTTCTGCCCAAGCCCCTTCGATGGCTGCAGTCCGTACTTCTCCCTGATTGCCCTAACGGTTCCCGGTAATGACAGATCCATTACTTTTCCTCCGATTCCGGAATGTAGATGGTCTCGCCCGGCTTCGTCAGTTTGAGTTTCTCTCTGGCCAGATCTTCGATATTCTCTTCTTTATCTACGTCCTTGAGTTCTTCTTCCATCTGCTCCTGTTTTGCCTTGAGCTGCTCCTGCTTCTTAAGGGCTTCGCGCTCTTCACTCTTCAGCTTGAGGATGTTGAAGACGGACAGGCACAGAAACAGAACCAGAGCTGCACAGACTGCGAGTACAATTAACCTGCGCCTGCTCTGTTTCTTCCTGAGGGCGCGTTTGCGCTTCAGCTTCCGCTCATCGCTGGCTGTGCGTTCACGCAACTCCTCCTCCTGCGCCTGCTCTCGTTTTTCCAGGCGCTGCTGCCGCGCTTCATCCATGTCGATGATGCGGCTGCTTTTCTTGAACTGTCTGCTTCTGCTTTTTCTTCTTGCCATTTCTCTCCTGTAATCCCTTCCTCTTTCAGACTCTATCTTTCCGGAAGATAATTTCTCGGGTTCTGGAAGGATCCGTTGTCCTTCACGCCGAAGTGTATATGACTTCCGAAACTATGTCCTGTGTTGCCCGCTTCCGCGATGTGCTGACCTTGGAACACCTTATCCCCACGATTCACGAGAAGGGCGCTGTTGTGGGCGTAATATGTCTCGATCCCATTTTCATGATCGATGATGACCAACTGACCATAGCCGCCCTGCCATCCTGAGTAGATAACTGTACCGCCATCGGAAGCCAGAACGTCGTTGCCGGTTCTGCATCCCATGTCAATTCCATCGTGATGCCTGCCCCAACGCCATTTGAACTCCGAGGTAACGGTAAAAGTTCCTTCATTGGCCGGCCAGATAAACGTGCCGGTTCCTGTCGTCGGTGGTCTCTCCTTCGTTCCTACGAGAACCACCTTGTCGACTGGTTCTTTCTCTACTTCGGTCTTCAAATTCTGTGTCTCTACAACCTCGCCATTGATAGAAATCGTCTTATCTACGACGAGGCTTTTGCCTTTCTTTCCTTTCTTTGAAACTTCCGTGTCGCCTTCATACATTTCCTTGTCGGCCTTCTTTATGGTCTTGTACGCAGTCTTCTCCTCAAAGGATCTCGTCTCTGTGATTCTTACTGTAAGAAGCGGTCCGACCTCCTTGAGAATGATCGTACTGCCGACCTTGAGCTGCTCGTCTGTCAGGTTGTTGTCTTTGATAATTTGCTCTTTTGTCAGACCATGGTTTTCAGCGATGATATCGAGGGTTTCGCCGTCCTCCACTGTGTGAACGGTTTCTTTTTCCGTATCTGTACAGAGCTTTTCAACCAGCGCTTCCTGCGACATGACATCGTTCATCGGCGTATTGCTCTCCCGGAACTCCACATTTTCGACGATTACTGCTTCATTGAGTACTGTTCCTTCGTCGTGATTTGAGTACCGGTCCTGAATGGCCTGGAGAACATTAGCCGCTGTTTCCTTATCCTTAACCGCGCCGACTTTCTGCCCGTCAACGTACATACCAAATGCCTTGACGTTGATGTCGCCCAGATATGACAGTCTCTGCAGTACGCCGTCCTGAGAATCAATGACAATATCCTTGTTCCCCGTAAAAACCCGCTTGAAACTGATGTCCTGACGAGCGTCAAGGGCGACCGTCATGTCTTTCTCCTCTGTCAGGGCTTCTTGCACCATTGCGGTAATCTGCAGCACGTCATCCTTGTTCTTCACGTAGCCCAGTTTCTTATCGCCGTAGGAATATTCATATGCCGTGAAGAAATTGAAGATTCCTGCAACGCCTACGATGAATACGAGAACCAGCGAGAGCGCGATGAGCAGTGGCCGCTTGTTCTTCTCACAAAGTTCCAGAACGCTCCGGACCTTCTTGTACGGTCGGCTGTTCTGCCTCCGCTTTCTCCGGATCTCCGTCAGCTGCGCAGCGGTTGCTCTTGCCTCCGCCTTGATTCTCTCGTTCTCTTCGAGGAGTTTCTGTTTCTCCTCTTCTGTCTGCGCGGCGTTGATTTCTTTTCTTTTTGATATGCCAAGGAATTCCTTTAATGAAAACGCCCGAACTGGTTTGATTTCAGTCTGTATCGTTGTTCCGTGGACATTGACGATTCCTCCGCCCAGTTCGGCGGATTTGCGGGCAAGTCTGCGCTGTCTCTTTATCTCTGCGCGTTCTTCCCTCTGTTTTCTCAGATTCTCACGCTGCTCTGCCTGCAGACGTTCGATTTCTTTTCTGGCCTTCTGCTCTTCTTCTCGGAGCCGTTGGGCTTCCTTTCTTCTCCTGTCTGCCGCCTCCGCTTTGATCAGGCGTTCCTGCTCCCGCGCGAGCCTGGCTTCTTCTTTTCTCTGTATCTCAGCCCGCTGTCTTTCAAGGGCAGCGTTAAGCCTCTGCTGTCTCTCCTGTTCCCTTTTCTTTCGCAGCTGGGCGCGTTTTTCCTCCTGCGCGTGCAGGGTCCTGTTGAGTTCGGACTGGATTTCCGCCTTGTACAGATTGGACTTTACACGCGTGGCTCTCTTCTCCGCTTCCGCCAGAGCTTTCTGTTTCTCCGCTGCTTCTGCTTTCTTCTGTTCGAGCCGCTCTTTCGCCTCTTTTTCCCTTCTGATGGCGCTCTCGATAATCGCCTGATTCTCTTCGCGCTTGCGGGCGATGTCTTCCGAAACAGACTTTTCTTCTTTCTCTGCCGCTTTCCGGACGGCCTCCTCCGCGGCGCGCGCCGCTGCAGCGTCGACCGGCGAGGCAACAGAAACAGCCCTGTCCTTCCCGGAATCATCAACCGGCGTGGCAGGGGTATCGTATATCTTCTGCGCCTGGGCCTTGAGCATTTCAATCTGCTCCTTCAGCTTCTGCACATCTTCGTAAGCCTTCTTGACAGCCGCGTCATGAATGGCCTGCTCTTTATCTATTCTTTTTTCTGCAGCGCTTTTATCTTCTGCTGGGTTATTTCCCTGTGGCATGGGCACCTTTCTCCCGTTTCAAGCATTCCTGTGTCTTTGCAGTCCGGGCATTCAAATCTTACGTCCATGTAATCGAGCTCAAAACCATTGTCCGTGAGCAGGAATGCTCTCTGCGCACTGATGTCGTCGATTTGCTCTCTCAGTTTTTCTATTGCTTCTTTTTTATCTACTCTGTCTGAGACCACAAGCCTTGAAAGGCCGGCTCCCAGACGGTTTTCTTCATCATCCAGTTCCTTGATTTGCGGTAGTCTGGCGTAGACTTCTTCACGTCTGTCTTCCGCTTCTTTTTCTTCTTTCGCCCTAAGCAGTTCATAGTACCTTGCTATGTCCGCTCCGCTAACAGCTCCCGGTTCTTCGCTTTCCGTCATTCCCTCCGCGGCCCAGCTCTCGAGTACTTTGTTCACGTAGTTGATGTTCGGGTTCGAGATTCCGGTTGTCTTGCCGCATGCTTCCAGAATCGTCTCCAGACTGCAGTCCATCTCGTCGAACCAGTGGTCCATGATGCGCTTTTCTTCTTCTGTCCAATTCCGCGTCCATCCCAGCGCCTTGAAGATTCGCCGGTAGTCAGAGGTCCTCTCCTCCATGCGCCCGACGTGCTGCTGGATGTCCTCGACAGTTCTGTGGCCTTCGCTGACCCAGTTTCTGATCACCGCCTCAATGTATTTGATCGTCTTCTTCTTTTTCCCGGCGCAGTACTCTACTGCAAAGGCAACAAACTCCGGTTCGACTCCGAAATCGTTGATCCAGGAATCGACTTCACCCATCTCTGTGCCGCTGATCACGCGGCCGAGTGCGTTCTCGATCCTGTTGAACATGGAGCGGTATTCCTCGTTGGCCATGCGGTTGCCCAGTCCCTGTTCGGCGGCAGGCGCTGCGCTGTCCTCGTGGCTTCCGTAGAGCATGTCCTTGAGAAGGACGAACTCAACGTCGTACTCAAGTGGATTGTCCGGAGATTTTCTGATCTTCCGGATGATGCCCATCTTCTCCCAGTAGGTCCATGCTTTCAGCACATCCTCGATGTCCATCGACAGCTGTTTGGAAATGTCTTCGTTGCTGAAGTCCACCCCAAGCTCCGCGTACATTTGCGCGAAGAGATACACTTTGACATAGTCCCCCGGCGCAGACACCATATACTCATTTATGAACATATTTTCTACTTTTGTGTCGAGCAGAAAATAGTCTTTTGTCTTTTCCTTGTAAAAACCCATTCCTAGAATTCGCTGAAGTTACCGCTCCCGGCGCTGTCTACGAACTTAGTGATCTTATCCAGCCATGCAACCTTGACGGTTCCCGTCGGGCCGCTTCTCTGCTTGGCTATGATGACCTCGCATTCACCTGGTGCGTCTGTATTCTCGTTATAATATTCGTCTCTGTAGAGGAAGAGAACGATGTCCGCGTCCTGTTCGATGGAACCGGAATCTCTCAGGTCCGAAAGCATCGGCCTGTGGTCCGTTCTCTGCTCCGGATTTCTCGAAAGCTGTGAAAGCACGATGACCGGGCAGTTGAGTTCTCTGGCCAGCAGCTTCAGATTTCTTGAAATAACGGATATTTCCTGCGTCCTCGAGTCCAGGGACCTTCCCTCCGGATTCATGAGCTGCAGGTAGTCTATGATGATGAGGTCAAGTTTCTTCTCCGCCTTCAGTCTTCTGCATTTGCTCTTCATCTCCATGATGCTGATGCCGGCTGTGTCGTCGATGAAGATCTCCGCCCCCGAAAGGACTTCCAGCGCAACGTTTACGTCGTCCCAGTCGCGACGCTCGAGCCTGCCGGTCTTCAGCTTCTGCATCTCCACCTTCGACTCCATAGAGAGAAGTCTCTGCCCCAGCTGCTCTTTGGCCATCTCCATACTGAATACCATGACGGAGGCGCCGCCTTTGATTGCAGCGTTGAGCGCCAGTGACAGAGCAAAGGCTGTCTTACCCATGGCCGGTCTGGCGGCAAGAATGATCAGGTCGGATCTCTGCAGTCCGGATGTCTTCGCATCGAGATCCTTGAATCCCGTCGTGACTCCCGTAAGTCCGTCTTTTAGTTTCGATGCCTTGTCGATGGCGTCGATGTTGCTGAGCAGCACGTCCTTCAGCGGAACGTAAACTCCCTTTTGGCGCGCCTGTGAAATTTCGAAGATTCCGTTCTCCGCATAGTCCAGAAGCTGTCCTGCGTCCATGCTCTTGTCGTAGCCCTTTGCCACGATATCATCAGCCTTTTCGATGAGCCTTCTGATGGATGCTTTTTCTGCAACGATCTTAGCGTACTCCGCCGCGTTGGCCGTCGTCGGCGTCGTCGATGACAGCCCGGCCACATACGCCCTTCCGCCGACCATCTCAAGTGACCCGCGTCTGTCCAGTTCCTCAGAAACGGTCAGTGCATCCACGGGTGCGTTCTTTTTGCTCAGTTCATATAAGACGCTGAAGATCTCCTTGTGATTCGGGTCATAAAAATCTTCCGGCTTAACGGCTTCCACAACGTCAAACAGCGCATCCTTAGAAAGGAGCGCGGCTCCCAGAACGGATCTCTCCGCGTCGGGATTGTGGGGAGGAATTCTCTCTTCCATTATACTGTTACCTTCACTCTTATCTTCGCGGAGACATCCTGATAAAGTTTGACGATTACCTGACTTGTTCCCGCCTGCTTGATCGGTCCTTCCGGCATCTCGATTTTCTTCTTATCGATCGTGATTCCCTCCTGATCCTGGAGTGCCTTTGCAATATCCATAGACGTGACGGAACCGAAGAGCTTGCCGTTTTCCCCGCCTTTGGACGGAACGGTGAGAACAATCTTCTCCAACTCATCCGCCTTTTTCTGCGCGGCGGCTTTTTCTTCTGCTCTCTTCTCCTCGGCTATCGCCTTCTGCTTCTCCAGGTTTCTCACGTTACCCTGCGTGGCTTCTTTGGCGAGCCCTTTCGGTATGAGCATATTGCGCGCATAGCCGTCGTTCACCTTGACAACGTCGCCTGCTTTCCCTGTTCCCTTTACGTCCTTCAAAAGGATGACAACCATTTGTGACCTCCTGTTACTTTAACTGTATTATTATATCTTACGATTGTGTTGTTTCTGTGGTATTGATATATTCTTCGATCTCCGCCAATATCTCTTCCGGCGACAGATCCGTCTTCGTTCCGGCGGTGTTCATGTGTCCGCCTCCTCCGAAGTGTTCCATGATGGTTTGCACGTTCATATCGCCCAGAGATCTGGCGCTGACGACAGTTACGCCGTCCTCATTTCTTCCGGCTACGAAGCTGGCTCTGGTGCCTTTGATTGTCAGCAGTTCATCCGCCACCTGGGAGTTGACGATCTGTGTGTTAATCGTCTGTCCGCTGCAGATGGACATAGCGATGCCGCCTTCCAGTATCCGCGCGTTCACGATGCCGTTGGCTCTGTTGAGGAAGCTCTCCGGCGACTCCTGGAAGTACGCCCTGACTCTGGAGAGGTCCGCTCCGGCTCTCTTAAGCCATGACGCCGCTTCAAATGTGCGGACGCCTGCCTTGACTGCAAACCGGTTGGTGTCGAGCATAATGCCCGCCATCAACACGTCGGCTTCAAATCTGGAGAGTTCCTTCTTGTCCAGTCTGTATTGGAGCATCTCCGTCACCAGCTCTGACGCTGACGATGCGTAAGATTCCAGGTAGGACAGGCTTGGATTCGCAAAAGCATCCTCCGCCTTCCTGTGATGATCGATGATAGCGAGCCGTTCCACTTTTTCGATGAGTTCCGGCGATTCGACCAACATGCGCCGGTGGGTATCCACAACAACGGCAAGAGCGTTTTCTTCTATCATCTCCTGCGCTCTCTCGCTGGTCACGAATTCGTATTCGTCCGTTTTCTTCGCGTCCGCCACCATGTCGATCATGGTCTCGTTATATTCACCAAGCAGGATATATGCCTCCTTGCCGACAGACTTGGCCAGCCGCGCGATTCCTATGGCTGCGCCGAAGCTGTCCATGTCCGGATTCTTATGACCCATGACGAAGATTCTGGAGGACTGCTCCATAAGCGTAGCGAGGGCGTGGCCTATGATACGGGATTTTCCCTTGTTGCTCTTCTCAACGCTCTGCGTCCGTCCGCCGTAATATTCGAAACTGCGTCCCTTCTTGATGACCGCCTGGTCGCCTCCGCGTCCAAGAGCCATGTCCAGCGCTTCCTGCGCATAGTCATCCAGCTTGACCAGACTGTCGTTTCCGACGCCCAGGCCGATACTCAGCGTTACCGGGAAATCTGTCGGACTCTCGATCTGCCTGGCGCTGTCCAGAATGGAAAACCTGTCTTCCACGAGGGCTTCATAATTTCTATGGGTGATGGCCAGTTCATACATGTTCTCTCTGTATCTGACGACCATCGCCTCCATGCCGGCAGCCCAGCTTCTGATGAGCTTGTCGATGTTCACTCTGACATTGCTGTCGCTGTCGTCGCTGCTCCCGGAAATGATCTCATCGAAGTTGTCCACGTTGACGAGCATCATGTAGACGCGGTCGTCTTTGTAGCGCTCCTTGAGGTCTTCGTATTCGGTGATGTCCGTGAAGTGCAGGATGATGGACGCGTCCGCAGAGGCGCCTTCCTCTTCCCCATCGTTTCCGCCGAGGAAATCACACCCGATACGGAACGTCTTATCGTTTCTCTGGATGAAGAGCGGCGTCCCTTCTTCTGCCGCCTCCACGAGTTCTGGCATCTTGATACCGGTCAGAGCGAATACGTCGTAGTCGACAATTCCGTCATATTTGAATACTTCCGCTATCTTTCTGCTGGCTCTTGTGACCTTGCCCTGAGCGTTTACGATGCACATGGGCAGGGGTGAATAATAGGCCAACAGCCTTTCGATTCGTCCTACGTACATTATCTTCTCCTAAAAAATGCGCACAATAAGGCATATTATCGTAACGTATATTATAGCAAAAGCCATCGGACAATGCAAAAGCAACAAAAAGAGGCTTTCGTATGCTTCGAAAGCCTCTTCGGTTCTGTTTTCTCTCCGCGTTTAGTCAGCGATGTAAGGCATCAAGGCAACAACTCTTGCCTTCTTGATGGCCTTAGTGACTTCTCTCTGGTGGATGGAGCACGTTCCCGTGATTCTTCTCGGAAGGATCTTACCTCTCTCGGTAACATACTTCTTCAGAGTATCAACGTCCTTGTAATCTATTGACTTGCTCTTATCCGCGCAGAACTGGCATACTTTCTTTCTTCTCATGCCACCGCGTCTCTTGTTATCAAAAGCCATGATATTGCTCTCCTCTCTTTCAAGATTCCGTTTTTAGAACGGGATATCATCATCCTGAAGGGATGTGAATCCGCCCGGTACATCAATCTCTGCCTGCGGGGCGCTCTGTGCCGGAGCCTGCTGACCGCCGAAGCCTGTCGGCTGATTGTCAAAAGCTGGCTGCTGACCATAGCCTCCCGGGGTCTGACCCTGGCCCTGCTGACCGCTGCTCAGGAACTCTACGTTGGATGCGATGACGTCTGTCGTATAGACTGTTCTGCCTTCCTTCTCGTAGCTGCCTGTCTGGATTCTGCCTGTGATGGCGACCCTGCGGCCCTTTGCCAGATATCTGTCGCAGTTCTCGGCCTGCTTGCCGAAGACTACGATCGGAATGAAGCTGGTTCTCTGTTTCTCGCCATAGCCGTCGTTGACCGCAATCGTAAATCTGCAGATTGCTGTCTGGTTCGCGCCTGTGGAATATCTGAGTTCCGGATCTCTGGTCAGGTTCCCAATCAGATTAACATTGTTCATAACGCTCCCCCTTTTTACTTCTCATCCTTATTGTCAATAAGGTGTCTCATAACGTTGTCCGAAATCTTGAGTCTTCTGTCGAGTTCCTTCGGCAGTGTTGGCTCAGCCTTGAATTCGATGACAACATAGTATCCTTCAGACTTCTTCTGAATTGGATAAGCGAGCTTTCTCATTCCCCATACGTCTACATTTCCGACTTCGCCTTCTGAAGCAATAATTTCCTTAACTGCTTCGATTGTGGCTTCTTTCTTCTCGTCTTCCAGTGCAGGATCGATGATGAACAATACCTCATAGTTAGTCATATTTTTCACCTCCTTGTGGACTGAATGGCGATGCCTCATGTGCATCGCAAGGACCTGCGCGTCAAATTGCGCGCTTGTATATTATACACGAAACGCCAGTGAAATCAAGCGTTTATTTCAGCTTCTCCAACTGGGCGTTATGGTTCTCGCTGATCACCTGGTAGAAGTATGCAACCTTCTTCGCCACCTTCACGTTCCAGGCGCCGTCCGCCGCGTAGGTACGGTTGACCGCTGCGATGGTCTTGCCCTTGTAAAACGCGCCGGATGGGCTCAGATAACTGTTGGCCAACGCCTTGCCCACTGTTCGCAGACACTCGTTGATGGACGAGAAGCCTTTGTACCCGTATCCGCAGACGTTGTTTGGGTGGAACTGAGCTGTTCCGTAGGCGCTTTCATGAGAAGCGATCGCCAGCAGGAACAGGCAGTTCAGATCATATTCCTGCTCCAGCTGATAGAGGGTCTCCTCGGTTCCCACCAGTTTGTACCTGGTCACCTGCTTCAGATCGTCCACGGTGACTCCGCTCGGAACGCTCATGTCCATGGACTGGACCTGCGCATATGTGTACGCCGGAATTTCCTCCTGTTCAATTACGTAGTCGACCGTCGTTTCCCGCAGGGTATTCGCTAGGTCGACCTCCTGCGCCGACGCGTTTTTCTCCTCTGCGATGGCGATGGCCGCTTCCTTGGACTCGGACTGAATCCGCCCCACGCCAAGCCACAGCGCCAACAGAAACAGAATGATTGTCAGCACTGTTCCGACGGCGATGAGAACGAGGGTCGTCCTGTTCCATCCCGGTCCGTTCACTTGTAAGTCGTTATACCGGTTCGGCTCACTCATTGGTCGGTATCTCCAGTTCTCCAAGGATCTCTTTCATAATCTCATCGCTGAGAATCATGCGCCATCCGCCGTAGCCGTCCTGTTCCATCGGCAGGAACACTTCCGCTTCATAGGACGGTTCTTCCCCGGCGGTCTTTTCGATCTGGTCCAGATAGATGTCCAGACACTTTTTATTCAGTTTCTCTTTGTCGATGACATCATCGCTGTAGAGATTCTCCGTTACATATTTATAGGACTCCTTCTTGTAGCTGTCCATGATCTTTCTGAAATCGCTGTTCCTGACCTTGACCTTGACCACGGCGACTTCCCCTTTGGTGGCGCACTCTTCCAGTTCATAGGAGAAGTTCCTGAAGAGCGCTTCCTCCAATCTGTCCATCTCCTCGTCGGTGCCCTTGACGTTCTCAAGAAAATTGACGTACTCGTTGTCCATGTACGTCATCGTCGTCTGCTTGTCCCATGCCGAAAGATCCTGGAGGAAGGCGTCCGCCGCATCCCAAGGCTCAATTTCGGACATGGCAGAAGCGCCACCTGAAATGGCGGCGGCTAAAAGTATTGATACAATTTTCCCGAGGAGTCCGTTCAACATACGTCTTGTTGCCTTTGCTTATTATTTCCAGAGTTTTTCCGGATAATCTCCCTTGTCTTTCTTCGACTGGAGTTCGTCATGAACGCTCTGCCAATCTTCTTTATAGGTGACGCCGCACCACTTGTCGTGGCATGGCAGCACTTTTACGCGGGCTTTCCCTGCTTTGATCAGTTTGTCCACTGTGCGCGGAAGCAGGTACTCGCTCTTAAGCGGATTCTTCGGAACTTCATTCTCAAAGAACTCCCCAATACCAGCCTTCAGCTCTCCGATCATGCTCTCTGTAAATCCCCAGAAATTCATCGATACCAGAGTATCCTCAGCAAGCAGATGCCAGCTTTCGCCGTCATCCTCTGTGTAGCATATACCTTCCGGCTGCCTTTGGATCTTGGTTCTCTCCGTTATCTCTTTGAGATATCCATTGTCATCCATCTCGCATACGCCGCGTGCAACGTGACCGTTTTCGGTTATGGTGTTCTTCAGAACATATCCTGCCATGCAGTATTCGAGCACGTCGGTGTCCTCATGTTCCGTCAGATATTCATAGACGCTGACGAACCCGCCCGGTCCGTAGTAATCGTCTGCGTTGATTACCGCGAACGGCCCGTCAATCAGATCTCTGCAGGCGAGAATCGCGTGGGAAGTCCCCCACGGCTTCTGCCTTCCTTCCGGAATCTCGACGCCTTCCGGGACGTCCTTCAGGTCTTGATATGCGTACTCTATCTCCATGAACCGACCGGCCCTCTCGTCGACGAGCTCCTTGAAAATATCCCTGTGCTCCTCGCGGATCACGAAGATGGCTCTGTCAAAGCCGGCCATCATCGCATCGTAGAGGGAGAAGTCCAGGATGATCTCTCCTGCGTCTGTGATCTTATCCACCTGCTTCAGACCGCCGTACCTCGAACCCATTCCCGCTGCCATGATAACCAGAGTCGGTTTCTTTGCCATTTCTCTATCTCCTTCCTCCCGGCGCAGGCCTGATACTGTGTCCTGCCTGACGCCGCTGTGTTTTGAAAAACGCGCTGAGTATTGTATAATCAGCATAGTATATATTAACAAGGAATGATTATGAACGCAAATCTGATAGTTGTGACGGGCTGCTTCGGCGCGCCCGTAAAAGAAGAGGCTCTCCGGATTTCCCGCGAGCGCGGGCTTCCTATTCTGAATCTGGACGAGGAAATTGAACGGCGCGACGGACGGACCATCAAACGTCTCGTCATGATGAACGGCGAGCACGGATATCGAAATCTGGAGTATGAAGTTCTACATGACTTGGCCGAAAAAGGCGCCGCATGTGTGGTTGCCTGCGGCGACGGCGTTCTCTACGACGATGACTCCCGCGGCATCATACTTGAAAACGAACTGGTTCTGGCCGGAATGAATCTGAGCGAGGAAGATCTCTGGGAAAATGCGTCCTCCTGTGATGATTCCTATCACGCTTTTATGAGCTTCGGGACAGAGCAGCAGAAACGGACCGCCTTCAGCAACCTGATCAAGAGACAGCGTTCACTGTTTGAGAAAACACTTCGATAGAAAACACAAAGGAGTACAGCTATGATACAGGACAGAATCTCAGCTTCCGGCGAAGCCGCCATCAGAACAGGACAAGCGATGATTGCCGCCGCCATGACGGCACCTAAGGGCAACGGCGTCGACGACGTAGACGGCGTTCTCCTTACAGGAGAAGATAAGGATGTTCTCGCTGCGCACATGCGTGATATCGCAGACGAGACCGGCGAGGATTTCTACGCCCGCGACGCGGGGAACGTGGATAACAGCTACTGCGTCGTCCTCCTCTGGGCGAAGCATGCGCCACTTGGCCTGACCCACTGCGGCCTCTGCGGTTTCAAGAACTGCGGCGCCTGCAAGAAGGCCGGCGCTGTATGCGCTTTCAATGTAACAGATCTCGGTATCGCCGTCGGTTCCGCCGTATCTCTGGCCGCGGACAACAGAATGGACAACCGCGTTCTCTTCTCCGCCGGCAAAGGCGCTGCCCGCATGGGTCTCTTCGGCGAAGAGGTCAAAGTCTGCTACGGCATTCCGCTCTCCGTATCCTCGAAGAGTGTGTTCTTTGACCGGGGTCCCGGAGATGTGAAGTTCTAATTGTGATTTCCGCGTATAAATCAGGAGACAGAAAATGAAAATCATCCGCAACATCCCTGCCGCCGTTAAGGTCCTCGGGGATGTGGTCCACTACAACAAATACAAATCGCTGATAGACAATGCAAAGGCATCCGGCGACGCGGAGGAAGAGCGCAGGCTGATTCTTGAGGCGACCTCGACCTTCGGCCCGAAGATTATGGAGCAGTTCGGCTGCGACCTTCACGTCCACGGCGAAGAGAATATTCCGGAAAAAGGTCCTGTCGTCATCATGCTCAATCATCAGAGCTATGCGGATATCCCCGTCATGTTCGCGGTCTTCCGCAAGTTCCAGTTTGGCTTCGTCGCCAAGGAATATCTGGCGAAAGCGCCGGTTCTCGGACAGTGGATGCCGCGCATCCGCAGCGTCTTCATCAAGAATGACGACCCGCGTGAGGCTCTGAATGCCATCAGTCAGGGCGTCGAATACATTAAAGACGGTTATTCCCTTGCAATCTGCCCGGAGGGTACCAGAAGCAAAGGCCCGACCGTCGGTCCGTTCATGAAGGGCGCCATTAAGCTCGCCACCAAACCGGGCGTTCCTATCGTCCCGGTTGCTTTGAACGGAACGTACCACATGCTTGAGGAGACGGGCGTCGTCCGCCCGGCGCGGGTCGATGTGAAAATCTATCCGGCCATTCCGACTGCGGGAATCACGCGCAAAGAAGAAAAGACTCTCGGAGACGAGATTGAAACCATGATCCGGTCCGGCGTTGCAGAACTGCATGCGCTGCAGTCAAAATAGAAAGAAAGATCCCCAGCCTGAGCTGGGGATCAATTTTTTTCTTTTGTCTGTCTTCTTTCATCAGCCGAGGCCTAAACCGAATTTGTCTCTGACTCGCTTCATAACCGGCTCCGCGATTGCGGATGCTCTCTCCGCTCCGTCGTTCAGGACTCTGATGAGTTCCTCGGAATGACGAATCTCTTCGTAATTCTTCTTGATCGGCGCCAGGGCTTCCTGCGTGACGGCAACGAGTTCCTTCTTGAGGTCGCCGTAACCTCTCCAGCTTTGTCCCGCCAGAATATCTTCGACGGAGACGCCGCTGAAGGCGCTGTAGATGTTGAGCAGATTGCTGACGCCCGGTTTGTTCACCGGATCAAATCGCAGCTCACCATCTGAATCGGTCGTCGCTCTCATGATAGACTTCTTGATTTTGCTGTCCTCGTCAAGAAGGGAAATCCTAGAGTGAATGTTCTCGGCGCTCTTACTCATCTTCGATTCTGGATCGTCCAGAGCCATGATGCGGGCGCCCTCCTTCATAAACCGTCCGTCCGGAACCACGAACGTCTCCCCGTACTTATTGTTTACTCTGATGGCGATGTTTCTCGCCAGTTCGATGTGCTGCTTCTGGTCGTTGCCCACAGGAACCACGTCCGTATCATAGAGCAGGATATCCGCTGCCATAAGAACCGGATAGACGAGCAGTCCTGTTCCGACGGATTCATTTCCGCCGCTCTTTGCCTTGAACTGGGTCATTCTAGAGAGTTCTCCCGTATAAGAGTTGCAGCAGAGAACCCAACCCAGCTCCGCATGCTCGCTGACCTGTGACTGAACGAAAATGATGGACTTCTTCGGATCGACGCCGATTGCCATGTACAGCGCAGCCACATCCAGAATGTGTTCTCTCAGTTCCTTCGGGTCCTGGGGAACGGTGATGGCATGCTCATCGACAATGCAATAGATGCATTCGTGATCCTGCTGCAGTTCAACGAACTGCTTGAGGGCGCCGAGGTAATTACCGATGTGTATGTTTCCCGTCGGCTGAACGCCTGAAAATACTCTCTTCATATACTGCTGTTCTCCTTATGCTTTCGTATTAAATATCGAATTTCGTCTGTTCGGTTCCGTCGTCTTTCGCGGCTTTCGCCTTTTCACGCTCGGCCTTCGCTTCAGCGGCTTTTTTCTCCGCCTTTTTCTTCTCTCTCTGCTTCTGGGCCTTCTCTGCCATCTGGGCTCTCTCTTCTTCGTTGATCACCTTTGACATAGAGATGATTTCGATATCGTCTCCGACTCTCATGATTTTGACGCCCTGAGTGGCGCGTCCGAGGCGGGAGATATCTTTCGCAGCAATCCGGATGATTGTGCCCTTCGAGTTGATGAGCATAATCTCATCATTATCGTCGACGACAATTGCTCCGATGAGGTGTCCGGTCTTCTTGAACTTGCTCTTGTCGTAAGTCAGAAGGCCTTTGCCGCCTCTCGCCTGTATCTTGTACTCTTCCACAGAGGTACGCTTGCCGAAGCCTTTGCTCGTCACGACAAGCAGTTCTTCGCCCGGCTGTACCAGCTGCATGGCGACAACTTCGTCATCGCTGTCCAGGTTGATGGCTCTGACGCCGCCGGCGTTTCTGCCCATTGGCCTGACGTCCTGCTCGCTGAAGCAGATGCACTTACCGTTCTTCGTGATGATGATGACGTTGTCTGTTCCCGTCGTCTGCTTGATTTCGACCAGCTCATCGCCGTCCTTGAGGGAAATGGCGATGAGGCCGCTCTTGCGGTTCGTGTCGAAGGCCGAGATGGCGGTCTTCTTGATTGTTCCGTTCTTGGTCACACAGATCAGGAACTTGTCATCGCTGAAATCCCGGAATGGTATAATGGCCGAAATGCGCTCGCGCTGCATCAGGTTCAGGAAGTTGGCCGCGTTGGTACCCTTGGCTGTTCTGTTGGCCTCCGGTATTTCGTAGGCACGGAGCTTGTAGACCTTTCCTGTGCTTGTAAAGAACATAAGATGGTCATGGGAGGAGGTCATGATGAGATCGCGAACGAAATCGTCATCTCTTGTTGAGAGACCAGTGATTCCTTTGCCTCCCCTCTTCTGGGTTCTGTATGTGTCGGCGGCGACCCTCTTTAGGTATCCTCTGTGCGTCAGGGTGATGGCGACCTGCTTTTCTTCGATCAGGTCTTCTTCATCCATTTCATCCACAGCTGCGAGAACCTTCGTCCGTCTCTTGTCGCCCCATTTCTTTTTGATTTCAAGAAGTTCGTCCCTGATGACGCCCATCAGGAGCTTCTCGTCTGCCAACAGGCTGCGATAATATGCGATTCTCTCGCAGAGTTCCTTGTACTCTGCTTCCAGTTTCTCGCGCTCCAGTCCCTGCAGACGAGCCAGTCTCATATCGAGGATGGCCTGGGCCTGTTTCTCCGAGAGCCCGAAGCGTTTCATGAGTTTTTCTTTGGCGTCGTTGTAACTCTCGCGGATGGTTTTGATGACCTCATCGATGTTGTCCAGCGCGATGCGCAGACCTTCTACGATGTGGGCTCTCGCTTCTGCCTTCTCCAGATCGAACTGGGTCCTTCTCGTTACAACGTCCTTCTGATGCTTCAGATACTCTTCGATGATCTGCTTCAGATTGAGAATCTTCGGACGGCCGTCGACGATGGCCAGCATAATCATGCTGTAATTTTCCTGCAGAGATGTGTGTTTGTAGAGCTTGTTCAGCATGACCTGCGGGTGCGCGGATGCTTTCAGCTCGATGACGATTCGGATTCCTGCCCTGTTGGACTCATCGCGTATCGCCGATATACCATCCAGCTTCTTATCTCTGACCAGTTCGCCGATGCGCTCGAGCATTCTGGCCTTGTTCACCTGATACGGAATCTCCGTAACGATGATCTGAGACTTGCCGCGGCTGGTCTCTTCTATTTCGCAGACCGAGCGGACGACGCACTTGCCCTGGCCCGTCCGGTATGCATCCTGGAATCCTTTCTTGCCGAGGATCTGGGCTCCTGTCGGGAAGTCCGGTCCCTTGATGATCTTCATCAGATCTTCAACGGTGCATTCTTCATCATCGATACCGCACTCAATCATCTTCACGCAGGCATCGATGGTCTCGCTCAGATTATGAGGCGGGATGGATGTGGCCATGCCGACGGCGATACCGTTGCTGCCGTTGATGAGCAGGTTCGGCACGCGAGATGGCAGAACGACGGGTTCCAGTTCCTCTTCATCGAAGTTCGGAATCATATCCACCGTGTTCTTGTCGATGTCGCGAATCATCTGCAGTGCGAACGGCGTCATGCGCGCTTCTGTATAACGCATGGCAGCGGCGCCGTCTCCGTCGATGGATCCGAAGTTTCCGTGTCCGTCTATGAGCGGATATCTGGTCGCAAATGGCTGCGCCAATTTGACCATGGCTTCATAGATGGAGCTGTCACCGTGCGGATGGTATTTACCCATGACGTCTCCGACGATACGGGCAGATTTTCTATGTGGTTTGTCCGGGGTGATTCCCAGACCGTTCATTCCGTAAAGAATTCTCCTGTGTACTGGTTTGAGTCCGTCCCTGACGTCAGGAAGGGCTCTTCCCACGATGACACTCATGGCGTAGTCGATGTAGGAGTTCTTCATCTCATCGTGGATTTCGTGCTGTATCATTCTCTGGTCTTCCAGTAAGCTGTTTTTCGTCACTTAAGATGCCCTCCTTTCTTAAATATCGAGCGTCGCATATACGGCGTGATCTTCAATGAACTTCTTACGCGGTGGGACTTTGTCTCCCATCAGCGTTGTGAACATTTCGTCTGCCGCGTTGGCGTCATCTACTGTAATCTGTATGAGCGTACGTTTGCTGTAATCCATGGTCGTTTCCCAGAGCTGTTCCGGGTCCATCTCACCGAGACCCTTGTAGCGCTGAATGTCGTATTTGCTGCCTTTGAGAGATGCGAGAAGTTCTTCCTGCTCTCTGTCGGAATAAGTGTAGTACACTTCCTTCCCTTTCTTGACCTGGAAGAGCGGCGGCTGGGCCGCATAAACGTAGCCGTTCTCAATGAGCGGCGTCATGTATCTATAGAAGAAAGTCAGAAGCAGCGTTCTGATGTGGGCGCCGTCAACGTCCGCATCGGTCATGATGATGATTTTGTGATAGCGCAGCTTCGTGATATCGAATTCCTTGCCGATGCCGCATCCGAATGCCGTGATCATGTTCTTGATTTCTTCTGAACTGAGGACCTTGTCGATTCTGGCTTTCTCAACGTTCAGAATTTTACCACGCAAAGGCAGGATGGCCTGGCGCTTTCTGTCCCTGCCATCTTTGGCGCTGCCGCCCGCAGAGTCACCCTCTACGAGGAAAATCTCTGAAATCTCCGGATTCTTTTCGGAGCAGTCTGCCAGTTTGCCCGGCATGGAGTTGCCTTCCAGGAAGGATTTTCTTACTGAGTTTTTCGCTTTGCGCGCCGCAAGCCTTGCCCTGGCTGCGCTCAGGCATTTCTCAACGATTATCTTCGCCTGTTTCGGATTTTCCTCCAGGAAGGCTCCCAGATAGTCAGCTGTTGCCGTTTCCACAAAGCCTCTCATATCTGAGTTTCCCAGCTTGGCTTTGGTCTGGCCTTCAAACTGCGGTTCTGTCAGTTTGACGGAGACGATGGCCGTGATACCCTCTCTGACATCATCCCCTTCGAGCGGCGCATCCTTTTCCTTCAGAATATTGCTGTTTCTCGCGTAGGTATTGATCGTCCTGGTGAGGGCCGCCCTGAAACCCTGCAGATGGAATCCGCCTTCTGTGGTCTTAATGTTGTTGGCGTAGGAAGCAACGTTTTCACTGTAGCCGTCCGTGTACTGGATGGCAACTTCCACTTCCCTGTTTGATTCCGACACTTCGAAATAAACAATGTCTTTGTGAATCGGCGTCTTTGTTCTGTTGATATACTCAACATACTGCTTGATCCCGCCTTCATAATAGAACACGTCTTCATTCTTATATCGGTCGTCTTTGATGCTGATTTTGACGCCCTTGTTCAGGAATGCCATCTCGCGGAATCGTCTTGAAAGCGTATCGTAGTCGTAGACGATATCATCAAAAATCTCAGGGTCCGGCCAGAATGTAGTCTTCGATCCTGTTTTTCTTGTGTTTCCGCCTTCTTCAAGAGGCGTCACTGTCTTACCTCTTTCATAAGCCTGCGTATAGACTTTGCCGTTACGCCTTACCTCAACTTCCATGCGCGTGGAAAGTGCGTTTACGACAGACGCGCCGACTCCATGCAGACCGCCGGATACTTTGTATCCGCCGCCGCCGAATTTACCACCAGCGTGAAGTACCGTGTGGATAACTTCAACTGCAGGAAGTTTCATCTTCGGATGTTCGTCGACCGGCATACCTCTTCCGTCATCTTCGACTGTAATTGAGTTGTCTTTGTTAATCGTTACCTTGATTTCTGTACAAAAGCCAGCAAGCGCTTCGTCCACACTATTGTCCACGATTTCGTAGACAAGATGGTGCAGTCCCGGAGATCCTGTACTTCCGATGTACATTCCCGGTCTCTTTCGTACAGCTTCTAATCCTTCCAATACCTGTATTTGTTCGGCATCGTATTGCTGTATTTTATTGTTTTTTGCCATTCATTTTTCTCCTTAATATAGTTTGCCACAAAACACACTATATTGTAGCATAAAATCGCCCGTTTTACAACATTTTGTGTTTATTTTAATAAAAAACACGGCCTGGGTATAAAAATCTTCCCAGACCGTGCATTTTTTCCTTTGTGTTTATATTTCTGAAACGACCTGCCCCTCCATAATTTTGAAATATTTTCCTGCAGGCAGTTTTTCCGCAACGCTTTCTATTATATCTGTTGTCGTGATGAACAGCTGATTGTCTCCTAAGGACCGTATCAGCATGACCTGTCTCTCATTGTCCAGCTCCGACAAAACGTCATCGAGAAGAAGAATTGGTTTTTCTCCTTTTTCCTCTTCGATGATTTTGATTTCGGAGAGTTTCAGAGACAGGGCCGCTGTCCTCTGCTGTCCCTGGGATCCGAATCTCCTCAAATCAATTGCGTCTGCATTGATACTGAAGTCGTCCCGGTGTGGTCCCCTGCTCGTCGTCCCGGTACGGATATCATCTTCTCTTGCCGCTGCGAGAATTTCATAGAAATCCTCCTCGGTGTTTGCAGACGCAGGTATATTTGATTCATACCTCAGAGCAAGTCTCTCTTTATGATCTGTAATTCCGTAGTGGATGTTTCTGCTGATTTCATCGATTTTCTCGATGAACTGTTTTCTCTTTCTGATGATTCGAGTTCCGCTGGCGGCCAGCTGTCTGTCCCATATATCCAGCAGATCATAATCAATCTGCTTTTCTTTTAAGTAAGTATTTCTCTGTTTTAATATCTTATTGTAGTCGTTAAGGTCAGCGAGATATCCGGCTCTTATCTGACACAATTCTCTGTTGATGAATTTTCTTCTCTTCTCCGGCTCGTCTTTCACAATTCTGAGGTCTTCCGGTGAAAATATAATGATGTAAATTCTATCGAGCAGCTCCGATGATTTCTTTACCTTTATGCCATCCTTCTTGATGCCTTTGCGGCCGTCGCTTTTAATAACAATTTCTGTAGTATTTTCACCATCTTCATTTTCAGAAACCGATTTGATTCTGCAGTATTCCTCGCCGAACCGAATCAATTCTTTATCTTTTACACTTTTGAAGGACTTTCCAAAGGCGTTTAAATAAATACCCTCCAGCAGGTTTGTTTTTCCCTGGGCGTTTTTCCCAATGAAAATATTCACACCCTTGCTGAAGGATACTTTTTGTTCTTTATAATTTCTGAAGTTATAGAGTTCTATCTCTTTGATATACATTTATGATTGATTACATCGTAGGAATTCTTACAGGAAGAATGAGATATTCGTACTGATCTCCATCAACCGGTTTTACGACACACGGTGAAACGCCGCTCTTAAAATTGAGTGAAATCTGTTCATCATCGATAACCTTAAGAACATCCAGAACGAACTTGGAATTAAATCCTATCTCAAGATCATTTCCGGTCTTTTCGACGATGATTTCTTCTTTCACATTTCCTTCTTCTGATCTGGAAGTAATCGTCATAAGATCGTTTTTGATGATCATTTTAATCAGATTATTTTTTCCTTCTCTTGAAAGAAGTGAAGCTCTCTCTATACTTTCGAGAAGCATATCTCGATTGACTGTCAACTTCGTCGTATTATCTGCTGGAAGAATATCATTATATCTGATGAATTCTCCTTCCATTCTTCTGATTACGATTTCATTATTTCCAATATTGATGACTTCTCTTTTTTCTCCAAGAGAAATTGTGATATCTTCAGCTTCTTCCTCTTCGGATATGATTTTACTTATCTCATTCATCACTTTCGCGGCGATGATGAATTTATTAGGAGCTGCGCTCTTCATATATTCTTTTACCAAAGCAAGTCTGAATCCATCGAGGGATACCATTTTGATATTATCTTCTTCTATCTCTGTCAAAATACCAGTAAGAACTCCCTTTGATTCATCTATACTGGCAGCAAAAGATGTCTTTCTGATCATCTCTTTCAATATATTGCTGTCAAGAGTTATCGTTTCGCTTCCTTCTTCTTTATTTCCTATCTCAGGAAATTCATCCGTCGGAAAACTTACAACATTAAATTCAGAAAAACTTGTTTTAATGACAACAGATCCTGATTCATCTTCCTGAATGAGAATATCTTCATTTGGCAGTTTTCTTATGATATCTGAGAAAAGTTTTGCCATTACTACAAAAGCACCAGGTTCCTGAACATCAGCTTCTATTTCTTTTTTGATACTGATTTCTAAATCTGAAGCAGTCAGAATCAGATGATTGTCATCTGTCGCTTTTATCATGATTCCTTTAAGAATAGGAATGGTTGTTCTGTTTGACACTGCTTTTGAAACAGTGTTTAATGCTTTTGCCAGTGTCTGCTGATTACACGTGAATTTCATAATTTCCTCCGAAAAAATAACCCTTATTATTATATTATATATTTAGTAATAGTAGTAGTAGAGGCTGTGGAATTGTAGATATGTCTTTTTATTATTGAAAAACAGCCATTTTTTATTGTTTAAAACCTGTGGATAACTTGTAATTTTTAATCACATCACCTGTGAATGATGCTTCTATTGGATATCTTCCTTTAAATTTCTGATATCTTCAGCCAGAGTAGGATCTATCTTTGACTCCTTCTTGATTTTTTCACAGGCGTGAAGTACTGTCGTATGATCTCGTCCTCCAAAAGACTCCCCGATTTTAGGAAGAGAAAGATCTGTCATATCCCGGCACAGATACATGGCTATCTGACGAGGATAAGAGAATTCTCTGTTTCTCTTTTTTGATTCGATATCAGATATTTTTATGTTGTACTTCTTACATACGGCCTTCTTAACGGATTCGCAAGAAATATCAATATCTCTCTGTGAGAAAATATCTGTCAGAAGTTCTCTTGCAAATTTAGCGGTAATCGGCTGCTCCTTGAATTTTGAAAATGAAATTACTCGAAGAAGTGCACTGTCAAGTTCTCTGATATTAAACTTAATTTTTTCTGCGATAATATTTATAACATCAAGAACATCTTCATCAATAACAAGACCTTCTTCTTCTGCTTTCTTTCTCAGGATTGCCACTCTTGTTTCAAAATCAGGAGGCTGTATGTCTGCCATAATATTAGATTGAAATCTAGAAGTAAGTCTTTCATCCAGATCTCGCAGTTTATTAGGAAGTCTGTCACTGGAAATAACAATCTGTTTATTCAACCCATAGAGAGTATTAAATGTATGGAAGAATTCCAGCTGTGTCGCTTCTTTTCCTTCTATAAACTGTATATCGTCGATCAGGAGAACATCTACGCTTCTGTATTTCGCCTTAAATGCATTGAGTTTACTGTTTCTGTTCACAGGATCCCCGAGCGCCATAACCAGTTCTGACGTAAACATTTCAGATGAAACATAGAGAACCTTCAGAGAAGGATTGGTTCTCATGATATGTTGTCCAATGGCATGCATAAGATGCGTTTTTCCCAGTCCGGATCCTCCATAAATGTAGAGAGGATTGTATGCCGTCGAAGGATTGTCGGCAACAGCAAGCGCAACAGCATGCGCATATTCATTATTAGGACCGATGATGAAATTATCAAAAGTGAACTTCGGATTCAGGTAGTATTCCTCCCTGTAAGGATTATCCGGATCAATCGAAGGTTCTGACTGTTTATCTTTCTTTCCTTCTAATATCTCTTTAATTTCCTTTTCTGTCTTATGAGTAATGAGAATACGATAGTTTTTTTTGAAGACTTCTTTTATAGCTTTTTCAAGAATATCTGTATAGCGAGGATTCTTCGTGAACATATTCGCCTTAAATGCTTCCGTCAAAGCGAAAGACATGGTCCCCTTCTCCTCATCCACTTCAAGAGGAATGAGAGGAAGAAACCAGGTACGGTAGCTCACTTCCGTAAGTTCTTTGCTCGTTAATGCGAGCACATCTTTCCATTTGAGATTGTTTATCTTCTCCATTACCTGACAATAACCTTTCAAAATCTTGGACATACATGATATCACAGAACGATTAATATATTACAAAAAAAGTTATCCACAGGCAATAGTTAAATATTTAATAAGTATTTTCAATGGAAGGGCGGACTTATCCACAATGAGTGGATAAACTTGTGCATACTTTCAACAATAACAACAATATATTGTATATTAAACAGAAAAATGTATTTAAATGGAAATTTAAACAAAGCAAAAGCCATAAAACAAATAATATGGCGAATCAAATAAATTGACATGATTTTTTTGGGGTTGTATAATACTTGAGCATGTGCGCATAAGTTGAAATTCAGATTTATGCAGACAAATAATAAAGAAGGAGGAAAAGCTCATGAAAATGACATATCAGCCGAAGAAGAGGCAGCGCAAAAAGGAGCACGGCTTCAGAAAAAGAATGAAGACAAAGAACGGTAGAAATGTACTGAAGAGAAGAAGAAAAAGAGGAAGAAAAGTTTTATCAGCATAGAGACCGCATCAAGAGTGGTCTTTTTGTTATTGATATAACTGAAGAGAAATGCTCAAAAAGGATATTCTGAGAAAAAAGGAAGACTTTGACGCCATTTACAGGGCGGGCAGATCGGTTCCGGACAGATACATCGTTCTTTTTTACAGAAAAAATGATCTGTCATACAACAGGACGGCCTTTTTAGCAAGCAAAAAAGTAGGAAACAGCGTTCAAAGAAACAGAGCCAAACGTCTCATGAAGGAAAGCTACAGGATGAACCGGGACAGATTTTCCACCGGTTACGACCTGATATTCATAGCAAGAAATTCAATCAACGGAAGAAAGTGCAAAGACGTTGAAAAATCGATGATGAACGCAGCCGAAAGAGGAAAAGTAACAGGGTAAAATACAATGAAACATGTATTCATTGCGATGATAAGATTTTATCAGAAGTTCATATCGCCGCTTTTCCCGCCAAGGTGCAGGTTCTACCCTACTTGTTCAACTTATTGTATTCAGGCTCTGGAAAAGTACGGATTTTTTAAAGGAAGCTATCTGGGAATAAGGAGGCTGCTCAAATGCCATCCTTTCCACGAAGGAGGATACGATCCTTTAAAATAGGAGGAAAATATTAAATGTATACTATACTAGGCGTAATAGCAAAGCCAATGGGGCTTTTGCTTGACCTTCTGTATGGATTCATAGGTAATTACGGCATCTCCATCATCATATTTACAGTGTTCGTTAAACTGTGCCTGTATCCGCTCTACATCAAGCAGACCAAATCCACAGCGATGATGTCAGAAATGCAGCCAAAGATCAAGGCGTTGCAGAATAAGTACGGAAACGACCAGGAAATGCTGAACATCAAGATGCAGGAGTTATATAAGGAAGAGAAGTTCAACCCGATGGGCGGCTGCCTTCCGATGCTCATTCAGATGCCTATCATCATGGGATTGTTCGCGCTGCTCAGAAACCCTCTGAGATACATCAGCAAGGATTCCATGATTTTCGCATTCCATGAACCGTTTCTCTGGATCGATGACCTGAGCCAGCCTGACCCGTGGATTCTGCCGATTATCGCAGGCGTTGCCACGTTCATCGCATTCACCATGAACAGGATGCTGCAGGATACCGGCTCAGACGCTGCCAACCAGTCCGCAGCCATGATGAAGATGATGCAGTACATCTTCCCGATCATGATTCTGTGGATGGCGCGTTCATTCCCGTCCGGACTCGCCCTCTACTGGGCAGTCAGCCAGATCATTCAGATTGGATTCAACATCCATCTGCAGACGCTCAGAAAGAAGATAAAGAGAGAACAGAAGGAAAGACAGATCAGAGAGAGACTGGAAAAGAAGAACAGAGGTCTGTAAGTCCCGACATACGGAGGAAATAGAATGGATTACACAGAAAAATGGGGCAAGGACGTAGACGAAGCCGTTGCGCTTGCCTTGATTGATCTGAAGGTTTCCAAAGAAGAAGTGGAAGTAACGGTTCTCGAAGAACCGACAAAAGGATTTCTCGGCCTCGGCGCTAAGCTGGCCAAGGTAAGAGTTGAAAAGAAAAAACCGCCGCAGCCAGAGAAGCCGGCAAAGCCGAAAGAAGTAATAACAGAAGCAAAACCGAAAGACAGGAAACCGGAAAAGAAACACAATACAAAGAAACCTCAGGAGAGCAAACCTGAAGAGAAGAAAAGAAACATCGTTCTGGACGATGTAGATATAAACGAACTGAAACCAGTCGAGGAACATGAAGCCCTCACTTTCCTGAAAGACATCACGGAGAAGATGGGTCTCGACCTTGCTTTCAGCGCCCGCGTTGGCGAAGATCTCGTTTATGTTGAAATGAACGGCAAAGATTCAAGAACTGTAATCGGCAAGAGAGGCCAGACCCTTGACGCCATTCAGTATCTTGCCAGCCTTGTCGTCAACAAGGACAAGGAGAAGTACACCAAAGTCGTAGTCGACGCCGAGAACTACAGAGCTAAGAGAGAGAAGACTCTGGAGCAGCTGGCCAACAGACTCGCGGCCAAGGTTGTCAAGACGAGGAAGCATGTGCGCCTGGAACCGATGAATCCATACGAGAGAAAGGTCATTCATGCCACCCTGCAGAAGAACCCGAGCATAACGACGAGAAGCGAAGGTGAAGAACCTTACAGAAGAGTTGTTATCGAACTTAAGAAATAGCATGAAGAGGCCCGCCAACCGCGGGTCTTTGCTTTTTGAATTATGTGTGAAACAATAGCTGCAATTTCAACAGCCTACGGAGAAGGCGGAATCGGAATCATAAGGATCAGCGGACCGGAATCCCTCGGGATACTCCGCAAGGTTTTTATGTGCAAAGGCAGCATCGCCAGCCGCCGGATGGCTTTTGGAAAAATCGCCGACCCGGATACGGGCGATGTGATTGATGAAGTACTGGCCGTATACATGAAGGGACCGACGACTTACACAGGAGAAGATGTGGCGGAGATCAACTGTCACGGCAGCATCGTAGCCCTTCGAAAGACGCTGACGCTGGTGCTTCGTCAGGGGGCTCGCATGGCGGAGCCGGGAGAATTCACGAAGAGAGCGTTTCTGAACGGCAGGATGGATTTGTCCCAGGCCGAGGCAGTCATCGATGTCATCAAAGCGAAGGCGGATGCCGGATATGAAGCGGCGCTGTCTCAGATGGAAGGCACCCTCTCCCGCAGAGTCAGAGAACTCCGTGCGAAGGTTCTGGACATTCTTGTAGACCTGACGGTGAACATCGATTATCCGGATGAGGATATCGAACAGCTGACTTACGAAAAACTGTTAGCAGATCTCGACGAAGTGGAAGACGATGTTGACGCACTTTTATCGACAGCCGGTGCCGGCCGCATGATAAAAGAAGGAATCAGAGTCGCCATCGTCGGACGGCCGAACGTGGGAAAATCTTCTCTCATGAATTGTCTCCTCAGACAATCCAGGGCCATCGTTACGGAAATCCCGGGAACGACGCGCGACACGATTGAGGAGGCGGTCAGCATCAGAAATATTCCGGTCTATCTGATTGATACGGCAGGTATCCGCGACACGGAGGACGTGGTTGAGAAAATCGGAATCGAGAAGACCAAGGAGGCGTTCAATAACGCAGATCTGATCATCATGATTGTAGACGCAGGAGCGCCTCTGACAGAGGAAGACAGGGATATTCTGGGGCGTCTTTCAGAAAGAAAATCTCTGGTTCTTCTCAACAAAACAGACCTTGGAAATGCAGTAACGCCAAGGGATATCATCGACATATCGCCTAATAGCGATGTAATTAAAACCTGCCTTCTGACCGGTGAAGGCATCGATGAAATCGAAGATACAATCGAAGCGCTCGTATACGGCGGACAGCTGTCCCAGAAAGACAGCGTCATGGTGAACAACGTGCGCCACGAAGAACTTTTGAGAAAAGCAAAACACGCGCTGAGCGACGCCTCGGTGATCACGGAGGCAGCAGAAGCGCTGGACATTATAGAAATAGACATCAGAGAGGCATATGATTATCTGGGAGAGATTATCGGAGAGACAGTTTCCGATGAGGTGCTGGACGAAGTCTTCTCCAGATTCTGCCTCGGCAAATAGGAGCGAAATATGGAACGGTTCCTAATGGGAGAATACGACATAATTGTAGTTGGCGCAGGCCACGCAGGATGCGAGGCCGGTCTTGCTGCGGCCAGAATGGGAAAGAAGACGCTGATGTTGTCGATCAATCTGGAAGCTGTGGCCATGATGCCGTGCAATCCGTCCATCGGAGGAACAGGCAAAGGCCATCTGGTTAGAGAGATCGACGCCCTTGGCGGCGAGATGGGAATCAACATCGACAAGACGTTCATTCAGAGCAGGATGCTGAACACAGCCAAAGGTCCGGCGGTTCATTCTCTGCGCGCCCAGGCGGATAAGACGCGCTATCATCTGGAGATGAAGAAGACCATTGAGCGTGAACCTCTGCTCGAGATGAAACAGGGAGAGGCCATCGATCTGATCATTGAAGACGGCAAAGCCTGCGGCGTTGTGCTCAGAACCGGCGCGGTCTACAGATGTCAGGCCGTCATTCTGGCGACCGGAACGTTTCTGGCCGGAAAGATTTTTATCGGCGACAGTGTTTTCGACAGCGGTCCAAACGGATTGGCGCCGTCAATGGAATTGGCTGAGAGACTGCGCGATTACGGACTTCCAATGCGTCGTTTTAAGACGGGGACCCCGGCGAGAGCATTGGCGAGCAGTTTGGATTACGACAAGATGATTCCGCAGGACGGCGATGAGGAAATCGTCCCCTTCTCGTTCATGAACGATGATCTGCAGAAGGATCAGATCAAGTGCTGGCTCACTTATACGAATGAGAGAACCCACGAAATCATTCGGGAGAACTTCCATAGGTCCGCCCTCTTCGGTGGAAAGATCGAAGGTGTTGGTCCGCGTTATTGCCCTTCTATCGAAGATAAAGTCAATCGCTTTGCGGACAGAAAACGTCATCAGCTCTTCATCGAACCAGAAGGCCTGGATACAGAGGAGATGTATATTCAGGGCATGTCCTCTTCTCTGCCGGAGGACGTGCAGCAGGCCTTTTATGAAACGATTGAAGGATTGGAAAATCTGAAAATTGTGCGTCCGGCTTACGCTATCGAGTACGACTGTATCGACCCGCTCAATCTGAAGGCGACGCTTGAAAACAGGACGATTGAAAATCTCTACTGCAGCGGACAGTTCAACGGCAGCTCCGGTTATGAGGAGGCCGCCGCTCAGGGACTTATGGCCGGTATCAACGCCGTGCTCAAACTGGATGGCAGAGAGCCATTCATTCTGGACAGGAGCCAGGCCTACATCGGCGTACTTCTGGATGACCTTGTAACCAAAGGAACCAACGAGCCATATAGGATCATGACCAGCAGAGCAGAGTACCGTCTCATGCTCAGACAGGATAATGCGGACCTGCGACTTACGCAGTTTGGTTACGATGTTGGTCTTGTCAAAGAAGATCGTTACAAAAGATTCCTTGAGAAAAAAGAAGCCGTTGAAAAAGAAACGGACAGACTCCGCCGCACGATTGTTAGTCCGGGAACAGCCAATCCTCTTCTTGAGAATTTAGGAACCGCGCCGATCAAATCGGCCCAGTCACTGTATGAACTTCTGAGAAGACCGGAGGTTACCTACGATAACATCGCCGCAATCGATTCTGAGCGGCCCGCCCTCTCGCGGCATCAGAAGACATCCATGGAAGTGGAAATCAAGTACGGCGGATACATACAGAAGCAACTTGCTCAGATCGAGAAATTCAAGCGACTTGAAGAAAAGAAACTGAGCAGCAGTATAGACTACTCCGAAATCGACGGATTAAGAATCGAAGCACAGCAGAAGTTGAACGCCCTGAAGCCGGTCTCTGTTGGACAGGCTTCCAGAATTTCCGGCGTCTCCCCTGCCGATATCAACGTGCTCCTGATACACCTTGAGAAGAAACGCAGAACTAGATGAGCATGACGCAATGAGTAACGCAATGTATGAATTAAAAGCCCTCATGAAGAAACTGAATATTGAAGAGGTTGAAGAAAAAACGCAACAGCTCGAACACTACATGGAAGGCGTTCTCGCGTGGAACGAAAAGGTCAATTTGACTGCCATTACGGATCGGGAAGAGTTCGTGCAAAAGCATTTCATCGACTCCCTTCTATGCGCTGAAACCCTTGGCTTTACAGAAGCATCGTCTATTTGCGATGTTGGAACCGGCGGCGGATTTCCGGGAGTGCCCCTGGCTGTCTGCTACCCGGAGAAAGAGTTTGTTCTCATGGACTCTCTCGGAAAAAGGGTTCGCATTGTGCAGCAGCTTTGTGATGATCTGGGGATTTCCAACGTGACTGCTGTTCACGGCAGAGCCGAGGATCTTGCCAGACAGGAAGCCTACAGAGACGGTTTTGATCTATGCGTTTCCAGAGCCGTGGCAAACATGCGCGTGCTGTGCGAATATTGCATGCCGTTTGTTAGAGCGGGCGGATATTTTATAGCGTACAAAGGCTCGGATTGTGAATCGGAAATAAACGATGCGGCGAATGCCATAAAAACATTGGGAGGAGACTTGCAGGAAATCAGCCCCCTGCCTCACCTGGATCACAGTTTGGTAGTCGTAAAAAAGGCGAAAGCGACGCCGGCTGCATATCCGAGGAAAGCAGGCGTTCCGTCGCGGAAGCCTCTCTAGGAAAACACTATATGGAAATATATGGAAATAACCCGAAGAATCTGCAAATGTTTCACGTGAAACGTCAAAGAAAAATTCGGGTTTTCTATTATTTTGATACTTTTGCTATAGAAAGAAAAGTTTCGATGGTATATAATCAAAAGGACTTAAGAACAGATTATATAGGAGGTAAAAGTGGGTAAGGCGATAGCGATATTTAACCAGAAAGGCGGCGTCGGGAAAACGACCACGAACATCAATCTTGCGGCGTGTCTGGCCCTCAAGGGGAAGAAGGTGCTGATCCTGGATATTGATCCTCAGGGGAACACGACAAGTGGTGTGGGCGTATCCAAGAAGGATTTGGATTTGACGACGCACGAGATACTCATCGAAGATGATCACCATCCGGCGGAAGCCATAATACCTACAGGGGTTCCAAATCTTGACATCATGCCAGCGAGCGTACAGCTGGCAGGCGCAGAGGTTGAGCTTATCAATAAGGCAGGAAGAGAAAAGCGCCTGAAGATGGCAATCGATGTCCTGAAGCCGGATTACGATTATATTTTCATAGACTGCCCGCCGTCACTGGGCATTCTGACCATCAACTCTCTTACAGCTGTTGACTCCGTCCTGATCCCAATTCAGTGCGAATTCTATGCTCTTGAAGGCGTAAGCCAGCTCATGAGTACTATTGACATTGTTAGAACGCACATGAATCCGGGGCTTGAGATAGAAGGCGTTATCCTGAGCATGTTCGACGGCAGAACAAATCTGTCCGCTCAGGTTGTCGAGGAAGTCAAGAAGTACTTCAAGGAGAAGGTCTATACTACGGTGATTCCGCGAAATGTAAGGCTTGCGGAGGCGCCGAGCCATGGCATGCCTGTAATTCAGTACGATCCAAGATCCAGAGGGGCCCAAGCGTATATGGAGTTCGCCGAAGAATTCCTGGAAAATGAAAAGGAGAAGTAGATGGCAGCAAAGACTAAAGCCAAAGGGCTGGGAAAAGGCCTTGAAGCCCTCTTCGGAGATGCGGAAGTAGCTCCGGCAGAGAGAAAACCGGCAGCAGCAAAGAAAAGGACAGAAGATAAGACAGAAGAATCCCCTTCAGATGAAAGCGGGGTTCTTTATGTTAGCATTGATGACATCAAGCCGAACGCCGCACAGCCAAGAAAGACCTTCGATGAAGAAAAGCTGGAAGAGTTGGCTGCGTCCATAGAGCAGCACGGGGTCATACAGCCGATCGTTCTGCGCAGGCTGGGCAAGGGTTATGAAATCGTTGCCGGCGAGAGAAGGTGGAGAGCGGCCAGAATTGCGGGGCTCAAGGAAGTTCCCAGCGTTGTGAAGGAACTGACCGACGAGGAGAATATGCTCCTTGCAATCATTGAGAATATGCAGAGAGAAGACCTGAACCCTATCGAAGAGGCGGAAGGGCTGAAGAAGATGATTGAGACTTATGGCCTCACACAGGAGCAGGTTTCCTACAGCGTCGGCAAAAGCAGGCCGTATATTACAAACAGCCTCAGGCTGCTGAAACTGCCGGGAAGAGTGCAGGAATTGACGGCGGAAGGGAAGATTTCGACCGGTCACGCCCGCGCGTTGGCGTCAGTAAAGAGTCAGCAGAAGCAGGTGGATCTGGCGGTAAGAGCTGCGAGAGAAGGGCTCTCCGTGAGACAGATCGAAAAGCTGGCGAAGGAGGTCAAGGAGCCTGCGTCCAAGCCAAAGCCAAAGAAGAAAAGTGCGGACGAGAAAAGAGTTGAGGAAGATCTCAGAAAGGCTCTCGGCACGAAAGTCAATCTGAACCGCAAGGGAAAGAAGGGAAAAATTGAAATAGAATTCTACAGCTCGGAAGAGTTGGAACGCCTCATAGACCTGCTTCAGAGTTTGGGCTGACACTCGAAATGATGTTTCACGTGAAACAATCAAAAATGGTAAATAATGTAAGTTAATATAGAAAGAAGGTTAACAATGGAAAGAAACGTAGGAACAGTTTCCAGGGGCATCCGAGGCCCGATCATCCGAGAGGGTGACAACATCGGAAAAATCGTCGTCGACAGCCTTCTCAGAGCGGCTGAGACAGATGGTTTTGAAGTCAGAGACAGAGATGTTCTGTGTGTGACAGAGTCAGTCGTAGCAAGGGCGCAGGGCAATTACGCCAGCGTCGACGCCATCGCAGCGGACGTAAAGGCTAAGCTGGGCGGCGGCACAGTGGGAGTCATCTTCCCGATTCTCTCCAGAAACAGATTTGCCATCTGTCTCAGAGGCATCGCCAAAGGCGCCGAAAAAATCGTCCTCATGCTGAGCTATCCGAGCGACGAAGTGGGCAATGCTCTCATCACCATGGATCAGGTAGATGAGGCCGGCATCAATCCTTACAGCGATGTGCTCGATCTCGCCAGGTACAGAGAGCTCTTCGGCGAGAACAAGCACCAGTTCACCGGCGTGGATTACGTTCAGTACTACGGCGACCTGATCAAAGAGTGCGGCGCCGATGTCGAAATCATCTTCGCAAACCACGCTGAGGAGATTCTGAACCACACGAAGAACGTCATCACCTGCGATATCCACACGAGAGAAAGAAGCAAGAGACTGCTCAAGGCGGCAGGCGCAGAAAAAGTCTGCGGTCTGGATGATATCCTGAACGCGTCCGTAGATGGCAGCGGATACAACGAAACCTTTGGGCTGCTTGGCTCAAACAAGGCGACGGAGGACACCGTTAAACTCTTCCCGAGAGCAGCGGAAAGTCAGGAACTTGTGGAAGCCATGCAGGCGGACATGAAGGCAAGAACGGGAAAGAACGTGGAAGTCATGATATACGGAGACGGAGCGTTCAAGGATCCTGTGGGCAAAATCTGGGAACTGGCGGACCCGAGAGTAGGCGTGGCTTACACGAAGGGTCTCGAGGGAACTCCGAACGAGCTGAAGCTCAAGTATCTGGCAGATAACGATTTCGCAGACCTCTCCGGAGACGATCTCAAGGAGGCGATCAAAGGAAGGATTACAGAGAAAGACGGAAGTCTGGTGGGCAAGATGGAATCCGAAGGAACGACGCCTCGCCAGCTGACCGACCTCATCGGTTCTCTGTGCGATCTGACGTCCGGTTCCGGCGACAAGGGAACACCAATCGTTTACATCCAGGGATACTTTGACAACTACACGACAGACTAGCACGAACAACGATAGCGAAGAGGCCCTGCCGGGCCTCTTTTTAATAGCTCCACTCACTTTAGCAAGGCAAAGCGCTAACTCTTTAACGGAGTGCCAAATTTTGCCAAATATATAGTATTTCCGTTGTTTTTTAGGTATAATCAATCCAAACAAGTCTACATATTTATTTAAATACATTAGCTAAAGGAGAAAAGCCATGACAGTTAGAATCGATGGAAAGAGTCTTACTATTGAAGACGTAATCAATGTCAGCAGACATTACGAGAAAGTCGAAATCACCGAAGACGCTAAGATCACGGTAAATAGATCCAGAGACTACGTCAGAGAGAAACTCGAGAACGACGCGGTCATCTACGGATTGACAACAGGCTTCGGAAGATTTGCAAACGTCAAGATTTCATTTGAAGACACGGCGCAGCTGCAGAAGAACCTCATCATGAGCCATACCTGCGCGATGGGCAATCCGTATCCGAAACACTACGTCAGAGCTGCTATGCTTCTGAGATGCAACAATCTGACGAGAGGATTCTCAGGCATTCGTCTTTCGACGATTCAAACCATGATAGATATGCTGAACGCTGATATTATCCCGATCGTTCCGGAAAAGGGGTCCGTAGGTTCGTCAGGCGACCTTGCGCCGCTTTCCTGCATCGCCCTCGGCTTGATTGGAATGGGAATGGTCGAATACAAAGGCAAGGTCGTGGAAGCCAAAGAAGCTTTTGAAGCAGAAGGACTTACACCGGTAGAACTGGCAGCAAAAGAAGGCCTTGCACTGAACAATGGAACGCAGATGATGACGGCTGTAGGAGTAAACGTTCTCTACGATGCAATGCAGCTCCTCAAAACGGCAGACATCGCCGGCGCGCTGACGGGCGAAGCGATGCATGCGATCCGCAAGGCGTATGACCCTAAGGTACACGCCATCAGAGGTCACGAAGGGCAGATGATAGAAGCAGAGAATATGAGAAGACTTCTCGACGGATCATACAATGCAAGATGGCTGCACGAGACGAAGGTGCAGGATCCGTATTCTCAGAGATGTCTGCCGCAGATTCACGGCGCATCCAGAGATGCCATAAAGTATGTTTACGACAAGGTAACGATCGAGATCAATGCCGTAACAGACAATCCTCTGGTCTTTGCGGAAGAGGACGAAGTTATCTCCGGCGGAAACTTCCACGGACAGCCGATGGCGCTTGCTTTTGACTTCCTTAAGATAGCGATATCAGAACTGGCAAACGTTTCAGAGAGAAGAATCGAAAGACTTGTAAACTCACAGCTTTCAGAAGGACTGCCAGCATTCCTCGTTAAGAAAGGCGGCCTCAACTCAGGCTACATGATCGCGCAGTACGCGGCGGCCTCCATGGTTTCAGAAAACAAAGTCTATGACCATCCTGCATGCGTCGACTCGATTCCGACATCTGCAAACCAGGAAGACCACGTATCCATGGGAACGACTTCCGCCAGAACAGCAGCGATGGTTCTCGACAACGCCCAGAAGGTTCTGGGAATTGAGCTCTCCGCCGCAGCACAGGCAATCTGGCTCAGACAGGAGCAGGGCGAGAAAGGAATCGACAATCTGGCGCCTGCAACAAGGGTGGCCTATGATTTCATCAGAACGAAGGCTGATCCAATCGAAGAAGACATCATCATGATCGACGAACTGAAGAAGTTCGACGAGATGGTCAAGGACTTCTCGCTGAACGAAGCAGTAGACAAAGTGATAAACCTGAAATAAATTCCGAAGAGGAGGAGGAAATCCAATGTTAGAAAACAAAGCGATCGCAAATGCAATGACAATCAAATTGGATCTGGGATATCCGGAAATGCCTGAGTTCCAGGAAGGAATCAGAAGAGCGCCGGACAGAGGGTTCAGACTTTCGAAAGCGCAGACGAAGATTGCGCTCAGAAACGCACTTCGTTATGTTCCGGAAGAACTGCATGAAAAACTTGCTCCGGAATTTATGGAAGAGCTGAAGACATATGGAAGAGTATACGCTTACAGATACAGACCGGCAGGAAGAATTTACGGAAAACCGATCGACGAGTACAAAGGCAACTGCCTCGCAGGCAAGGCGTTCCAGGTCATGATCGACAACAACCTGGACTTTGAAGTAGCCCTTTACCCATATGAACTCGTTACATACGGAGAAACAGGTTCCGTATGCCAGAACTGGCTCCAGTACAACCTCATCAAGAGATACCTGGAAGAGATGACAGAAGAGCAGACGCTGGTCGTTGAATCAGGGCATCCGCTGGGACTGTTCCCGTCAAAGCCTGAAGCACCAAGAGTCATCATCACCAATTCCATGATGATCGGCATGTACGACAACCTGGAGGACTGGGAAGTCGCAGAGGAAATGGGCGTAGCCAATTACGGACAGATGACTGCAGGCGGCTGGATGTACATCGGACCGCAGGGAATCGTTCACGGAACATTCAACACGATTCTCAATGCAGGGCGTAAGGAACTGGGCGTTCCGGAAGACGGCGACCTGGCAGGAAAGACATTTGTATCATCTGGTCTCGGCGGAATGAGCGGCGCGCAGCCTAAGGCGGCGAACATCGCGAATGCAGTCGGCATCTTCGCAGAAGTGGACCAGTCAAGAATCGACACAAGACACGATCAGGGCTGGGTCGATGTCGTATGTCAGGATCTGGACGAAGTCTTCAAACTCGCGCAGGAGAAGATCGATGCGAAAGAAAGCATTTCAATCGCATATCATGGAAATATTGTAGATCTGCTTGAAGCAGCAGTGGACAGAGACTTCCATATCGACCTGCTTTCAGACCAGACTTCCTGCCACAACGTATATGACGGCGGTTACTGCCCGGTTGGATATACGTTCGAGGAGAGAACGCAGATGCTTCACGAGGACAGAGACAAGTTCTGCAAGGAAGTTGACAAGACCCTCCACAGGCATTTCGCGGCCATCAAGACGCTCACAGAGAGAGGAACCTACTTCTTCGACTACGGCAACTCCTTCATGAAGGCAATGTACGATTCCGGAGTTAAGGAACTGTCCAAGAACGGCGTAGATGATAAAGACGGATTCATCTGGCCTTCCTACGTGGAAGATATCATGGGACCGATCCTCTTCGACTATGGCTATGGCCCATTCAGATGGGTATGCCTCTCCGGCAAGCCGGAAGACTTGAGAGCGACGGACCAGGCGGCGATGGACGTCATCGATCCGAACAGACGCGGTCAGGACAGAGACAACTGGATCTGGATCAGAGACGCAGAGAAGAACAAGCTGGTCGTAGGAACCCAGGCGAGAATTCTCTATCAGGATGCTGAGGGAAGAAGAGACATCGGTCTGGCATTTAACAAGCTCGTAAGAGAAGGCAAGATCGGCCCTGTCATGATGGGAAGAGACCACCACGACGTATCCGGAACCGACTCTCCGTTCAGAGAGACTTCGAACATTAAGGACGGATCCAACGTAATGGCTGACATGGCAGTACAGTGCTACGCAGGAAACGCAGCCAGAGGCATGAGCCTTTGCGCACTTCACAATGGCGGCGGCGTAGGCATCGGCAAGGCCATCAACGGCGGCTTTGGCCTGCTCCTCGACGGAAGCGAAAGAGTCGACAAGATCCTTCACTCTGCGATGATGTGGGATGTTATGGGCGGTGTTGCCAGAAGAAACTGGGCGAGAAACGAACACGCTATCGAAACGTCTGTTGAATACAACAAGAACTACGCCGGCAAGGGACACATTACGATCCCTTATCTGGTGGAAGACAGTATCATCGACGAGACTGTGGACAAGTACGTGAAATAAAAGGACGATCCAAAATGGCAAAAGTACTGATTAAAAATATCGGCTGCCTGCAGACACCTGTAGGCAGCTACAGCCACAAAGGCGGCGAACAGGGCGTCAACAAGAAATTCGAAAACGCCGCTGTCGCCATAGAAGACGGGATTATTACAGAAATCACCGACGGCGGAGCAATTCCATCCGGCGACTTTGATGAAGTGATCGACGCGGAAGGAAAGCTGGTCACGCCGGGCCTGGTGGACGGACACACTCATCTGGTCTTCGGAGGATACCGACAGCATGAAATCGCCATGAAACTGGCGGGAGCGGATTACCTGGATATCCTCAGAGCCGGCGGCGGAATTCTGGACACCGTGCGCAAGACCAGAGCAGCTTCGAAAGAAGAACTCTATAATAAAACAGAGGGTTTTCTTGATGAAATGCTCAGCATGGGCGTGACTTCCTGTGAAGCCAAGAGCGGTTACGGTCTGGACAAGGAATCCGAGATTAAAATGCTCGAGGTCATTGGAGATCTGGCTGAGAACCATGTCATGGATGTGGTCCCGACATTCCTCGGACCTCACGCCGTACCGCCTGAATACGAAGGCAAAGGCGATGAGTACATTGAGATGACATGCCGCGACATTCTTCCTGAGATCAAGAAGAGAAATCTGGCAGTCTACTGCGACGTATTCTGCGAGGATTCCGTGTTCAACGCGGAACAGAGCAGAACGTATCTGACTTGTGCCAGAGACATGGGCTTCGGACTCAAGATTCACGCGGACGAAATTGAAGCAATCGGCGGAACGGAACTGGCCGGCGAACTGGGCGCCGCATCGGCGGAGCATCTGATCGCCATCACGGAGTCAGGGATGGACGCCATGGCAAAGGGCGGCGTCACAGCCATGTGCCTGCCGGCAACGTCCTTCTACCTTGGCAAGACCTACGCTCCGGCGAAGACCATGGTGGAGAAGGGAATCCCGGTCGCCATGGCCAGCGATTTCAATCCGGGCTCCTGCCCGTCGCTGAACCTGCAGATCGTCATCAATCTGGGATGTCTCAAGTACAAGCTGACGCCGGAAGAAGTGCTGACAGCCGTCACAATCAATCCGGCCTGCGCCATCGGTCTCGGAGAGAAAGTCGGAACCGCAGAAGTCGGCAAACAGGCTGACCTGGTCATCTGGAACGCTCCGGACTTTGAGATGGTCTGCTACAGACTCGGATCCAACCTTGTGGACAGAGTCATCAAGAAGGGCAGCATCGCAGCTGCTGCGAAATAGTTGTGATAAGAAGATAGAAGTTAGTGCAAAATCAACAATAAAGGAGAAGATAGAACATGAAACTGATCGACCTCAAACTGGACGAGTATCTGGATATCCTTATCTCCGACGAACCGGCGCCGGGCGGCGGAAGCGTAAGCGCGCTGGCATGCGCCCAGGGTGCGGCGCTTGTCTCCATGGTCTGTGATCTGACCACAGCCAAGAAGAAGTACGCCGACGACCATGCGCTGTGCGGAGAAGTCAAGGAAGAAGCGGTGAAACTCTACGGAGACCTCAAAGCCGCCATCGATAAAGATACAGACGCTTACAATCTGGTCGCGGCGGCCTTCAAGATGCCGAAGGAGACCGATGAAGAAAAAGCTGCGAGAAAAAAGGCTATCGCAGACGGTACGCTTGAAGCGACGAAAGTTCCTCTCAGCGTTATGCAGATGGGAATGGAAGGACTCAAGCTGGCAGACAAACTGTATGGACACTTCAACAAGAACTGCGCCAGCGATCTCGGCGTAGGCGTCATCAATCTGCTGACGGGTATCCGCGGCGCGTGGATGAACGTGAAGATCAACCTTCCGGGAGTGAAGGATGAAGCTTTTGCGGCGGAAGCAGAAGCAGAAGGCAAGAAGATCCTTGCAGAAGGAGAACAGATAGCGGACAGATTATACAAAGCAATTGAGGAGGAACTGTAATGGCGAAGATCATCGAAAGCATACCTAACATCAGCGAAGGAAGAAACAAGGAAGTCATCGAGGCGTGTGTGGATCAGATCAGAAACACACCGGGATGCACACTGCTCGACTATTCATCCGATGAAACACACAACAGATCGGTTATCACATACATGGGCAGCCCGGAAGCCTGCGAAGAAGCAAGCGTAAAGCTGGCCAAGAAGGCGGTCGAACTCATCGACCTCACCAAGCATGAAGGCGGCCACCCGAGAATGGGTTGCGTTGACGTTATACCGTTCGTTCCAATCAAAGAGGCGACGACTGAAGATTGCATCGAGCTGTCAAAGAAAGTCGGTGAGAGAATCGCTGCGGAAGCGGATTTGCCGGTATTCCTCTATGAGGATTCTGCGACTGCCAAGCACAGAAAGAATCTGGCTAAGATCAGAAAGGGTCAGTTTGAAGGCATGGCTGAAAAGGTTCAGGAAGAGAAGTGGTGTCCGGATTTCGGCGGAGCCAGAATTCATCCGACGGGCGGCGTCGTTGCAGTAGGAGCAAGACCTCCTCTCATCGCATTCAACATCAACCTGGCGACAGATAATGTGGAAATCGCCAAGAACATCGCTAACATCATCAGAGAAGTCAAGGGTGGATTCAAGTGCGTCAAGGCCATGGGTCTTCTCCTGGAAGAGAGAAACGTGGCTCAGGTATCCATCAACATGACGAACTTCAACATTACGCCGCTGCACAGAGTTCTTGAACTGGTCAGAAGAGAGGCGGCCAGATACGGCGTCAACGTAATCGGAACAGAGGTCATCGGTCTTGCGCCGATGAAAGCGTTCTTCGATGCGGCAGAGTATTATCTGCAGATCGAAGACTTTGACCCGGATGTTCAGGTCATCGAAAACCATCTGCTGTAAACCGAAGACGTATTGACAGAAACATCTTCAAACAGCTAGTAGGAGGTAAAGGTGAATGGCTGACCAGGTATTGAAGGGAGATTGCTCTCTTGCCGATGAGATTGTGCAGATTTTGCGCGGAAGGATCATCAACGGCGATTACTCCATCGGGGAGAAACTGGTTGAAAACAAAATAGCAGAAGAGCTCAAGGTGAGCAGGACACCCGTACGCGAGGCGTTCAAGCAGCTGACAAAGGAAAATCTGATTGAGTACGTTCCGAACAAAGGCTGTTTCGCCAAAGGGTTTGAACAGTCCGACCTTCATGATATCTACGCCGTCAGAAATGCGGTGGAGCAGCTCGCGGTGGAATGGGCGATCAAGAACAAGACGGAAGAAGACGTCCAGAAACTGACAGAACAGCTGGAGGTCATGGCGCTGTACACAGAGAACGGCATGGTCGAAAAGCTTGCCGCCGCAGATGAGGAATTCAACAAGATTCTCTATCAGATGACCCGGAGCAGATTCATTATGCAGGCCCTCAAATCCTATCAGGAGTACATCGACCTGGCGAGACAGGGAATCCTGGACAAGAGGGAAAATCTTCAGAAGATCCTGGACGAACACACCGGCATCTATGACGCGGTTGTGGCAGGGAATGTGGAGGCGGCCAAGGCGGCGGTCGAGCATCATCTCAGGAATTCTGCCAAGCGTGCGGAAGAGAGATGGCTGTAACATATCACGGTCTAAGGGCAGAAAAAGAGGAAAAGCCCGGCGCGGAGAAGCGCCGGGTTCTTTAATTGTATTCTAACAGTTTTTAAAGCCGTCTTTCCCTTGACAGAAAAGGGCGCACGCGTTATAGTAACAATGTCGTTTACTTATTTATTCAGATAAAGCAATAAAGCACTAAAGGAGAAGAGGATGATTAAAATCTTGAAGAAAGGTGAATATGCACTGGATGATGTGCTCATCAGAGACAGATCGGGCAGGGATGTAAGTCAGGTCGTATCGGATATTATTTTCGGCGTCAAAATGGGAGGAGACCCGACGCTCATCAACTATTGTAAGACGCTTGACGGTGCAGACATTAAAACCTTAGAGCTCACAAAGGAGGAAATCGATGCTGCAGTCGCAGAGGTTCCGGAAGATGTAATGAAAACCCTTCAGGAGGCGGCCGACAGAATCGCATATTATCATAAAGCGCAGGTAAAGGAAGGATATACGCTGGAGGAAGAAGGCTTGAAGCTCCGCCAGAAGATTCTTCCGCTCAAGCGGGTAGGAATCTATATCCCTGGCGGCACGGCGGCCTATCCGTCCACTGTTCTCATGAACGCAATTCCAGCCAAGATCGCCGGCGTAGAAGAAATCGTTATGGTTTCTCCGCCGACCACGAATGGAAGCATCGCGCCAGTCATCCTGGCAGCGGCTAAGATTGCCGGTGTGGACAGGGTCTTCAGAATCGGTGGCGCCCAGGCGGTGGCGGCACTGGCCTATGGAACAAAATCAGTGCCGATGGTAGACAAGATCGTCGGCCCTGGAAACGCCTACGTGGCGGAAGCCAAGAAGCAGGTCTTCGGTCAGGTTGGAATCGATCTTATCGCGGGACCGAGTGAGGTTCTTGTGATTGCGGACAAAGGCAGCGACGCGCGCATCATCGCGGCGGATATGCTGTCTCAGGCGGAGCATGACAGAATGGCAACGGCTGTGCTGATCACCAACGACCAGTTCGTCGCGGAGAGAACAGCCGAACAGCTGGAAGTGCAGTTGTCCGCGCTGCCGAGACAGGAGATCGCTCGCGAATCCATCGAAGTCAACGGCAAGATCATCATCGTGAAGACCATTGACGAAGCGGTCGATCTGGCAAACAAGCTGGCGCCTGAGCATCTGGAACTCTTCCTCGACGACGCGGAAGAGTGGGCAGATAAAGTTGAAAACGCTGGTTCCGTCTTTGTCGGGAAGAACTGTCCGGAAGCTTTGGGCGACTACTTCGCGGGACCAAACCATACGCTGCCGACATCGGGCACAGCGCGTTTCGCCAGCCCGCTGACAGTGAACGATTTCACAAAATCCATGTCGTTGACCTACTACGGAAGGGACGCTCTGGAATACGCGAAAGACAAGGTTGCTCTCCTTGCGAGAGAGGAAGGTCTGGAAGGACACGCCATATCCATACTGAGCAGATTCGATGAATAAGAGAGAACAGAAACGAAATGAAAATCAACGAAGATATCTTCAGTAACAAAGAAAAAGCCATGTTTGCCCTCAGACAGCTGTACGCAAGTCATGGCTTTTCTATGTACAGAATGAGCAAGTTCGAGGAGTTCGAACTCTATGCCGCCAACAGGGACTTCCTGGATTCGGGGCAGATCATCACTTTCACGGATACGGACGGCATGCTGATGGCGCTCAAGCCTGACGTCACACTGTCCATCGTGAAGAACAACAGGCACATCGGAAACCGCATCATCAAACTCTACTACAACGAGAACATTTACAGGGTTTCTCCGAAGACGCACTACTTCAAGGAGATCATGCAAGTCGGACTCGAGTGTCTCGGCGCAGTGGATGACGCCTGCATCAGCGAGGTGCTTTTGCTTGCGGCGGAGAGCTTGAATGTGCTCAGCGAAGAAGCCAAACTGGACGTCTCCAATCTCGACATACTCACGAAGCTCTTCGAGAGCTGCGGGTTCCCGAAGGAGACAGAAGAGCAGGTGACCGCCTGCATCAGCGGCAAGAACGCGCACAGTCTGGAGCGGGTCTGCCGCAGCGCAGATTTGGGACCGGCCAAGGCGGAACTGCTGAAGCTTTTGGTCAACACCTACGGAAGGCCTGACGATGTCATACCGAAACTGGAGGAAGCCTTCCTCAGAAACAGCATCTTTACTTATGAAGAGAAGGATGCTTACGCCGAGAGCATCGGCGCTCTGAAAAAAATCGTTGCGGCGTTCAAAGGGGCGGGTCTGGAGAATATGCTGAATATAGATTTCTCAGTGGTGAGCGATCTGAAATATTACAACGGAATCATATTCAAAGGATTTGCGGCAGGCGTGCCGGACGGAGTCCTCTCGGGCGGCCAGTACGACAAGCTCATGAAGAGCATGAAGAGAACATCGCGGGCCATCGGTTTCGGCGTCTATATGGACAGCCTCGGCAAACTCGCGAAGTTCGACAGGGAGGAGGTGGAGATCGATGACTGATATGATCAACATCGCACTCCCGAAGGGCAGACTCGGGGACAAAGTCTACAACATGTTTGAACGGGCTGGTTTCGAATGTCCGTCAATCAGAGAGAAGAGCCGGAAGCTGATCTTCGAGAATACAGAAGCAGGAGTCCGCTACTTCTGGGTTAAGCCGTCAGACGTTGCCATCTACGTTGAGCGCGGTGCGGCTGACATCGGCGTGGTTGGCAAAGACATCCTCATGGAGGATAAAACCAACGTCTATGAACTGTTGGATCTGGGCGTAGGCAGGTGCCGCATGGCGGTTGCTGGCCCGAAAGGATTCAGTTACGACAGGGACAACGAGCTGAGAGTGGCGACGAAATTCGTCAACGTGGCCAGAGAGTTCTACGCCTCTTCCGGAACGGACATCGACATCATCCGCCTGAATGGTTCCATCGAACTGGCTCCGATACTGGGCCTTTCTGATGTAATCGTGGATCTGGTGGAGACCGGGACGACGCTTCGCGAGAACAACCTGGAAGTCATCGAAGAGATTGCGCAGATCAGCGCCCGTCTCATCGCGAACAAGGCCAGCTTCAAATTCAAGACAAGTCAGATAGAACACATCGTGCAAAAGCTGGAAGACACGATTGATAAATAATGAGAAACACATGAGTAGATTTTTAAGCAGCAGGTACGAGGATCTGGAACCCTATGTTCCGGGCGAACAGCCGCAGGATCAGAAGTACGTGAAACTGAATACGAACGAATCGCCGTTTCCGCCGGCGCCGAACGCAATTGCAAAAGCAGCAGAAGCGGCAGAGAAGCTGCAGCTTTACTCCGATCCGGACTGCAGAGCACTGGCCGAGAAATTGGCGGCGCACCTGAGCGAGGAGAATGGGATTCCGCTCACGCGGGACAACGTGATTATCACCAACGGTTCAGATGAGGTTCTGAACTTCGCGTTCATGGCGTTTTGCAGTGGCGAAACGCCGGCAGTATTTCCGGATATCACCTACGGATTCTATCCGGTGTTCGCAGACATGAACGGTGTGCCGTACAGAGAGATTCCGTTGGATGAAAACCTGCAGATCGTTCCGTCAGATTACAGCGGGGTAGGGGGGACGCTTTTCATCGCAAACCCGAACGCTCATACGGGGGTGGCGCTGAGCAGGAATGAAATAGAGGAGATCATCGCGGCCAATCCGGAGAATCTGGTGGTCGTGGACGAGGCCTACGTAGACTTTGGCGCAGAGAGCTGTCTGCCGCTTCTGGGGAAATACGACAACCTGCTCATCGTGCAGACATTCTCCAAGTCAAGATCTCTGGCAGGGGCCAGACTTGGATTCGGAGCCGCGTCGGCGGAGATCATCAGAGATCTGAACACCATACGGTTTTCAACCAATCCGTATAATATCAACTCCATGACCATGGCGGCGGGAATCGGTGTTCTGGAAGAGGATGAGTACACCCGCAGAAACTGCCGGGAAATCATCGTTAATAGGCGATATGTTCAGGAACAGCTCAACGCCATGGGTTTTGAGCTCACGGATTCCACCGCGAACTTCGTGTTCATGAAGCATCCGCAGGTGGACGGAAACAGGATTTACGAGGAGATGAAGCGCAGAGGAGTGCTCATCCGGCACTTCACGAAGGAGAGAATGGCGCAATACAACCGGGTGACAATAGGAAGCAGAGAACAGATGGATATCTTCCTGACGGTTCTCAGAGAGATTATAGAGGAATAAAAATGAGAACAGCGGAAATCAACAGAAAAACGGCAGAAACAGAAATTGCTGTCAAGTTGAATCTTGACGGCAGAGGCAGCGCAGACATCAGTACGGGGGTCGGATTCCTTGACCACATGCTGGAACTGTTCGCAAGACACGGCAGATTCGATCTGGACGTCAAGTGCACAGGAGATACTCATGTGGACGATCACCACACGACGGAGGATGTCGGCATCGCTCTGGGCACAGCTTTCGCACAGGCCCTCGGTGACAAGAAGGGCATCTGCAGGTATGGAAGCGCTATCATCCCGATGGACGAATCTCTCATCCTGACGGCGGTGGATTATTCCGGGCGGAGCTATCTCGGTTTTGCGCTGGACATTCCGACAGCGAAAGTCGGCACCTTCGATACGGAACTGGTGGAGGAGTTCTGGCTTGGATTTACGCGGAATGCTGCCTGTACGCTGCACATCCGACAGATGGCGGGGGCGAATTCTCACCACATCATTGAGGGCGCTTTCAAATCCGCTGCGAGAAGTATGCGGGCAGCGGTTAAAATCGATGAAGACTTTGCGGAGGAAATTCCGTCGACGAAAGGAGTTCTGTAGTGATAGCAATTATTGATTACGGCGTCGGAAATCTGTTTTCCCTGCAGAGTTCGCTGAAGTTCATCGGGCAGGAAGCGGAGATTACGGCGGATCCGGATAAAATAGAAGCGGCAGATCAAATCATTTTGCCGGGCGTAGGCGCCTTCGAGGACGCCGCGCGAAAACTGCGCGAGAGCGGAATGGCGGAAATCGTGACAGCGCAGGCGAAGGCAGGCAAGCCGCTCATGGGCATCTGCCTCGGCATGCAGCTGCTTTTCGAAAAGAGTTATGAGTACGGAGAACACAAAGGACTCGGTCTGATCAAAGGAAACATCGTGCCAATCAAGGGCGCCGTACCGGCCAGTTACAAGATTCCTCACATCGGATGGAATGCGCTCGCCTTCAGGGGCGGAGCGGCGAAAGGAGAAGAACCTCTCTTCCGGTACACCCGGGAAGGAGATTACGTGTACTTCGTCCACTCTTATTACGCAACAGACTGCGCGGAGAGTACAATCGCGACGGCGGAGTACGGCGCGGAACTGACCGCTGCAGTCGCAGTCGGAAACATCTACGGCTGTCAGTTTCATCCGGAGAAGAGCGGTAAAACAGGCCTTAGTATTCTAAAAGCGTTCTGCGAAATTTAGCATAGTAAAAGAGGTTAGCAATGAAAATCTTTCCGGCGATAGACCTGTTTGACGGAAAGGCTGTAAGGCTTTTGCGCGGCAGGTATGAGGATATGACAATATACAGTGAAGATCCGCCGGCCATCGGCAGAGACTTCGCGGCGGCGGGGGCTAGGTACATACACATTGTGGATCTGGAAGGGGCCAAGGATGGCACGACGCCCAACTTCGATACCGTCTGCCGAATCAAAAAAGAGAGCGGATGCTTTTGCGAGATCGGCGGAGGCATCCGAAGCGAGACGGTCATCGAGAAGTATCTGGACGCCGGCATCGACCGGGTGATTCTGGGTACCGCCGCAGTGACAGACCGAGACTTTCTCGAAGCGGCTGTCGGACGCTGGGGCGAACGGATCGCAGTCGGCGTCGATCTGAAGGACGGATACGTGGCCATCAAAGGCTGGACGGAGAAGACGGAACTGGAAGCCAGAGTCTTCTGCGAACAGATGCAGGCGCTGGGCGTGCAGACGATTATCGTTACGGACATCTCCAAGGATGGAGCCATGAAAGGTACGAACCATGAACTCTACGAAGAACTGTCCGAGCGGTTCGGTATGCAGCTGGTGGCGTCAGGCGGCGTTTCGACCATAGAGGACGTGAAGCGGCTGGCCGCCCGCGGACTCTACGGAGCCATCATCGGCAAGGCCTATTACACAGGCGCCATTGATCTGAGTGAAGCGATAGAAGTTGCAGGTAAACAGAGGTAGCAAATGATAACGAAG
>SVCX01000054.1 GCA_015058145.1 Clostridiales bacterium | reverse complement strand
AAAGAAACTCAGTAAGGAACAGCTCATCGAGCTGGCGGAAATATATTCGAAGGACTGGCTCGCATGCGACGGACTTTGGTTCCAGGCGGTTGAGAAACGGCAGGGAATGGACGGCGCCATGGACTGTGACAAGGAAATCTGGCGGTCCTTCACCGTGATCGAGGCAAAACGGGTCAAGGAGTTTTTGAAACTGCCGGACAGGGCGGGACTCGAAGGTCTGGAGAAGGCTATGCGCTTCCGTCTCTACGCCAATCTCAATGACGAAGAATACATTCAGGATGGCAACAGGATGATTTACAGGACGCTCAACTGCAGAGTGCAGCGCGCCCGCAGCCGCAAAGGCATGGAGTGGCATCCTTGCAAGGCCATCGGAGAAATAGAATACGCTGATTTTGCGAAGGTCATTGATGACAGAATCTCATGCAAATGCATCAGCTGCTATCCGGACATCACGGAGAGCGAGCGGGAAGGCTGCTGTGCGTGGGAGTTCACACTGGAGGAAACTGCAGACAGAGAGGAAATCACTTACAGACAGGTGCAGCAGTCAGACAATCCGACGCTGAAGTATCTGGTCCAAAACGGACTGAAGAGCAACGGCCTGGCGATTCCGGGAACGGCATACTTCGACCCGAATCTGGATGATCTTTGCGGGTACTATATGGATCAGCCGGGGAAGCGGAACTACTTCGTGGCGGTCAATCCGGAGGGCAGAGTCGTCGGCGGATGCGGCGTGGATGTCTTTGAAGGTCTGGAGGACTGCGCGGAACTGCAGAAGCTCTATGTGGCAGACGATTACCATGGACACGGCATCGCCACCAGACTGGTCAAAATGGTCGAAGAAGAAGCAAAGCGGCTGGGCTATGGCAAGATCTATATTGAGACCCATTCCAACCTGCAGGCAGCGCTGAAACTGTACGAGAAAGAAGGATATACGCTGATTGACCGGCCGCCTTATGCGGTGCATGAAACGATGGACCGTTTTCTGATCAAGGAGCTGTAACATGAAGACAATTAAGTTCGAAGTAAGAACATCAAAACATACACAGATGCTGGACATCACCCGTGAGGTGCAGCGGGCTGTCACGGAGAGCGGCGTGCGGGATGGTATCTGCACGGTGTTCATTCCGCATACGACTGCGGCCGTGACGATCAACGAGAACGCGGATCCGGATGTGGTCAGGGACTTTACCATGGAACTGGGTAAAATCGTGCCGTGGGAAGACGGATACCATCACATGGAAGGCAACTCGGCGGCGCACCTGAAATCCAGCATGATCGGATTCTCCGAACAGATCATCATCGAGGATGGGAGGCTTTTGCTCGGCACATGGCAGGGCATTTACTTCTGCGAGTTTGACGGACCGCGCAGCCGGAAATGCTTCGTGAAGATCATGGAAGGACAGGACGGAGTCAGACTACTATGACGGCAACAAAGGCAACAGCAGCTAAGAATGCAGATCCTGCCGTCCTAAAGGACGCGGACATCAGAGAACCGCTGTTCCTCTATCTGGAGGAGCGGTACGGCAAAGTCAGATTCATCGAGGAGAAGGTGACGGGCAAAGCCCGCGCCGACGTTGTGATGGTTTTGCCTGATAAACTCTGCGGCATTGAAATCAAGAGCGACGCCGACACCTATGTCCGGCTTGCGGATCAGGTGAAGTACTACGACAAATACTACGACGAAAACTATATTGTTGCCGGTTCAAGGCATGCCATGCACGTGGCGAAACATGTGCCGGAGTATTGGGGCATCATCACAGTGGAACTGATCAAAGACAGAGTGGACTTCTACCGCGTGCGGGAAGCCCTGCCGAATCCTAAGGCGAAGCTGAAACAGAAACTCAGCCTACTCTGGAAGTCGGAACTGGCGCACATCCAGGCAAAGAACGGCATGCCGAAATACACGAACAAAAACAAGAAATTCATAGGAGAGAAGCTGATCGAAAAAGTGCCTGCGGAGGTTTTGCATGAGCAGATCAGCGAAGAGCTTTTTGAGAGAGACTATACACTTTTATAACAGGGGTAGGATAGAATGAAAAAACTTATCATATTGATTTTAATAGTACTGGGGTGCGGGTATGTGTTCCTGCACGGCTTCCCGGACTTTATCGTGAATCTGGTCAACGACCACCAGGATGGGGTGTACGAAGAAGAGGCAGACGACGGAAAGAGCGTGTTGACTTCCACGTCGGACATCAATCTGCGCGATGAGGACGGAGGCGGGGAAAACTACGCGTTCACCTACAAAGGCCAGGAATTCAAAGCGCATTATATGTACGACTACTGGACAGTCTATGATTCATACAAAATCACCAACGAAGATGATCAGACCATCATCTGTCAGGCGCTGATTGACACACACACGGTGCACGGACGCGATATGGAATCCTTCCGTACGGCGGAGGACATGGCCTATGAGTGGCAGCAGCACAACCTGGCGTGCAAGTACCTGCCGGATGACAGTGACTGGCGGGACAGTGCCGAGAATGTTGATTTTGACCCGTATGATCAGGGACGTTCCTTTGAAGAGATTTACGAAGACAGGACAGGCGAAGAGTTCAGTATCAAGAAAGAAATCAAGGAGAGCCTGGAGGACGGGACATTCTTCGATAAAGTGAAGAAAGTCATCTTCCATTGATTCAGTTCGAACCTATGCTGATGTCCACGGATCAGTGCTTTTGGCGTATGACGAATCGGTCGAGGCATGCCAGGATGGCCGGCAGCACGAAGATGACGAGAATGGTCGCGATCAGACAGCCGATTGCCAGAATGCGGCAGATCTGCCGGATCGAAGGATCATAGAAGGCGAAACTGAGCACGCCGACTGCCGCAGTCAAAATCGTGGCGGAAGTCAGGATCGTCTGCAAGGAGCCTTTGTAGGCAGCCTGAATCGCCTCGCGCGGACTCAGCAGGATTCGGTTCTCAACGTAATAGGTGGTGTAGATGATGGCGTAGTCGATGGTTGCGCCCATCATGATGCTCTGCACGACCAGAAGCGCCATGTACTGCATATCCACATGCAGCAAATTCAGAACAGCCATCGTCAGGAATACCGCGCACTGGATCAGCAGCACAAGGATGATGGAAGTTGCCGCACGCCGGAAGGTAAGCAGCACGATGAACAGGATGAACAGGGCCGTAATCAGAGTGATCTTATTCAGCTCGTGGTGGAAGGTCTTGGACATCTCATAGGCCATCGGGGTGTTGCCGATCAGGTACATATCGTTGTCGAAATGACCGCCCGTCCAGCCGGTCAGGTCATCCATGAAGGCACGCGTCTCATTGGAGTCCTCCTCCATCACAGCAGTGATCATCATGCGCCCGTAATGCTTTCCATGCAAAAGCTCCGCAGCTTCATCCATATCGCTGCGCATTTCATGCACGTCTTCAATATCCTTCGCGTCCATGTTTTTCGCAAAGGCAGGTCTGCTGATCATGTTCTCGTCCAGATGAGTTACCAGCTGCATGATATCCATGGTCCACGTATCATCATAGAAATGGCGGGACCCGTAGAGGGAATAAAGCAGTGCGATGTCGTCCGGATCCAGGTCGGCGCCGCCGGAAGTGTTGCTGGTGCCGTTGCCGAAACCGCCAGTGCTGCTGTAGTCACTGAAGAAGTCAGCCAGTTCTGAGTGTGTGAATTCGGTACCGGCTACAACACTATTGATGAGCTTCTGCGCGAAGCGAAGATCAGAGGCGTTGCTGCCGATGCGGGAGCGCAGTGAGCTGTCCGTCAGGACCTGATTGACGAGGAAATTGATGAACTGCTGCGGCGTCAGTTTCCAGGAGCCGGTGTTACCGTCCTCGTACTGGTGCAGCAGGTAGATTTTGTTTACGTCAGAGGACTTCATCCCGAGGATGGAGCCCATTTTTTTCGCAGAGAGTTTCTTGCCGGAGACAGAAGCGTCGATGATCTGCTTCAGCATACCGAGCTGTTTCTTTTGCGCTGCGGACAGGGAACTGCTGGTATCCTTGTCACTCAATAAGTAAGAGACGAGATTCTGCACAGAAATCATGTGAGAGGACGGATTGGCAGTCAGATCCCCGTAAGCATATGCAAAGGCAATACTGCCGGCATCCAGCGGCATGCCGTATCCCTCCAGTGCCTGCGCCATTCCGCTGATGTCATAAGGCGTTGGATCCATCTGCCCGATTTGCTGCAGGCCCGCGATGAGCTGCGCGGTGTCTTCGCCGCCGAATTGGTCGGAGAGGGCAGGGTCTGCCGCCATGTCGCTGAGCACTGAGGCAAGATCAGAAATGGTCCGCTGGGAAGATACTCCTGCCTTTGCATGATGGTCGACGTAGATGAGGCGCATCTGGCTTTCGTCCATGCCGAGAAGCTGCGCGGTCCGGGTATACAGCATCGGCGACGTCATGGCATCCTTGTCGGTGAAGACCTGCATGGACTTGAGCTGCTTCCGCTGGGATTTGCTGATCATCTTGCCGTATTCAGAATCCGTCGCCAGGTCATTGACGAGGAAGTCGACGAAATCAGGCAGCGTCATGGACGCACCTTTTTTGTTGTTTTTGATTTGGTAATAAAGCAAAAGCTGCGCAGCCTGCGACTTCTTCATACCGAAGAAATCCGCAAGGCCGGCGGCAGATTTTTTCGTGGTGAGAGTGCTGCGGTCCGTAAACTTGACCATATCGTTGATCTGGTCCTTGGTCTCCTGGTCGATGCTGTCTGCGAAATCCGGATCCTGGAATACATCGCCGCGCAGGAACGCGACGAATTCCGGAATGGTTAAGGTGAATTTCGGATCGCCTGCGTAGTAGTCGTAGTAAATCAGCTTTAGCATGGCGTCGCTCAGCTCCATGTCGCTGGAGGAGTCGCTGCTGTTTTTGCTGGTGGAGCCGTTGTTGCTTTCGTCCCGCATGTCGTCGATAAAATCGTGCATGTCAGATACGAGCCGCTGTTTGCCGAGGGTGCTCTCGTAGCAGACCGCGCTGCGGACCTTTGGATCATCATCGAGAGAGTCGGCAAGTTCGCCGGCTTTTTCGCCATCCTCTTCATCATAAACCATGACGATGGTATTGGTATGCCCGAAGACCTTGTCGATCTCCGTCAGCCAGCTCTGGGCGTAGGAGAAATCCACGCCGTTCCGCAGCCCGAAAGAACCGATGAGCATTGCTGCGAACAGCACTGTGATCGGGATGCGCATCTTATTCTGAAACCATGACAGCCGCGGCAGATCGAACGGCGGTGTGCGTTTGACCGTGCGGAGCATCAGATTGTCGAAACCCAGGATGAGTGCAGGCAGGGCAGTGAAGATGCAGAGCATGCTGATGATGACGCCCTTTGCAAGGGACAGACCGATATCAGCGCCAATGGTAAAGCTCATAAACACCAGCGCCAGCAGCCCTGCGAAGGTCGTCAGGGAACTGCCTGTAATCGCGCCGAAAGAGCGGGAAAGGGCCTCCCGCATGGCTTCACGCTTGTCCCCAGTCAGAAGCCGCTCCTGACGGTACCGGTTCAGAAGCATGATGGAATAGTCCATGCTGAGACCCAGCTGGAGGATTGCGACAATCCCGAAGGTCGTCTTGGAGATGCTTGGAAAGAATATATAAGTGCCCATGTTGATGAGCACGGCGATGCCGATGGTGATCATGAAGGCCAGCGGTTCGATCCAGGAGCTGGCCATGATCAGCAGAATCACCACAATGAGGGAGACAGCGATAACGAGAATCCAGAGAGGCAGCTCATTTTTGTTGGCGGAGTTGATGGTGCCGCCCAGCTCCACATTGCGGTCCGCGTCGGCGTCCGGACCATTGACATAGGTGTCCATGACATCATTCCAAAGAGCAGAGGCTTCCGGGGAATACTGGTCGTATTCGCAGTTGATGATGAAGCGGGTGTACTTGCCTTTGTTGTAGAAGTGGTCCTCGTCTTCATCCGGCGGATCGTAATCCACCGAGTCTGCGTACTGCATGGATTCCAGCTTTTGCAGGACGTCTTGTTTCTGGGCGTCCGTCTCAAGGTCATCGAACATGACCTCGAGATCGCTGGAATTCTCGTCGCCGAACTCCGCTTTCATCAGATCCAGACCATGGCGCATAGCGGAATCCTTCGGCAGGTACTTGGTCATGTCTTTGTTGACATTGACGAACGGAATCAGCCCGCCGCAGCCAAGCGCCAGGATGATGGATATGATAAGAATTGTCTTGCTGTGTGCGACGATAAATCGCGCAAAACGCTGTTTCATTTCTGTTATTGCAACAATTATCTGAAAGTATTGTACGGTGCTATTATACGGCTCTGCCTCTTAGGTGGTCAATATCGTCAATATATAAGGAATTTATAGTTTCATCTATGCTGTAAGGCACAATATATGGTATGATTAACCTATAGAAACCTTTTAAGGCGGAAGATTCGCCGGAGTGGGTCAGCAGCCTTGATGAAGCAAAAGACGCAAACCAGCTGTTTATCGTAGGGGGCATCGGACCGACGACAGCCTATGTTTCCATGCATCAGCTGGAATGAAGACGGTACGCCGGGTGCAGCCTGACTGCGTCGTTCTGATTGATTCACTGAAGGTAATCAGCCCTGCGCAGTGGGAAGAGTGGGAACTGTAAAAGAATAGGATTAAAGAGATAGGATCGAAAATGAGACGGCAGTTATTCAGGAAATACATTTTCATACCAATGCTGCTGGCTTGCCTTTGCATGATGGGAGGCGGGGTTTCGTACGCGCTGGAAGAGCCGTCAAAGTCGGATGCAGCGACAGAAGGGACAGTTGCAACCGAAGAGACAGCTGCAGCCGAAGAGACGGAAACCGCCTTCGACATTGCAGCAGCGGAGAATTCTCCGTCTTGGGTCATTGATCTGGCCGCGGCGAAAGAAGCCGAAGCGGCGGTGAAAGCAGAAGAGGCGGTGGATATTACGCAGATCTTCGTTGTAGCTGTCACCGGCGGATCGGTTGCGAAAGTTTCCATGCATCAGAAGGATGCAGAAGGCAACTGGAAGCAGATCTTAGAGACCCCTGGCTACATCGGCAGAAACGGCTTGGGTAAGACCAAAGAAGGCGACGGAAAGACGCCGACTGGCACATACAAGTTCACCAAGGCCTTCGGCATCGCGGAAGATCCTGGCAGCACAATGGAATACTACCAGGTCACCAAGGATGACTACTGGTCGGGCGATCAGCGGGAGGGCTACCATTACAACGAAATGGTCAGCATCAAAGACTATCCGGACCTGAACAAGAGTGCCAGCGAGCATCTCGTTGATTACGATCCGCACTATAAGTACTGCCTGAACATCAACTGGAATGCGGCATGCACCCCAGGCAAAGGCTCCGCAATCTTTTTGCACTGCTTCGGCTACAATCCGTACACAGCAGGATGCGTTGCGATTCCTGAGAAGCAGATGGTGAAGGTTTTGAAGAATGTGCAGCCGGACTGCGTGGT
>SVCX01000053.1 GCA_015058145.1 Clostridiales bacterium | reverse complement strand
GGCCCAGCTTCTGGAAATCAAGTCGAAGATGCTTTTGCCTCGCACGGCCGTTGACGAGGAAGGGGAGACAGTCTACGAAGATCCCCGTACGGAACTGGTGGCGAAGCTGGCCGAGTACAAGAAGTACAAGGCGGCGGCGGAGATGCTGGAGGAGCGCCGGGAGGAAGCGGCAGCTTCCCTCGAGAAACCGCAGGAAGATCTGACAGAGTTTACAGGAGAGCCGGACGAATACCTGATACTCGATGAAGGGAGATTCCGCGCGGCCTTCGAGGAGTTTCTGGAGCGGAAGAAAAAGCTCGAAGAAATCAGAGCGCATCATCTGCGGACTGAAAAACAGAGGATTACGACAGAAGCGAGAATCGCGGGTATCCGAAACTTTTTCAGAGATCTTCCGGAAGGAAGCCGGGCGAATTTCAACGAACTGGTGCAGGACAAAGGCAGCAAGTACGATATATCCGTAACTTTTTCCTCCGTGTTGGAGATGATGAAGGAGCGGAAACTGGACGCCGAGCAGAAGAAACTGTTCGGGGATATAGAAGTATACGCGACGGAACATCTGATGGATGAGGTTCCGGAGAGCGATGAAAATACTGGAGAAGAGGTAGCGGCAGATGGCGAATAAGACAATCAAGTCAGCAATTGAATCGATGATGTTCGTGTGGGGAGAGCCGTTGGCGATCAAGGACATCGCAGATATCTTCAATGTGGATAAGAAAGAAATATATGAAGCGTGCAAAGAACTGCAGGAAGAGTATGAGCAGGAAGGCCGCGGCATTGTCATCCGCGAAGTCAACAAGAGCTTTCAGTTCGTGACCCGCAAGGAGAATCTGGGTTACATTGAACGTCTCTGTACGCCGGTCAGACGCAGGAGACTGTCCCAGTCCGCTCTGGAGACACTGGCTATCGTGGCATACAAGCAGCCGGTCACGAAGGGAGAAATCGAGGCGGTCAGAGGCATCCGCTGCGACAGAGTGCTGGAAGGTCTGATAGCCAAGAATCTGGTAACCATCGTCGGACGAGCGGAGACCGTAGGACGTCCGAACCTCTACGGAACGACCAATGAGTTCCTCAAGCAGTTCGAGTTTGAATCCCTGAAGGATCTGCCGAAGATTGAGGATCTGGAAGGCGTTCTCTTTGAAGCGGAGGAGCCGCCGGTGTTTGCGGAGGGCGTCATTGGACAGATGTCGTTGGAAGAACTGGCGGACGGACGTGAAGAGGAAGCGGAGTCTTCAGAAGAATAAGAAGTTTTAATCGGTTTATTGTATTGAAAATAATAGTGGAGTATAATGCTGTTAGGATTTACCGCGGTAAATTGCAGAAATCATTATACTTCATTTTTTTATCTGGAAGGAGGTCATGCTATGTCGTTGAAAGAACAGAGCGAGATTATTTCGAAAGAAATAGCTACATTCAACGCTAGAAAATCCCTGGCAGCGGCAGCAATCATCATCATTGCAACGTTCATACTGAAAATCTTCCTGCCGGATGATCCCGCCCAGTTCGGCGTGCTGTGTACGATACCGGCGCTCCTGATGATTCTCTACATCTTTATCACAAAAAGAATCATCGAAGCTCTGACCATCGGCGCGGTAGTTGGATTCATCATGGTAGGTGAGAGTGGGTCGAACACGCTGCAGGCATTCAGCGATTCACTGCTCGCGACGATGATGTCGGAAGACATCGCCTGGCTGATTATCGTATGCGGACTGATGGGCGGCATCATTTCCCTGATTGAGAGATCAGGCGGCGCCTACGCATTCGGACAGTGGGCATCAGCGAGAGCAAAGACAGAAAAAACAGCACTTATCTGGACATGGATTCTTGGATGTATTATCTTCATCGATGACTATCTCAACTCCATGACAGTCGGTTCCTGTATGGCGCCGCTGACAGATAAGCACAAGACGCCGAGAGAAATGCTTGCGTACGTATGCGACTCTACAGCAGCACCACTGTGCGTACTGATCCCAATCACAACATGGTCCGTGTTCTGCGGCAGAATTCTGGTTAAGAACGGCTGGCAGGTAGGCGACGCAAGTGAAATCGAGATGTTCGTCAAGACAATCCCGTTTAACTTCTACGCATGGATCGCGGCGCTGATTGTGCCGCTCGTCATCGTCGGTCTTGTTCCGAAGATTTTCGGCATGAAGAAGGCCTATCAGAGAGTCGCGGACGGCGGTCCACTGGCTCCGGCCGGATCCGAGAAGATTTCCATCCTGGCAAGCGACCACGGCGACGAAATGAACCTTCCTGAGAAGCCTCGTATGTTCAACTTCTTCATTCCGATCATCTGCCTTGTAGGATTCACCATCCTCTTCGATACGGACATGGAGATGGGTGTTCTGGCCACTCTGGTCGTCATGTTCATCATGTACATGGCGCAGAACATCATGTCGGCAGCGGAATTCTGGGATATCATCATCAAGGGTATCCAGAACATGATCCTGCCGCTCATGCTCATGGTCATGGCATTCGTATTTGCGGATATGAACGAGCAGATTGGATTTACCAGATGGTGTATTGAGTCAGCGACGAACGTCATGACTCCGGCAACCGCACCGATGATCATATTCCTGGTACTGGCGTGCACTGAGTTTATCACCGGTACCAACTGGGGAATGTACATCATCGCGCTGCCGATCATCATTCCGTTGGCAATGAATATCGGCGTCGATATGCCTCTGGCAGTCGGTGCATGTATCTCAGCCGGTGTATTCGGCTCACACATCTGCTTCTACTCAGATGCGACGGTACTTACTTCCGCAGCCTGCGGATGCGACAACTTCCGTCACGCATTCACCCAGATGCCTTACGGTATTATCGCTGCCATCATTTCCTTCATATTCTATGCAGTATTCGGATTCATCATGGCATAAGACAATGCAAAGGCATTAAACAAAAACAATTGAAAAGACGCCGCGTGAAGCGGCGTCTTTTGTTGTTCTTTGCTATAGAGGTTTCCAGTCGCGGAGCATCTCGATCTCCCGTTTGTATCCTTCAAATTCGTTTGGCGTTTCCAGAATACAAGGCAAACCGGCCAGCTTCGGGTGGTTGATGAAGCGGCCGATGACATCCAGCCCCAATTCGCCTTCGCCGATGCAGGCGTGGCGGTCTTTGTGGGAACCCGGCGGGTTTTTGCTATCGTTGATGTGGAGAGCCTTAAGATATGAAAGCCCGACAATACGGTCGAATTCATCCAGCACTCCGTCCAGATCGCCGATGATATCGTAACCTGCGTCGCTGACATGGCAGGAATCCATGCAGACGCCGATTTTTTCTTTCTGTTTGACTCCGTCGATGATGGCTGCCAGATGCTCAAATCTACCGCCCACTTCGGAGCCTTTGCCTGACATGGTTTCAAGTAAAACAATGGTTGACTGCGCTGGCGTGATGATGTCGTTGAGCAGGGTGGTAATCATTTCGATGCCGGACTCTGCCCCCTGGCCCACGTGGCTGCCCGGGTGGAAGTTGTAGTAGTTTCCCGGCAGATATTCCATTCTTTCCATGTCGTCCGCCATGCAGATTTTGGCGAATTCCCGCACATTCTCCTTGTCGCTGCAGGGATTCAGAGTGTACGGTGCGTGGGCGACCAGTTTGCCGAAGCCGTTCTCCTCAAGCAGGGTCCTCAGGGCCTCCGCGTCGGCCGGGTCGATTGCTTTTGCCTTGCCGCCTCTGGGGTTGCGCGTAAAGAAGGCGAAGGTGTTCGCACCGGCCGCCATGGCCTCGCGTCCCATCGCCTCGAATCCGTTGACAGATGACAGGTGGTAACCCAAATACAGCATTACAGTTCCCCGTTCTTCGCTTTCATGACGGCCGTCGCCAACTGGTCGGCGCAGGAGGTGGACTTGAAGCCGCAGGTGTTGCCGGTGAAGGCGTCGGCAATGTCATCGGCAGTCCATCCGTCCACGATCTTGGAGATAGCCTTCAGGTTGCCGTTGCAACCGCCGGTGAAGACGATGTTTCTGACGACATCGCCGTCCATATCAAACTCTATTTTTACAGGGCAGATGCCCTTCGGGTAGTATTCGTGTTTCATAGCGCTCCTTAAATGTTGTTATGATTCCGCATTTAAGCCTTTCTTTCATATATAATAACAAGTGCAAGCTATTATAACACAAAGAATAGACGAAAGGAAAAGCAGCCATGAAAGAAAACAAGGGAACCAAGAGAAACCTGAAATTCATCTTCGCGGCAGCATTCATCATGATCCTTGCGATGGGAACGATTGCACTGACAGGATGTGGAGGCGGAGATAATACGGATCAGGCGGCAGAGCCTGAAGTAGTAATCAATCCAATCACCGGCATAGAGGTTGAATCGGCAGATGCGCTTCCGGCAAGACCTGTTCAGGTATCCATACCGAACGATACATACGGAGCGGTTCCGCAGTCGAATATCACGCAGGCGGACATCATCTACGAGTTCCCGGTAGAGGGAGAACTCACCAGACTGCAGGCCATCTACTATTCAGATATTCCTGACAAGTTCGGACCGATCAGGAGCGTCAGATACTACTTCGTCGATCTGGCAACAGAGTACAAGGCATGCCACGTCGGCTACGGCTGGGGAAAGCACGCCCACAAGTATATGAAGAGCAACAATGTTCCGCACATCAACGGAATGGAAGATACGGATCTCTTCTATCGCGTCAGCGATAAGACCGCACCAAACGATGCTTACATCGATTGGAAGAGCGTCGAAAAAGTAGCGGACAAAGAAGGCTGGTTTGATGAGAGACAGACCATCGAGCCATGGCAGTTCCGTAACGACGAATGGGCAGAAGCCCAGAAAGCTGCAAAGGCAGAAGCCGAAGCTCTCATAGAAGAGAAGGGTGACAGCACAGCTGAAGAAGACGTTGCTGCAGTAGAGAAGGCAAAGAAAGTACTTGCTGAGCCGGAGAAGGCGACAACCCTCAGCGTGAAGGCACTCGGCTGCAACAGCAGATGTGATTACGATGCAGAGAGCGGCAAGTATCTGAGATACTGGTACGGTGATCCGTACGTTGATAAAGAGACTGGCAAGCAGCTCGAGTTCGACAATATTCTCGTTCAGAAAGTCCACAGCGACATCATGACCGACGACGAAACTGGCCTGTCAGACCCGAAGGGCAGACTCACCATTGATATGTTCGCTGGCGGAGATGCATATCTCTTCACGCAGGGTGAAGTCATCAAGGGCACATGGTCAAGAGATACGGTTGACAGCAGAACGATCTTCAAGGATGAGACTGGCGAGGAGTTCAGCTTCACCCCTGGTAAGACCTGGGTATACGTACTCGATCAGGATAAGGAATTCTCATACGAATAAAAACAGACAAGTACCATTCAATGGACAAAAGAAGAAGGCTGCTCCTCGGAGCAGCCTTCTTTTATTGCTTTTGCAAAATGATCTTATTTAATTGACCAGGTCCTGCAGGACTTTGTTGGCGACGTCGCCGCCTACTTCAGAACCGTAGCCGCTGTTCTCTACGACCACGACGAACGCGTATGGATTGTCTTCGTCATTTAAGAATCCGACGAACCAGGCGTTCGGCTGGTCCTGCCCCTCGACTTCCGCGGTTCCCGACTTGGCGCAGATTGCCAGACCCGGGAAGGCGCTGTCGCCGCCGTAGTGGTTTTCTACGTTATTGCGCATCATGCTTGTCAGAGACTCAGCCGTTTCTTCATCGATCATATCCTTCGTCTTCAGGGCTGTCGCAGCAGCGTCGATCTTTTCGGAAACGATGTTGGAAGGCTTGACGATGGAAGGCATCACAGCTGTGCCGCCATTGGCGATGGCACCCATATAGACCATCATGCCGCAAGGGTTGACCATGTCGTGCCACTGTCCGATGCCGGTCCAGGCAAGGTTGACACCGCCTTCCGGGAAATCAAAGGTGCCGGCTTTTGTTTCCATGCCATCGATGTCGTAGCTTTGATCAAGTCCCGCTTTGTGAACATATTTTTTGAGGTCTTTGCTGCCGATCTTTTCAGAGAGTTTCGCGAAGTAGCAGTTACAGGATACTTCAAGGGCTTTCTTCAAATCGACGTTGCCATGGACGTCAAGATCGGTCACTTCGTCTCCATGGCCGTAATCAATGCTGCCGGTACAGTCGACATCATAGCTGTAAGCGTCGTCCTGTGTCTCGATGGATGCAGCGGCGGTCACCAGCTTGAAGGTCGACCCCGGAGCAAAGGTGGCCGAAATCAGACGGTTGATATACGCGCCCTCAGGAATAGTAGACGGCGGATCCGCCGGATCGTAGGTTGGGGAACTGACCATGCAGACGAGTTCTCCCGTCTTGTAATTGTAGACGCCAACGGTGCCTTTGCGACCGGAGAGGGCATTGTACGCTGTGGCGCATACATCAGTATCAAGGGTCAGATAGACGTCCTCGCCGTCGTTGTTCAGCGAGTATATGCCGTTGATGAAATCAAAACCAATGAGCTGTTCGAGGAAGACCCGGTTTGCTCCGGTTGCGATGTTGTTGTCTTTGTCGCCGGTGATGTGCATGCATGCGGCGCGAATATCGGCACTGTCGTTAAATATCATTCCGTCCGACGTGTTGCGCATGAGCAGGTTGCCGTCTCTGTCATAGAGAGCACCTTTGGCCAGATCGCCGTCCGCGTAGACGTCGCGGTTGCCTTCGTAAACAGCCCAGTCGCCGCCTTTGTTCCAGTCTTCGTAGATGAAGTAACAGAGGCCGGCCATCAGGACAAGGCCCAGCAGGAGGCACAGGAAAGCTCGTTTTTCGATTTTCTTCATCGCTTGCCTCCTTTCCCGTCACTGTTGAACATGCCGTTTTCTCCAAATATATCGTCGAGGGTCAAAGGACCATCCTCTTCGGCCTTCGGCTTCGCCGTTTTCGACGGCGGATTGAACTTACCGAAGAAGTCGTCGTCACTGACCTCCGTGTAGCTGACCGCCTTCGGGTGCTGCGGTTCCTCTTTGCGAACGCCAGGGGTGCCGGCAGGGCGTTCCGGTTCCTCCCTGTGCGCCTGCTTCTTTTCTTCCTTGCGAGCTTGCTTTTCCTCCGTTTTGCGGATCTTTTTCTCCTCCGCTTTGACGGCTTTGCGCGCAGGCTTTCTGTATTCTTCACCCAGGAGGGCGTAGAGATCTTCCGGATCGTATATATCGACAGCGGAAACGGATTCCACAGAAGCCAGGCCCTTGTCAGGGTCCTTCTCGTGGACGCGTACCGCGAGGCTTGCGTTTTGACGAGTATCCGCCGCTTTGAGGAAGGCGAGCATACCCCATGAAACAATCATGCTCGTTCCGCCGGATGATACGAACGGGAACGTGACGCCTGTCAGCGGCAGCAGGTCTACGGAACCGAAGACGTTCAGTATGGCCTGGAACATGAACATGGAAGTCGCCGCGCAGGCTGCAATGCAGTAGTAGGTAGAACGGCCTGCGATGATCGACCGGTAGGCAAATACGGCCAGGGTGATGATGCAGAGCACCGAGAGCACCGCAATGACCAGCCCC
>SVCX01000052.1 GCA_015058145.1 Clostridiales bacterium | reverse complement strand
TGATAGATTTCCTGAACCAACCCTGTAGAAACACCGATCTGATTGCCGTAGGATGAATATCCGTCAGCGGCTGATGTTACCAGCTTTCTCTGCGGGAGCTTGCCCCTGATAGTCTCTTCAAGAGGCTTCAACGGGTCTGCCGCTCCGGTGATTCTCATGGCCGTATATACGTACGCTCTTCCCGAAAGCGGATCTCGAATAGCACCGCCGATGCAGGTTGCCGCTCCGCCAAAAGGCTCGATCTCCGTCGGGTGGTTGTGGGTCTCATTCTTAAAGAGCAAAAGCCAGTCCTCCTGCTCGCCGTTATTTTCAACCTTGATCTTAACCGTGCATGCGTTGATCTCTTCTGACTCGTCCAGGCCTTCCATCTTGCCGTCTGCCTTCAAAGCCTTTGCCGCGATGGTGCCTATATCCATAAGAGTGACAGGCTTGGTTCTCTTGAGTTTTTCTCTTGTTTCGAGATAGTCCCCGAACGCCTTCTGGAGAGTCTCATCTTCGAACTCAACGCTGTCGATGACAGTGTTGAATGTTGTATGTCTGCAGTGATCGGACCAGTATGTGTCGATCATCTTGATTTCGGTTATAGTTGGGTCTCTGTCTTCGCTTCTGAAATATTCCTGGCAGACCAAAATATCGTCGTAATCCATGGCCATCCCATTTTCCTTGATGAAGCCTTTGAGAGCCGCTTCATCCATCTCCCTGAAGCCCTCGATAATAGCGACGCTTTCCGGTGTATCGTATTCCATCTTGAGAGTTTCCGGAAGTTCAAGAACTGCCTCTCTCATTTCGACCGGGTTGATAACGTGCTTCTTGATTGCCGCCACCTCATCGCCTGTCAGGTCGCCGTAAAGAATGTAGACCTTGGCGCACTTTACGAGAGGTCTTTCTTCCTGAGATATGATCTGGATGCACTGAGCTGCTGAGTCTGCTCTCTGGTCATACTGTCCCGGCAAAGCTTCAACCGCAAACACGATGCCGCCTTCCGCGTCAAGTTCTTTATACGCCTCGTCTACCTGCGGTTCTGAGAAGACCGTGTCCACGCACTGCTCAAATAGCTCCTCACTTATTCCCTCAACATCGTATCTGTTAACGATCCTGAGTTTGTCTAGTTTGGATATGCCAAGGAAGGTTCTGATCTCCGACAGCAGAGCTTTCGCTTCGCTTGCCACAGCCTCTTCTTTTTCAACAAAAATTCTGTATACCATGTCAGCTCCTTTCAACCTCCAGGGCTCTCTTGCCAATGTCTTTTCTGTAATATGCTTTTTCGAAATCTATCTTTTCAACGTTTCTGTACGCCGTGTCTATTGCTTCTTTCAATGTCGGCGCAACGGATGTTACGCCCAGCACTCTGCCGCCGCTAGTCTTGAGGACCCCCTCCTCAAGTTTCGCTCCTGCGATGAATACGTCGGTCTTTCCTTCCATCTCGCCGATGAATATCTCTTTGCCCTTCTCATAGGATGCAGGGTATCCGCCTGACGCTACGACGACGCAGCATGCGCTCTCGTCTGAAAACTTTACTTCCGTTTCTGCAAGCCTTTGTTCGGTGACCGCCTGCATGATGGTCAAAAGGTCACTCTCGAGAAGCGGCAGCACCACCTGGGTTTCAGGATCGCCGAATCTGCAGTTGTATTCTATGACCTTCGGGCCGTTTTCGGTTATCATCAGTCCGAAGTAGAGGCAGCCCTTGAATGTCCGGCCTTCCTTGTTCATGGCTTCAATGGTCGGCAGGAAGATCGTATCCATGCACTCCTTTGCTACGTCTTCCGTGTAGTACGGGTTCGGCGCAACAGTTCCCATTCCTCCTGTGTTCAGTCCCTGGTCTCCGTCCAGAGCCCGTTTGTGGTCCTGGGACGAGATCATCGGAACGATCGTCTTGCCATCGGTAAAGGAAAGCACCGAGACTTCCGGGCCGGTCAGGAACTCTTCGATAACGATCTGGTTTCCGCTTGCGCCAAAGGCCTTTTCCTCCATCATCTTGCGTACTGCGGCTTTTGCTTCATCTCTGGTCTGTGCGATGATGACGCCCTTGCCGAGAGCAAGTCCATCCGCCTTTATAACTGTCGGTATCGGCGCATTTTCCAGATATGCGAGAGCCTTATCCATGTCGTCAAAGGTCTCGTACTGTGCCGTTGGGATTCCGTACTTTTTCATCAGGTCCTTTGAGAAGACCTTGCTCGCTTCGATGATCGCGGCTTTTGCATCGGGTCCGAAACACGGTATTCCCATTCCTTCAAGGACGTCGACACAGCCCATGGCCAACGGGTCATCAGGCGCAACGACCGCGTAGTCGATATCGCCCTTCTCTGCCGCAAAGGCCTTAATGCTGTCGATATCTGTTGCCTTAACATCCACGCACTCCGCATCGGCAGCTATTCCGCCATTTCCCGGGAGGGCGTAGATCTTAGTTATACTTTTGTTCTCGGCAAGCTTCTTGATGATCGCGTGCTCACGACCGCCGCCGCCAATTACCATTATGTTCATGTTCTGTCTCCATTTTGCTATGCAGCGCTTTTTAGTGGTGAAACAATCTTACTTTGTTGCAGACCATCACCATTCCATATTTGTTGCATCCTTCTATAACTTCATCATCTCTTACTGAGCCGCCCGGCTGAACTACGTAACTGACACCGCTCTGGCGAGCTCTTTCTATGCTGTCGCTGAACGGGAAGAATGCATCCGATGCCAGTACACCTCCGGCAAGTCCGCTCAGGTATTCCTCTTTTTCTTCTTTTGTAAGAGGCTCCGGTTGCTCACTGAAGTACTTCTGCCAGTTTCCTTCTGCACACACGTCCTCTTCGTATTCGTTGATGTATCCGTCGATCGCGTTGTCGCGGACCGCCCTTGCTATCTTTTCCTTGAACGGCAGATTCAGGACCTTGTCGTGCTGACGCAGATGCCATGTATCGGCTTTGCCCGCCGCCAGTCTGGTGCAGTGGATCCTGGACTGCTGTCCGGCTCCGATGCCGATGCACTGTCCATCTTCGGCGAAGCAAACCGAGTTGGACTGAGTGTACTTAAGGGCGATCATTGCGATGATCATATCTTCCTTGACCTCGTCAGGCAGGTCTTTGTTCTCAGTGACGATATTCTCCATGAGAGTCTTATCGATTTTGATATCGTTGTGGCTCTGCTCGAAGGTCACTCCAAAGACCTGACGCCTCTCAACTTCGCCCGCTTCATATTCCGGATCGATTTGGATGATGTTGTAATTTCCTTTTTTCTTTGCCTGTAAGATCTTCAGGGCCTCTTCCGTATATCCCGGTGCTATGACGCCGTCGGATACTTCCCTCTTGATGATCTTTGCTGTTATCTCATCGCAAACATCAGAGAGGGCTATGAAGTCGCCGAAGGAACAAAGCCTGTCCGTTCCTCTGGCTCTGGCATAAGCGCACGCTATCGGTGAATCGTCAAGACCTGCAATGTCGTCGACGAAGTATGCTTTCTTCATTTTCTCCGGAAGCTTTCTACCGATTGCCGCAGATGTCGGGCTGACGTGCTTGAATGATGTGGCCGCAGCCATGCCTGTCGCTTCCTTTAACTCCTTGACCAGCTGCCATGAATTGAAAGCATCCAGAAAGTTGATGTATCCGGGTCTGCCGCCGAGAATTGTGATCGGCAGCTCGCTCCCATCTTCCATGTAAATGCGGGCCTGCTCCTGATTCGGGTTGCATCCGTATTTGAGTTTGAATTCGTTCATTGATCTGTCCTCCGGCTTTTGTGCCTTAGCCTTCTCTCTTGTTGATTATGCGTTCTTCGTACTTGCCGGTTTTCACATCTATGTACCTGACGTAGAGGGATATCTTGTTGTCCTCGTCCAGATACTTCCACAGATTGTTCGTGAAATCGTCTATATCATCAGGAATCTCCACCCTCTCCGGCTCTCCGCGGAAAGTCGGAAGCGGATTCCCATCGCATTCGTATGTATGGATAAAATGTCCGAGGCCCGGTTCAGATTCGTAGTTGAAATAGTATCTGCCCGTCTTGCCGCCGGTCTTGCACATGCTCTTGAGGATGCTCATCTTGTATGTGAACTCCTCTTCGCCCAGTTCGACCATGCCGCTGATTCTCGGTGTGAAGTTCGGCATGTCAGGCTCGAAGGTCCTGGTTGCCAGCGCGTCTTCGAAGCTTTTGCCTGCTTCCAGGTGATCGTAGATAGTGTCCGTCTGGTCACCGTTAGTGACGATCAGCTTGTTTTCGAACTGCCTGATAGCCGCATAGATGATAAGTGACGGGTCTTCGACCTTGCTCTCATCGAATGGTTCCGTAAAGACTTCACCGTCCTTCATGGTGAAGACACGGTTTCTGCTGTTTTCGCTTCTTCCCATGATGAAGTATGCGATTGCAGCTTTGCCGGCGCCCTTCGTCCTTCCGATGACGATGCCTCTGCCCACGTATGAATTATCGTTTATCAGTTTTCCTATATCATTGATTTCGTACTGTTCCATCGTCGCCGCCTTTTCTTTCATCAGCTTCCACGCTACCTGCTCCGTCGCCTTCGGCAGAATTTGCCATTCCGCTTCAGCCATTACACGCTTCTGGAGGACTGACGGTGTGTCGCCTTTCTTCACGCGGACGGGCTTTTGCATTATGATCTTGCCGCCGTCCGGCACCTCGTTGACGTAGTGGACCGTGGCGCCGGTGACTTTGACACCGTATTCCAGCGCCTTCTCGTGAACGTGGAGTCCGTAGCATCCCTTGCCGCAAAAGGCCGGGATCAGCGATGGATGAACGTTGATGATCCGTCCTGCGTACTCTCTGGTGAAATTCTTGCTGAGGATCTTCATGAAGCCCGCCAGGACGATGAGTTCGATGTTGTGCTCTTTGAGGACTTCTATGAGCTTCTGCTCAAAGGCTTCCTCGCTCCCGCACTGCTTCTTCGTGACGACCGCCGTCTCGATTCCGGCCGCTTCAGCCCGCTTCAGGCCGTGGGCGATGGAGTTGGACGAAACGACCAGCACGATTCTGCCGTGCTTGATCACTCCGTCTGCCTGCGCGTTGATGAGCGCCTGCAGGTTGGTGCCGTTTCCGGAAATCAGTACGGCTATCCTGGTTTTTACCATAGTATTACTCCTTCTTCCCCTTCTATTACTTCGCCGAGCACATACGCATCTTCGCCTGACTCATTGAGACTGCTGATAGCCTCGAATACATCGTCCTTGTCGATGATGCAGATCATGCCGACTCCCATATTGAATGTGTTGAACATATCTCTGTCAGTGATTTCGCCGGTCTCTGCCAGATAGTCGAATACAGGCAGGACTCTGACGTCTTCTCTCTTTATCTTCGCTGTAAGTCCTTCCGGCAGGCTCCTCGGAATATTCTCGTAGAATCCGCCGCCTGTAATGTGGGCTACCGCTTTGACGTTTACCTTGTCCATGAGAGCAAGAACCGGTTTGACGTAGATCTTGGTCGGTGTGAGCAGTGTCTCGCCAAGGCTCTTTCCTTCCAATGCCTCTACCGGTGCGTTCAGGTCCGCGTTCTCGACGTCAAAGACCTTTCTTACCAGTGAAAAACCGTTGGAGTGTACGCCGCTTGACGGCAGAGCGATGATCACATCGCCCGCCTGGACGCTGTCCTTGTCCAGGATTTTGCTCTTGTCGACGATTCCTACTGCAAATCCCGCCAGGTCGTATTCGTCTTCATCGTAAAAGCCCGGCATCTCCGCCGTTTCGCCGCCGATGAGGGCGGCTCCCGACTGAACGCATCCATCGGCGACTCCCTTTACGATCTCGGCGATCTTCTCCGGGTAGTTTTTGCCGCAGGCGATGTAGTCCAGGAAGAACAAAGGCTTTGCTCCGCAGCAAACGATGTCGTTTACGCACATGGCAACGCAGTCGATGCCGATGGTGTCGTGTTTATCCATAAGGAACGCCAGCTTGAGTTTGGTCCCGACCCCGTCGGTTCCGCTGACGAGGACCGGCTCCTCCATGCCCGTGATGTCAGGTGCAAAGAGACCGCCGAAGCCGCCAACGTCTGACATGACTCCTTCTGTCATGGTCTTTGAGACGTGTTCCTTCATGAGTTTGACGGACCTGTATCCCGCCGTTATGTCTACTCCCGATGCAGCGTATGCATCTGATCTTGAGTCTTTCATGTCCTATTCCTTTCCGTTCCAGCAATAGGTGCAAACGCTGGATTCATCAAGGCCTATAGCTTCTAATATTCTGTCGACGTTCTGGTATTCCAGTGAGTCCAGGTGCAGCTTTTCGCAGATGGTCTCGCGGAGTTTTCTGCCGCGCTCGGTTCTGCCGTCGCTGTATTCGTCGATGTATTTTTCGCCCTCTTCTCCTTCGAGTTCAAGGATGGTCCTTCTGGCAATCAGATCGTTATCAGAGGTCTGTCTTGAGAAGTTGAGATACTTGCAGCCGTACATGATCGGCGGACATGCCGATCTCATGTGGACCTTTTCGGCGCCGTTCTCATAGAGGAACTCTACCGTCTCTCTAAGCTGCGTTCCCCTGACGATACTGTCATCGACGAAGAGAAGTTTCTTTCCTTTTATTAGGTTGTGCACAGGGACCAGCTTCATCTTGGCGACCCTGTTTCTTTCGCTCTGATTGACCGGCATGAAGCTTCTCGGCCATGTCGGCGTGTACTTGATGAACGGTCTCGCATAGTCGATGCCGCATTCATTGGAATACCCGATGGCATGGGCGATTCCCGAATCAGGGACGCCGCAGACGTAGTCCAGATCAAAGTCTTTACCCGCCTCTTTGTCGTTCATAGCCATGAGTCTGCCGTTCCTGTTTCTCATCTCCTCGACGTTCACATCTTCGTAAGTCGAGTTCGGATATCCGTAATATGACCAGAGGAATGCGCAAATGCATTTCTTCTTACCTGCCGGCGAAAGGGTCTTGTATCCGTCTTTTGTGACTTCCACGATCTCGCCCGGTCCCAACTCATAGACTGTCTCGTAGCCCAGCTTTTCGTATGCGAAAGACTCGAAGGAAACGCTGTGGCCGTCTCCGTCCTTGCCTATGAGCATTGGCGTTCTGCCCAGTTTGTCTCTGGCCGCTATGATTGCCCCGTCTTCTTTAAGGATAAGTATCGATGCGGAGCCTTCGATCATGTTCTGCGCAAACCTGAGGCCGTCAGTGAAATCGCTCTTCTGGTCGATCAGCGATGCGATCAGTTCCGTAGAATTGACCCTGCCGCCGCTGAGAGCCTCGAAGTGTCCTCCGCTAAAGGACAGATACTGCTTGATCAGGCTGTCCTGATTGTTGATCCTTCCAACAAAGGCTATCGCGTAGGTGCCGATGTTTGAATGGATAAGCAAAGGCATCGGGTCCGTATCGCTTATGCAGCCGATACCCGATTGTCCCGACATGTGCTCTATCGCTTCTTCAAATTTAGTTCTGAAAGGCGAACTTTCTATGTTGTGGATCTCGCGTTTGAATCCGTGCTCCTCACCATAAAAAGCCATGCCGCCTCTTCTGGTTCCAAGATGGGAATGATAATCAGTGCCGTAAAAAACATCCATTACGACGTCTCTTGACGATACTGCTCCAAAGTAACCACCCATGTGTCTGTCCTTTCTGTTTATAGTGCCGCTTGTGTGATTTTGTTAGATCGTGTGGCTCGTTTCAATGACCGTGTTGATCAGGGTATTCGTCGTATAGCCGAATACCGCATCGGCCAGCGCGCCGTAGTATACGATACGGGCTGTGCACTCGCCGTTGATTTTCTTTGCCAGCTCTTTGTCCTTCATCATGTTGGTATTGATGTAGATGTTGAAGCTGGCTGCCTGCATTGCCGCCTTGCAAAGCACTGCGCTGGAGCCGGAATCGGCGATAACGACCTTGTTGCCTTTGGTCGCGAATTCCTGGGCCAGTTCGATGGCTCTGCCGCATTTCTTAATGATCTCCATCGGAACGAGACAGGCCTCGTAGAGCGCATTCTGCTTGGCTTCTTTTAGGGTTGCTTTTTCTTCAGGTGTCGAAGCCTTTTTCTTGTAGAGCTGCGCAAGCGGCTCGAAGTTATC
>SVCX01000051.1 GCA_015058145.1 Clostridiales bacterium | reverse complement strand
TCGCGTCTGATGGAAGCCGCGACTTCAGGATCTGCCTTGTCCAGATAGTTGAAATACATAACTTCTCTCCTTCTTTTATGTCTTAAATAACTGTATCTTGATTATACTCAATTCGCTGCGCTCAAACAAGCATCCGAATCAAAAGCTTTAGCTCACTGCACGCTCCAGTCTCTTGAGCGCCAGCGCCATGGTCAGCCCCGGCGTCGTTCTGCTGCCCGTGACCTCCACGCCCAGTATCTCGTTGATCTTTTTAAGCCTGTATTGGACTGTGTTCGTATGCACATCCATGATCTGCGCTGTCTTGCTCGTGCTCATTCCCGCATCGAGCACGAATGTCTCCAGCGTTTCAAGAAGCTGCCGGCCTTTAGTCCCGCCCATATGGCTGAACGGCTCCAGAAGCTCCGCATAGTTCTTATGCACGAACCCGCCCTGAATCTGAATGTTGATGCAGTTGTTCACCAGCGTGAGCTCGTACTTGGTAAAGACTCTCTTGTACGGGAAGACATTCTGGGCGAAAGTCCAGCTTTCACTGATCAGCTTGTAGGCGTCCCCGGCGCCCTCTATTCCATTCAAACCAGTCACATGAAAAATCCTGGCTCCCCGGTTTTCCTTGACCTTGGCGAACAGCTCGTTGCAGTCCGACTGCAGATCGGCGTCAACGGCCGTATGCTCCGTTCTGAGTATCATGCCGTAGGTTTCATCCCCTTCATTGATGTGCATGACATCCAGATCCGTGGCCATTTCAAATTCCGCGAAGGCACGGGATTCGGTTTCCTTCGGAACGCCTTTGGAGAAGAATACGCTGATGATATCCTGTCCCGAGATGCGCGCCTCATCCTGCAGGTTGTAAGCCAGAGATTTGTTGCCTCTGATCAGAGACTTGACGAAATCAGATTTGGCGTCGCGCTCCGGTGTATACTTCCACATGCCCATGGCCAGCTCGACGATTTCGGCCAGCTTAGTGATTTCTCCCGCTGTGTAGACATCCTCATTGTCTACGATGAGCATGAAGTATTTGTCGCTTCCGATGTTCACAGGACCCCAGTAGGTCAGGACGCCGTTCACATCAATCTGCGTGTAGACCTTGCCGGAATCCCCCTGAATGCTCCTCTCCCTTCCGAGGCGGATGGCGTCGGCAAGCGTCGCCTTGTGTCTCGTCTCAACAGCCAGCACAGGGTTGAAATCCTCGCTGAGTATGAACAGTTGGAAATCGTTGTTGATGGCTGCCTCTCTGACAGCTTCCGGAAAGCTGGAGTGCTTCTCGAAGTTAAGCAGGTGGAACACCGTGTTGCTGATGAGGGAATTGTTAAAATTCTCCCCGTAAAGCACGCTGTCCATAACTCCCGCGATGGCTTCGTCATATTCCACTCCGGATGCCATTCGGATCAGAGTCAGTCCGGCCTTGTCCGCCGCCGCGATGACTTTGCTGTCGATCTTCGCAGAGGCTTTCCCTGTGAAGAACACCGCCAGGGCCGGACAGCCTTTTCTCGCGATGTGTTCAACGATCCTGCACTGTTTCGGGATGTCGTTCTTCGCGCCGAGAAATCCCGTCAGAAGCAAGGCGGATCTGATCCCACCGTAGAACTTCAGATCTTCCTCGTCAGCACTGTCAAACACGGAAACGGAGCTCACGTTTCCTGCAAGCCCCTCCCGATGCGTGAGCACTTCTGCACCTGCGAAGGCATTCAGTTCAAGACAGTCCTTAACGGTCAGTTTCATTAGTATCTTCCTCTTCAGCAGAGTCCTCTTCTGTTTCTACAACATCTTCTGCTTCGATTGGTTCAAATTCAGCGTCTGCCGGTTCTTCCTCAACTGGTTCACTCTCAGTCTTTCTTTCGACCGGCTGCGGTTCCTGCGTCATGTCGTTGTATGTCATGATGCGAGGCTTGAACTTGGCGTTCTTTCCCTGCTCTTCAATCATATCCGCAAGCTCATCCAGCTTATCCTGCGCCCTTCTCTCGGCCTCTTCCTTGGCTTGCTGGCGCTCCTGCTTTCTCTTCTTGGCTGCGGCCTTGGCTTCTTCCTTATCCTTGGCCTTTCTCTCTTCTTTGGCAACGGCCAACTCTTCACCCAGTTCCTGCGGCGTCTTCTTGCCGTCAAAGAGATCGGTGAACTGCTCGTTGTCCAGAGTCTCAACTTCCAGAAGTCCTTCCGCAACCGCCCTGAGCTGTGTCATGTGCTGCTCTAGAATTGTAATGGCTGCATCGTACGCTTCTTCGACGATAGCCTTGACTTCTTCGTCAATCTCATTGGCTGTCTCTTCCGAGTAAGCCTGCTTGGATGTGAAGTCCTTACCCAGGAACACTTCATCCGATGAGCTGTAGTTGACCGGTCCCAGTTTTTCGCTGAAGCCGTACTTGGTGACCATCTCCCTGGCGATGTCCGTCGCCCTCTGGATGTCGTTGGATGCGCCTGTGCTTATATCATCGAGAGTGAGTTTTTCGGCAGCACGACCACCCAGCAGGTGGATAATCTGCTCTCTCATCTCTTCCTTGGTTCCGTAATACTTGTCTTCCTTTGGAAGAATCATGGTGAATCCGCCGGCCATACCTCTCGGAACGATTGTGACCTGATGTACCGGATCAGACTTCGGCAGGCAGTGAGCGACGACCGCATGTCCCGCCTCGTGGAAGGCAGTCAGCTTACGCTCCTCTTCACTGATGACTCTGCTCTTCTTCTCCGGTCCGGCAATGACTTTGGTAATGGCTTCTTCGATTTCTTCCATTCTGATAATCATGCCGTTTCTGCGGGCGGCGAGGAGCGCCGCTTCATTGAGCATGTTCTCGATATCAGCAGGAGTGAATCCCGGCGTTCTTCTCGCCAGAACCTTCGGATCGACGCCTTCGTCAAGCGGTTTGTTGCGGGAGTGGACTTTGAAGATTTCCTCTCTTCCCACAATGTCCGGAATACCGATGACGATCTGTCTGTCGAAACGGCCCGGCCTGAGCAGCGCCGGGTCCAGTACGTCTGGCCGGTTCGTCGCTGCGAGAATGATAATTCCCGAATTCTCAGCAAATCCATCCATCTCAACGAGCAACTGGTTCAGCGTCTGTTCTCTTTCATCGTGGCCGCCGCCGAGACCTGCGCCTCTCTTACGTCCGACCGCGTCAATCTCATCGATGAATACGATGCAAGGCGCGTTCTTCTTGGCCTGATCGAAGAGATCTCTGACTCTCGAAGCGCCGACGCCGACGAACATCTCAACGAAATCCGAACCGCTGATGGTGAAGAACGGCACGCCGGCTTCTCCAGCTGTTGCCTTTGAAATATATGTTTTACCAGTTCCCGGAGGGCCTACGAGCAGTATGCCCTTAGGAATGCGCGCTCCCAGGCTATTGTACTTGGCCGGGTGCTTCAGGAAATCGACGATTTCCTCCAGTTCTTCTTTCTCTTCCTTGAGGCCCGCAACGTCCTTGAATGTGATCTTCTTCAAATCCTCCTGTTTGGCCAGTTTGGCCCTGGACTTGCCGAAGGACATGGCTTTGCCTCCGCCTCCCTGCTGCCGCATGATGAATACGAAGAACGCGACCATGATACCAATCATCAACAACGTCGGAAGCAGTGTAAGCCATACAGACTCCTGCTTCGGCGGATCGCTGTCCAACTTAAGCGACCCCGCGTCTACCTGCGGGATGATGTATTCTTCGTAGATGAAACTCAGATCAACGACGCTGTTGACGTAGGTGTACACCACGTCCCCTTCTTCCAGCGTTGCAGTGAGTTTCGTATCCGTGACGTTGATGCTCTCGACTTCATTGGCCTTCAGATGGTTGATCATCGTCGATGTCTTGATCTGCTTCATCGACTGATCTGAACCGCTGTTGAAGAACCAGAAAAAGCCCAGCGCAACCGCGAATATCAGGATGTAAATCGTAATACTTTTCCCTAATCTTCTTCTTCTCAAACTAATGTGTCCTCCCTTTTATTTGTTGTCAGGAAACAAATTTGCACGTTATTCTAACACAAAAGCAACATTATTTACAACAAAAAACTGCCCTTCGGGCAGCTTAATGACACACGTCAGGCAGTTATTTCATGAACACGGCTATTCCCCTGCCGACGCGCAGAGAATATCCGTGCGGAAACTCGACGGTCTTGCCTCCAACCTGACCGAGGAGGATGCTGTCTGCGGCCTCCAGTCGTTCCGCGGTAATATCCTGTGCCAGTCCGATTTCATCAAACGCTTTCAGGATGATTCTATGCCGCAGAGCCTCATGGCAGGAGGCCAGCCTGCGCCAATCGAGTGCAACGATTTTCGCATTCTCTGCGATGTCCGCTTCATACGGCGTCTTCAGTTCTTCGTAGACGCGCGCCGTTTCCATCCAGAAGAAATCCTTGTCCGCCGCCGCGATCTTCGCCATGCGAACCAGCCCTTCCTCAATATTGCTGTTGTATTTCTCTTTGATATAAGGAATCAGATCGAGACGGAGTCTGTTCCTCATGTAGAGTTCTTCCTTGTTCGTGTGGTCTGTCACCGGATCGAGCTCTTGCTCTTCGCAGTAGGCTTCCACCTCTTCCCGCCACGTATCAAGCAAAGGCCGCACGACCCGGAAGGTTCCCTCCTTGCGCTTTTCATCCCGCGCATACGCCATGCCTGCGATGCCGTCCATTCCGGTCCCCCGCAAAATTCGGAAGAGCACCGTCTCCGCCTGATCGTTGGCGTTGTGGCCGACGGCGATTTTCACCTTTTCTCCAGTTTCTGCTTCCACTTCCGCGGCCACCTGGAAGAATGCGTCGTATCTCGCTTTGCGGCCTGCCTCTTCACTGGTCATACCCAGCTGCAACGCCAATGCGCTGCAATCAACCGTGAACACGTTGGTCCGGAGTCCGCTGCTTTCGGTCAGTCTTTCCACGTAGTCCTGATCCGCCTCCGCCGCGCCCGGTCTGAACCTGTGATTGACGTGGACCGGGTGAATTGTCAGCGCCATCTCCTCCGCCATGCCGAGAAGCACATGAAAAAGACATACGGAATCTGGTCCTCCTGAGAGACCGATCACGATGTGGTCGCCCGGTTCTATGAGGTTGTGTTCGCGAATCGTTTCTCGGATTCGCTTCTCCGCTCCGGTCATCCTTTTCACACCTTCCTGCACTTCACAATTCTGTCGCGTCCGGCCAGATCGCGGATGATTTCCGCATCAGTGTAGTGTCCCGTCTCTGACAGGAGTTCCCGCAGACTCTCTCCCTGGTCGTAGCCGATTTCAAGCATGAGCCAGCCGTCCGGCTTCAGATGCAAATGGGCGTCCTCCGCAATTCTTCTGTAGAAATCGAGGCCGTCTCTGCCGCCGTCAAGCGCCATAAGCGGCTCATGATCCTTGACTTCATCCTGCAGCAGAGCAATCAGACCTGATCTGATATACGGCGGATTGCTGATAATCATATCGAAACTGCGGACGCGTTTACCCTTTTCTTTATCCTTGAGCGCGTCGAAGAGATCTCCCTTCAGAAACTCCACTTCGACGCGGTTTGCCTTTGCATTCTCCTTCGCGAGAGACAGCGCCGCGTCGCTGACGTCCGCTGCGGTGACGGAAACATCCTCGCAGATCTTCGCCAGAGAAATGCCGATGGCGCCGCTTCCGCAGCAGAGATCCAGCACTTCCTGTCCCGGCGGCGCGCTGAAGATTTTGAACAGGCCTCCCCGGGAATTCCGACGCTCTCCGGCTGCCGATTTCCGCTCCTCACGCAAAATCTTCGCGGCTTCCGTCACGAGCACTTCCGTCTCCTGCCGCGGAATCAGAACGTCGGGACTGACTTTGAAGTCAAAGCCCATGAACTCCTGCTTGCCCGTGATGTGCTGCAGCGGTACGCGGGATGCGCGTCTCGCGATGAGCTCGAAATAGGCTTCCTCTGTTTCTTTGTCCGCCTCCTCTTCCTTCATGAGAAACAGGACGACTTTATCGCATTTTTTCAGAAAGCAGTACAGTTCCTCTGCGTCGATATGGGCGTCCATGACGCCGGCCTTGGACAGTCTGTATTCCCCTTCTTTAATCAGTACTCTTGTTTTCATAAATCTATAAATCCCATACGTGAGGGTATTCGTATTTTGTTTCAGGTCTTACGGTATAGCTTCGCGGAGGAGTGTCATCACATACGGCTTTCACCGCTTCGATGGCGACCTCCAGCATGTCATCGTCCGGTTCTGCCGTCGTAATCTTCTGCAGCCACAAACCAGGCATGCTGAGAATCTTGACCACCCAGTTGTCGCTTCTTCCCGCCCATTTAAGCAGCTCATAGGAAAGTCCCGCAATGACAGGCAAAAGAAGCAGCCTTGTCACGATTCTGACCCAGAGCACCGGCCAGCCGAGCAGCACGTGACAGGCCAGCGCGATGATGAAGACGAACATGAGAAAACTCGTTCCGCAGCGCGGATGGAATGTCGGGTACTGTCTGCACTCGTCCACGGTCAGTCCCTTTAGGTCCGGGCCGCCGGGCTGCTTTTGCGGCAGATTCTCGAAGGCATGTATCGTCTTGTGCTCCGCGCCGTGGTATCTGAATACCCGTTTCATGTCGGGCATAAACGACACCGCCCATATGTAACCGATGAACAGCGCAATACGCAGGAGCCCCTCGACCAGATTGATCCAGATGACGTTGGTCGAAACCAACTTGGCTACCGACGCCACCCAGGTCGGAAGCAGGATGAACACACCAATTGAAAAGGCGAGCGCGATGGCGACAGACGTGTAGATGAGCAATTTCCACAGGGCTTCGCCGCCGAACTTCTTCTCGAACCAGGCCTCAAATCTGCTCGGTTCGTAGATTTCGTCATCGTACTGCTCCAGGATATCTGCTGAATTCATAAGCGTCTTTGTGCCGTAAACAAGAGAGTCTACGAACGCGACGACACCCCTGACGATCGGCACCTTCATCCACTTGCCGTAGGTTTTCGTCTTCTTCGTTTCGATTTCTATATTGCCGTTAGGAAGGCGGACAGCCAGGGCAGTCTTCTGCTCGCCCTTCATCATGATGCCTTCCATAACGGCCTGTCCTCCCATCTTGGTGGGACAGGCGTCTTTGATGAATATCTTCTTTAGATCCATACGCCCTTCCGACTATTTGAATCTCACTTTCTGTATGACTTCAATGAATGTCTGGTTGTCTCTCGTCATCTGCAGGTTGTCGAGAATGGCTTCCGTCGCCTCCATGTTGTCCCTGCCTCCGAGAGCTCTCCGCATCGCCCAAACTGCCTGCATCTCATCCTGGCTCATGAGCAGATCCTCACGGCGTGTACCGGATTTGGCCAGATCGATGGCCGGGAAGATCCTCTTCTCGGAGAGTCTTCTGTCAAGGAACAACTCCATGTTTCCTGTCCCCTTGAACTCTTCGTAGATGAGGTCGTCCATACGGCTTCCTGTTTCAACGAGCGCCGTCGCAAGTATGGTCACGCTTCCGCCTTCCTCGAGCTTTCTCGCCGCGCCGAAGAACTTCTTCGGCTTGTGGAGAGCGCCCGGATCGAAGCCGCCGCTCAGGGTCTTGCCCGATGGCGGTACCACCAGATTGTACGCTCTTGCCAGTCGCGTGATGCTGTCGAGCAGAACAACGACATCCTTGCCCTGTTCCGCCAGTCTCTGGGCTCTGCCCAAAACCATCTCCGCAACCTTCACGTGGTGCTGCGGCATTTCATCGAATGTTGAATATATGACTTCACTCTTCTCGTTGATCAGGCTGCGCTTGAAGTCGGTGACTTCCTCCGGTCTTTCGTCCACGAGCAGAACGATCATCTCAACTTCAGGGTAGTGTTTCTCGATGCTGTTGGCGATCTTCTTGAGAAGCACCGTCTTGCCTGCCTTTGGCGGCGCTACGATGAGGCCTCTCTGGCCTTTTCCGATCGGCGCGATGAGGTCGATGATTCGCAGACTCAGCTCCTGTCTGCCGTCTTCCATGATTAGTTTTTCTCGCGGGAAGATCGGCGTCAGTTTATTGAAGTCCGGTCGCCGGATGGCCGCTCCCGGTTCGTCATCGTTGACGCTGACTACGTAGAGCAGCGCTCCGAATCTGGCGTCTCCCTTTGGCGGTCTGCAGATGCCCTTGACCTTAT
>SVCX01000050.1 GCA_015058145.1 Clostridiales bacterium | reverse complement strand
TGCGTTCAGATACATCTTCGGCTTGTTCGCCGGACAGAATAACATTGTTCTCATCTTATACATCTTCTTCACCGTCCCTTGCTCTTCTTACTGCCGTTCTGATTCTGGCCTGAATGACAAAATCCAACGCGCTGTAATCATCAATTGTAACGTCTGCATGTTTCACGCCCAGAAGATCGAGCTCTTCCTGCGCTTTCTGAATGATCTGGTCTCCGAACATTTTCTTCATCTTGCTGTTCAGGACAATGTTCAGATTACCTCTTTTTTTGAGCTTCACGGTTACCTGGCAGTCCTGAGACTGTTCGTAGCCAGCTTCACCTTTCTTCATTTGGTCCCTCCCTGAGTTCTGCTGATCAATTCTGTTATTTTGTTTATCAATAATCGGCCTTTGCCGGATTATCCTCTGTTAGAACAGACCCGTTACGTGTCCGTCATTATCTACATCAATGTTCTCGGCGGATGGTCTCTTCGGCAGTCCCGGCATGGTCATGATATCGCCGGTTCTCGCTACGATGAACCCTGCTCCGGAATTCGGTTTCACATCCGTTACATGGATCTTGAATCCGGTCGGTGCACCCAGAAGGGTCGGATCATCCGAGAAGCTGAACTGTGTCTTAGCCATGCAGATCGGCAGATTGCCATAGCCCTGTTCCTCAAGACGCTTGATCTGTTTCTCCGCCTTCAAGTCGAAGCTGACAGAATCCGCCCGGTAAACGCGCTTCGCAATGGTCTCGATTTTCTCTGTAATGCTCATCTCCAGCGGATAAGTGAAGCTGAAGTTGTTCGGCTGTTCACAGAGCTTGATGACTTCTTCTGCCAGGGCAATGCCGCCTTCGCCGCCCTGAGCCCAGACTTCACTGACAACTGCATTGATGCCCAGTTCTCTGCACTTCTCCTGAACCAGTTCCAGCTCTGCCTGTGTATCCGTCGGGAATACGTTGATGGCGACAACCGCCGGAAGTCCGTAAACTTTTGTTACATTTTCAAGATGTCTGAGCAAGTTCGGCAGTCCCTTCTCCAGAGCTTCCAGATTCTCCTCACCCAGATGTTTCTTCGTAACGCCGCCGTGATATTTCAGTGCGCGGATCGTCGCTACGATAACGCATGCCGATGGCTTTAATCCCGCCATTCTGCATTTGATATCGACGAACTTCTCTGCGCCCAGGTCCGCTGCAAAACCAGCCTCGGTGATGGTGTAGTCCGACAGCTTAAGGGCCATTCTCGTCGCCATAACGGAATTGCAGCCGTGGGCGATATTCGCGAATGGGCCGCCGTGTACGAAGGCCGGTGTGTGTTCCAGCGTCTGTACCAGATTTGGTTTAATCGTATCCTTGAGCAGTGTAGCAACGGCGCCCTGTACGTTCAGATCGCGTACGGTAATAGGCAGTCCGTCATAGTTGTACGCCACGATGATGTTCGCGATTCTCTCCTTCAGATCATCGATGTCCGCTGCCAGACATACGATTGCCATGATTTCACTGGCAACGGTGATCTTGAAGTGGTCCTCTCTCGGACGACCGTTGATGCTTCCGCCGAGGCCGTCGACAACATTGCGCAGCTGGCGGTCGTTCATATCCATAACACGCGTCCATGTGACACGGCGCGTATCGATTCTGAGCGGATTGTCCTGATGGATGTGGTTGTCGATGATTGCTGCGATCAGGTTGTTCGCCGCTGTGATCGCGTGCATATCCCCTGTGAAGTGCAGGTTGATGTCTTCCATCGGTACGACCTGTGCATAGCCGCCGCCTGCGGCACCGCCCTTAATACCAAAAACAGGACCCATCGACGGTTCACGAAGCGCTACCATGACATTCTTTCCCATCTGGTGGAATGCATCCGCCAGGCCTACTGAAGTGGTTGTTTTACCTTCTCCGGCAGGGGTCGGGGAAATGGCTGTCACGAGAATCAGCTTTCCGTCTTCACGGTCCTGCAGTTCTTCTAACACATGATAGTCGATCTTGGCCTTGTAATGTCCGTAAAGATCGACATACTTCTCGTCGATGCCCAGATGATCTACGATCTCCGTAATAGGAAACATCTCATGTTCCTGGGCAATCTCAATATCAGTTTTGACTTCCATATAAAGCAACTCCCTTATTATTTTTTCCAATAACGTAACATCATCTCTATCGTCAAAACTACCACATATAGTAGGGATTATCCAGCAGTTTTTTCAGATTTTACAAAATTGCTTCTCAGTTAATCCTTTACCACAGTGAAGGGATAATAAAAACGACCGCATTTGCGGTCGTTTCCTACATATTGTGGTCATCTACAGGCTCTTTACCCAGTCCTTAAGCTCGTCAATGTCTCCCACACGCACGGCGTCCAAGATTTCCGCTCCATTCACATAAGGCTGGAGCTTCTCTTTGCTCTTGCCGATGCCGCTTCCGCCGGATGTTGCGAATAACGCAACTTTCTTTCCCGTCCAGTCATAGGCTTTGCAGAATGTGTTTACCACGTTCGGCGCGCAGCCGTACCAGATCGGGAATCCGATCAGCACTTCATCATAGTTGTCGAAGTGCTCCACCGTGCCTTCAACAGGAACGTCCTTCTTGCCGAACTTCTCCTTGTTGCAGCGGGACATTGGGTTCTTCCAATTGATGTCAGCCTTTGTGTAAGGCTTTTGCGGTCTGATTTCAAAGGTGTCCGCAATGATTTCCTTTGCCAGTTTTTCTGCAAGTGCAGCGGTGTTTCCCTCTGCGCTGAAATACGCAATTAATGTTTTCATAGTTGTCTCCCCTTTCCTATTATGTCCAGTCTGATTATACCAAAAAGACTTTAGGATCGCCATCCTGAAGCCTTTCGCGGATACTTGAACTTGAAGCTGTTGATGTGAATTGTTATACTATCCTATACGTATTATTCTTGCAGGAGCGTCATTTTGTTTGAAATTCTGATCGAAGCAATTACAGACGGTATCAAAGACACGGCCATATGCATCCCGATTCTCTTCGCAACCTATCTGTTCATGGAGATTCTGGAAGGCAGCAGCAAGATCAATGAGGAAACCCTCTGCCGCTACTCACGGAAAGTCGGACCTCTGCTCGGCGGCATCTTCGGTGTCATTCCGCAGTGCGGTCTGGCCGGATCTGCTGCGGCCCTGTATTCCACCGGCACAGTCACCCTCGGCACGATGCTGGCGGTGTTCTTCGCGACCTCTGACGAGATGCTCCCGGTCATGCTCGCATCTCTCTCCGGCAAATTCGCCATCGGCATTGGTTCGATCGCAGGGATTCTCGCTGCAAAAGCAGTCCTCGGCATCATCCTCGGCTACATTGCGGACATCGCTGTGAAATTCAGCACCGGAAAGAACATCCACAGTCTGTGCGAACGGGACCACTGCGCCTGTGACGAAGAAACCGGAAGCGTCTTCCGTTCTGCCCTCGTCCATACTCTGAAGATCACCCTCATGCTGCTTATCGTCAATATCATTCTGTCCGCAGTCATCGGGGTAATCGGAATCGAGGCCCTTTCCGGCACAATCATAAATCAGCCCGTCATAGGCGAGCTGATCGTAGGTCTGTTCGGCCTCATCCCGAACTGCGCGATTTCCATTATCATCACCGAATCCTATCTGAGCGGTGTACTCGGCCTCGGCGGTCTCTTCGCAGGACTTCTGGCGAACGCCGGCATCGGACTAATCGTTCTGTTCCGCACCAACGACAGGCAAAAGGAAAACCTGATGATCGTTCTGCTCATCCTGATTCTGAGCGTGGCAACCGGAACGCTCATTCAATTCGTTGCATAACTTCCTACCATTTGCCTCAGCGCTAGACTCCGCTTCGGTGCTAGAATCCACTGCGGCGCTCGAGTTTTTTGAGCGTTTCTGTTGCTGCGATATTGTCGATGACGGATTTGACCGCCTTCTCAAGCGGTGAATCCTTGCGGTAATCCGCCTTGAACGCGAAGTTGACTCTGTTCTCACTGATCAGCCGCTCTGATTCTTTCTTGTCCTTCTGATACACCACAATGGAATGGCCGCCGTTGACCTTGGTCAGTTTCATGCACGGAATATCTGTATCTCCGTCGCCGAAATAGATCATATTTCGGAACGGGATTCTGCGCTTATCCTCAGGAACATATTCGTTCAGCGCGCGCTGCTCTGTTACATCGAGAATGCCTTTGTTGATGCGGTAGAGAAACTGGGTTTTGCTGGTGTAGTTGACCGCCATGGCCGGCCATTTGGCCACTCCATCTTCATCATACAGAAACTCAGCGGCGTAGATTTCCTTGAACTCACCGGCAATCGGCGTGCCCTCAATGATTTCTTTCAGGCCCGATGAAATGATATAGTGTTCGCATTTCAATCCCTTCGCTTCGCAGTACTCATTGATACGTCCGAACCACGTCTGCACGCCCGGAAACAGTTTCACGCTTTTGCCCAGTTCCCGGAAGCTTTCCCTCTTGAGCATGTACTTGCCGTGACCTTTCTCCAGCATCATGTACATATAGGAAAGAATACTGTCCATCTGGTGGGCCTTCGTCAGCTTCGTGCACGCAGCCCAGAACTCTTCGCTGGTCACATCCAGCCCCTTCATGAAGCCGTAGTCCTGCATGTTCTTCGGCGACAGGGTTTTATCAAAATCATACATCAGTGCAACGATTGGTTTCGCCATATTTGTTCCCTCACTTCGCATCGCGGCGTTTTCATTACACGTCGCGGTATCTCTTTTCGCGTGATTATTATATCACATCTTATAGAGCTGCCACTCGCAGGTCGAGCAGTAATACTTCAGCTCGAACCGTTTCTCCCTTCCGTTGATTGTGCTCTGACAGAGGTAAAGTATGTTCTCGGCACCGCAGACTTTTGACTTGGTCGCGTCGATGATCTGGTCGACCTGTACCTTCACAATCTCACCGTTCTCCTCGAGTTTGAATTTATATGGTCGCGGTATCTTGGCCTCCGCCCGGAACACGACAAGCATATCGACAGGTTTTGCTAAAAGTTTCATCATGATCCCTCCCCTCGCCCTTATTATACGAACATACGTTCTCAAAGTCAACGGTGAGCTTGAATGCCAACGCATTCTGACTTATAATCCTTACATGGCCAAGAACAAGAAAAAACACAGCAGAATATTCAAGATCTTCATCGCGCTGCTCATTGCATTGGGCGTATTTGAGCTGGCGGCCTTTGGTGCGCTCGCCTTCTATCTTTCAGACTATGAACACGCGGATGCGGACGCAGAAGCTGCCATGAAATCCGGCGACGTCGTTCAGGTCGTCAAGACGGAGGACTGGGTCGAATTCACTCCGTCCGGCGGTAGTGAGCCAGACACTGGCATCATCTTCTATCCCGGCGGTAAAGTCGAGTATACAGCTTATGCACCTCTAATGAGAGATTTCGCAGAAGAAGGATATTTCTGCGCTGTTGTGAAAATGCCGTTTAATCTAGCACTGTTCGATAAGAACGCGGCGAAAGATGTGAAGGAAGCGCATCCTGAAATCACGGATTGGATCATCGGCGGACATTCTCTCGGCGGTGTCGTTGCAGCCAATTATGCTGCCATTTCCGATTTCGACGGGCTGTTCCTGCTCGCTGCTTATCCGAGCACCGACCTATCAGATAAAGACATAAAAACAGCGTCCGTATACGGTGATGCGGACGGCGTCCTGAACATGGATGAATATGAGGCAAGCAAAAGCAACCTGCCACCTGACCTGAAAGAGTATGTGATCGCCGGCGGCAATCACTCACAGTTCGGTTCCTATGGTCTGCAGGACGGCGACGGCAAAGCCTCCATCTCCGCGGAAGACCAGCGCGAACAGACTGTAAGTTTCGTGCTCGACACGCTTGTCACAAAATAACAGCCAATAAACTGATATCCCCAATTGATTGACAGTCCGGCAGGATTACCCCGCCGGGCTTTTTTTACTGCAAGCGCTGTTGCTTTTGTGTTAAAATAATGCTGTAATTCAGTAAAACATTAATTTTACAATAAATGAAAGGAGGCTGTAATATGGCCAACACGAAACTTTGGGATATTGTCAATGAACTCAAGGGACCCGGCTATAAATGGGTAAACCTCACACATGAACTCAGTCCGAAGACACCGCACTGGTTTGGATTCAAACCACTGGAAGGAGAGCTGCTCTTCGACTATCTGGAAGGCACTCCTGACGACAAGATGGCTCCAATGCGCTGCCACCAGTGGAGTGTTGCCAGTCAGTACGGCACACACGCTGATGTTCCAAGTCACTTCCACGCTGACGGACGCGACATGAGTGAAATCACCGAAAAAGAACTTGTCTATCCGATGGTCGTCATCGACAAATCAAAAGAATGCGCAGAGAACCCTGACTTCGTTCTCTCCATCGATGACATCAAAGCGTGGGAAGCTGAATACGGCAGGATTCCGGAAGGTTCCTTCGTCGCATTCCGTTCCGACTGGTACCTGAAGGACGACCTGGAAAACAAGGATGCCGAGGGCCAACCTCACTATCCTGGATGGGATACAGAAACCATCAAGTGGCTCGTGGAAGAGCGCAACATCGGTTCCATCGGCCACGAACCGGCTGACACGGACCCTGCTATCGTCACGACAAAAGAAGATGCCTATCCATATCCTGCAGAGCAGTACATTCTGTCCGTCGACAGAATCCAGATCGAAGTCATGAGAAATCTGGACCAGCTGCCGCCAGTCGGTGCGGTCATCTTCATCGCCTTCCCGAAACTCAAGGACGGCACCGGATTTCCGACAAGAGTATACGCAATCTGCCCGGCAGAATAAACACTGAGCCGGCTATGCCGGTATAGAAACTGAACCGGCCGCCGGTATGACAATTGGAGGTAAAACATGGCACTGGAATTTGATGAACAATTATCGCGTCTGCAAAAGCCTGTCAGAGAAGACATGACGGACGAGGAATATGCTGTCTTTGACAAGAATGTGGAGTTCATGATGGAGAACTGGGGCTTCATCAACAACCTGTTCAAGGTTCTCCCTCTCAACGCCAAGGAATACATCGGCTTCCTGAACTTCAAAGGCTCCCTGTACAACGACAGCTGCTATCTGACCGATGCGCAGAAGGAGATGATCGGCATCGTCGTATCTTCCTACAACTGCTGCACATACTGTCTGCAGACCCATGGAGATAATCTCCGCGGCATGTGGCAGAACGCGTCCCTCGTCGATAAGCTGTCCGGAAACTTCCGCGCGTGCAAGGATGAACTGTCACGCGTCGACTATGCCCTCTGCGAATATGCATGGTTCGTCACAGCCCATCCGCGCGACATCGACGGTACGCAGATCGACAAGCTGCGCGAAGTGGGTCTCGATGATCACCAGATCTTAGAGGCTGCTTTTGTCGCCGGATTCTTCAACTACACGAACCGCTGGGTCAGCACCATCGGTCCGGAAGTCAACCCGGGGCACTTCAAACACAACAGAGACTTCGAGAAATAGTGCAAAACACACACGGCACGGGCAGCGCTTCGTGCAATCACGGCACGGGCAGCGCTTCGTGCCGTTCCCATTTTTTGTTTTTTTCGCAATAATGGGAATGCCCGTACCCATTTCGAGCGATTAAAGATTATTTGGGAAAAATATGGCAGCTAAATACAGTTCTAATTGTTTTTCATACCCAAAAAGAAAAGAATTCACCTGTTTTGAGTATGAATGACCAAAGATTATTCTCAAAACAATAAAAAAACGAGCGAAATGGGTACGGGTGTGCCCATTACACTCGTTTTTCACTTTTTTGGTGACAAATACCTCAGCTCTGCTGTATCGCCCTAGAAGACCCAGCCTGTTTCGAAGCCGTCACGGATTGCTGTTGCGATGCGTCCGCCTTTGCGGGCATCGCCGGCAACGAGCACCTTGTTGAAATTCGCCTTGAACTGTTCAACGATGTCGGTGCGCGGTTTGATGCCGGCGGCCATGATGACCGTATCCGCTTCAATGTCGAACTGCTTGCCGGTGGCCAGCTCCTCGACAGTAACTGTACAGCCCTGGCCGGCACATTCACAGCCCTGGCCGGCGCCTGCAGCTCCGCTGCGCGAACCGCTCTGCTGGATCGATACCAGGGCGTGTCCCGGATAGATGTCCGGTTCGTACGGGGTGATCCTGCTCATCTCATCATTCAGGATCGCGCCGAAGATGCCGGGACCGATCTGGTCGAGCATCTCGACGATGGC
>SVCX01000049.1 GCA_015058145.1 Clostridiales bacterium | reverse complement strand
TATCTCAAGGCCGTAGCCCTGTGATCTGTCTGATCTAAAACTCATTACGCTATGCGTTTCGCTATAATCCTATCCCGAATTATCTGCTGTTTGCTTGGTTTTAGAAATTGTCGGAAACTCTGCATTTAAGCCTTTTGACTTTGATACACAGTTTCTTGATTCATGTTGACCGCCGGGCATTGCAGCCCGTTGGTCTATGACTCAAATTTCTACACTATGAAGTTTTCAATGTGCGCGGCCCAAGGCCGCCGCCCGCTTACCGCGAGCTTTTTTATATTACATGATGCGCCAGGCCTTGTCAACAACTTTTTTGAGTGTTTTTTAAAGTTTTTTCGCGGTGTTTTTGGGGCAAAAAAGACACCTTCCGACGCATCCGCCAAAAGGTGTCTGACGTGTAAATCACATACTATATTTAGTGGTTTTGCATCTAGATCAGTTTCAGGAACGCTTCCACTTCTTCCTGAGTCGTTCCCCAACTCGTCACGAGACGGATGCACTGATGGGTATCCGTAACGACCGGATAGGTTTCAAACATGACCTTGGTCGCCAGGAACTCCGCCTGCTCTTTCGGGAACATGGCGAATACCATGTTGGTCTCCTGTGGCACATAGAACTCATATCCTCTGCCCGCAATGCCTTTCGCCAGCGTGGTCGCCATACGTACCGCGTGGTCTCCCAGGTCCAGATATCTGCCGCCTTCCAGAAGCGCGTCGAACTGCACTCCCATGAGTCTGCCTTTGGCGAGCAGCGCGCCGCGCTGTTTGATGAGAAAGCGCATATCCTCTTTGAGCTCGTCGTTGACGATGACGAGAGCCTCGCCGAACATGGCGCCGCACTTGGTGCCGCCCAGATAGAACGCGTCGCAGATCTGCGGCAGGTCCGCAAGCACCACGTCGTTCTTCTCGCTGCTCAGGGCCATCGGAAGACGCGCGCCGTCCAGATAGATGTACAGGCCGTACTTGTCGCAGCATGCGCGCAGCGCAAGCAGCTCCTCCTTCGTATAGACGAGGCCGGTCTCCGTGGAGTCGGAAATGTATATGGCCTTCGGCAGAACATAGTGTTCATCCTCATGGAAGATCATTACGTCCTCAATGTCCTGCGGACGCAGTTTGCCGTCTTTCGTCTTCACATGATTGATCTTGTGGCCGGTCGCTTCTATCGCGCCGGTCTCATGAACGCAGATGTGACCGCTGTCTGCTGAAATGACGCTCCAGTGCGGTCGGAGAAGAAACGCCGCGAGAGCTGTCAGATTCATCAGCGTTCCGCCGGGAAGGAAATGCACGTCCGCTTCCGAACACTTGACCAGCTGACGGATCTTGTCCGCAGCCTTCCTGCAGTATTCATCCTCGCAGTAGCCATCGTGCAGTTCCATATTGGTATCCACCAGAGCCTGCAGCACCGCCGGGTGCGCCCCAAGGCTGTAATCATTCTTCAGAAAAATCATTTCTGTATCCTCCTTTTATCTTATACACGAATTATATATGACTGCCGCCGCACCTGCAATACAGACAATGGTATGATATAATCAGTAAGAATCTAAAACAAACGGAGGCACTTATGGCAGTAAAAGTTATCGATGTGAAGGTCGGCGTGTTTGATGAGAACAACGCTATTGCGGACGAAGTCAGAGCGTACAACAAAAGCAAGGGAACGCTGATGCTCAACATCATGGCGTCCCCGGGCGCGGGCAAGACCACGACTTTGCTGCGTACCATCGATGCGCTGAAAGATGAATATACGATCGGCGTGATGGAAGCGGATATCGAAGCCTCCGTCGACGCAGAGAAGACGGTGGACGCAGGCGTCCGGTCCATTCAGGTCCATACGGGCGGAGAATGCGCCATGGATGCGCACATGGTGCAGCAGGCGCTGAAAGAGTTCGACACCGAGGGTATCGATCTGCTCTTTATGGAGAATGTGGGAAATCTGGTCTGCACCGCGGAACAGGATACAGGCGCTGATTATAATGTAGAGATTCTTTCCATTCCGGAAGGTGACGACAAGCCGCTCAAGTACCCGCTCATGTTTTCTGTCTGCCAGTGCGTCCTGATCAACAAAATCGATACACGGGAATGGTTTCGCTTCGATGACGAGGCTGTCGTAGAGAGAATCCACCGTCTGAATCCTGATGCGGAGATCTTCTTCCTCTCAAGCAAGACCGGCGAGGGTTTCGATCAGTGGGTCAGCTGGATCCGTCAGAAGATGGATGCCGCTTCTCCGGAAGATTAGTAATCAGAACAGCAAGGACGACGAGGGCCGACCCGATCATCATGACCCAGGTCAGCACATCGCCCACCAGAAAGTGACCGAAGATGCAGGCGAGCACCGGTTCGAGGGTGTTCACCAAGGCCGCATTGCCCGGGCCGATGAGCCTTACGCCAATTGCATAGAACAGTATCGCCAGAAATACGCAGACGACGGACAGCAGTATCATCATGCCGAACTGGGCCGGCTCCGTTGCGAACAGCGGCTTGCCGCTGAGCGCGCAGCGGACGAAGTTCACTGCGGCAGCGGATGTCATCACGTATCCCGCAACGGCGAAGCTGTTCTCTTTTTTTACGCTCTCGGCTGAAAGTCCGAAGAGATATATGACGTACCCGACTGCAGCGAGGAACGCGAAGAAGATACCTATGATGTTCGCCTTCATGTCAGGATCCCACACGATGAGGCAGAGCCCGCCGAAAGACAAAATGACTGCAAGGATCTTCGCTGCGCGCACGCGTTCCCGTCCCGTGATCATCTCTATGGCGACAATCATAGCCGGGAAGGTAAAGGAAACGATGGTCGCCAAAGACCCGGATATATAATCGAAGGAAATATACAACGTCGTGGACATCCCAATATAGCCGGCGCAGGTGACAACCATGGTCAGCGCCGCCTGACGTGAAAATCTGAAACGGATCTTCCGTATCAAAAGAAACGCCCACATGATAATTGCAGCGTAGAGAAACTTATTGAATAACAGCGTCTCTGTCTCAACGCCCAGTCCGAAGGATATGAACGAGAAAGACGGCACCAGCCCGTAACAGACCGATGTTATCGTCACACAGAGCGCTCCCAGCAGTTTTGTTTTTTTGCCTGTCGTATTATCGCTTATCACTTGAATGCCTCGATGAAATCCTTCAGGAACTGGGCCCCGCGAATCAGATCTTCCTCACGGGTGTTCTCTTCCGGCACATGACTGCGGCCGTTGATGCTCGGAACAAAAATCATACCCGCCTCCGTATACGGCGCCAGCATGGCCGTATCGTGAACCGCGCCGCTGTCCATCACCCTGTAGTTGATTCCCTGCTCCTCCGCCAGTTCCGCCATTCTATCGATGACATTCCGGGAGAATGGAATCGCAGAAGAGTCCGCCGCATCGCGAATGGTGCAGTCTATATTCCGCCTGCTTGCGATTTCCTTTGCCAGCGAGCGGATTGTTTCAACCGTCTCATTTGTACGCGCGTCATCGTTGCTCCTGATATCTACCGTGAACCGGACCGAATCCGGAATGACATTGGACCCGCCCGGACTTGCGACGACTTTCCCTATTGTTGCCACCACGCCGTGCCCCGCTTCAAGCGCCGCCTTCTCAATGACAACTGCCGCCTCCCCAAAGGCGCTCATCGGATTGCGCCGTCCGATCATCGGCGACGCGCCGGCATGATTCCCCAGACCGCTGTAAGTGATCTCCAGAACATGCATACCGAACACCGTATCCACAATGCCGATTTGCAGTCCTTCCGCGTCCATCACCGGCCCCTGCTCAATATGCAGTTCCAGCGCGCACCTGACTGATGAGAAATCCATGCGGAAGTCCGTATTGTCATTTCCCGCCGAAAGGTATCCGCACGTCTCCAGATGCTCTTTCAGTGTCGCGCCCTGCTCATCTTTGAGAGTTGTCAGGTCTGCCTTCCCGTACTTCCCTGTCAGAAACTTGCTTCCGGTCATTGTTGACCCGAAGACGGATCCTTCTTCCTCCGCATAGACCATCAGCGCCGCGTCTGTCTGCGCACCGTGATCCGCGAAGGCTCGCAGCGCTTCCATGCCGCTCATAACGCCGTAGATTCCATCCAGCCATCCGCCGTTGCGGACCGTATCAATGTGAGATCCAATGATTGTGGAGCCTTTGCTCTCCGGCGGATAGATGCGTATATTCCCGATTGCATCCGTTTCCATGCGAAAGCCATATACATCGGCAACACGGGCCAGATAATCCCTGGCCCGTCTGTCCTCTTCTGTATATGAAAATCTGGTCACTCCCTGTCCGGGTGTGGCTGTGATCTCCCTGAGGTTTTTCAGATCATCGATCAGCCTCTGACCGTTTATCTTCATGTTGTTCCTCCTGATTTTCCTGATTATCAAGATTGTGTTCTTTTCTATATCTCTCTATATCCTCGTTTGACATGCGGCTTTCAATCATTTCGTGAATCTGCTCATCAACAGCGTTCACCTCTACAGCCTGAACCATGAATCCGCGGCTTACTGCATAGGCAATGGCAGTTCCGACTATGATCATTGGAAGGTACCCCGGCACCTGCAGATTCAGTGCCACAATAAGAACCATGAAGTACAGTGCCAGAACGGGAACGAAGAGAATGAATTTCAGTCCGTCAGATAGCCAGACGTTTTTAATCTCTGCGAAATGCTTTTGCATCGTATACACTTTATACATTCCGATTCCGGCCAACAACGTCAGTGCGATGAAACAGATTGTTCCATAAAAGCTATAGTCAAGCAGCCACGCTGTTGGTTTTGTAATGAAAATCGATTCAATGAACCCATTATAATCTTGAAATGCCGCCGGTTCCCACGCAAGCTCTTTCGCATATCCGTAAATCGAAGCGCCGAAGGAGCCCGCCATTGCCGCCATAAAACCAACGTATATCGAATAAAAGGCAGCAGGCATGAAATCCTTGTATTTTGCCGCCATGAAAATGAACAGTATCCACAACACGATTGGAATGCAGTCCATGACCGGAGCGGTCCCTATCGTGAACGCCATCGGCGTCAGTATGATCAGGCACGCCTGTCTGTGATTGCTTCCAATCAGGAGCAGAAGCGCAACGCCGATTACAACCGCGAGCGCCCCATTGATGTGTGCGGTGCACAGGAAGAACAGGAACGCAAATACAAACACTGCCAGGTTCGGGGTGAAAAAGAATATTCCTGTAAATATCAATGCCATAATAATCCGGATGGTGAATCCGAAAGGTCCGAATCCCAGAAAATACATACATCCAATCAAGCAGAAGACCAAATCGAAAACAATGTCCACAGGTCTGTCATAAGGCGGTTCCCAACGAAGCAGACCGCCTTTCTTCTTTGTCTTTTCTTGTTTCTTATCCATTTTGTCTACCAGTCTCCTTCAAAATCGTTATACTGACCACCACTGATGCCATGCTGGTAATCCCGAATGGCGTGAATAAACTTCCCGGAGCCTTTCAGAAAAGGCTCGCCCGGTTCATCCGAACTGACCAGGAAAGCGGATCCGCAGGTTACGAACACCGCTATCAAAATAGATGCTATTACTGTCTTTTTCATATTAGCCTTCTTTCTCAGTCTATTTTTCGCGCTTGTACGCCGCGCCGAATGGTTCGCCGGCTACGAATTTACCCTGACCTTTGTGGCCGACGTACTCGGCGTTGTCTACGATGACCTCACCTCTAAGGAATACCGTCTCAGGACGGCCCTTCTGCTCGAAGCCTTCAAAGGCTGAATAATCAACGCCCTCGGAACTGGTCGCCGCGGAAATGGTGCCCCTATACGCCGGATCGTAGATGACAATGTCTGCGTCGAATCCCGGCGCCAGTTGGCCTTTGCTCGTGAGTCCGTTGGTCTTGGCCGGCATAGTCGCATAGAGATCGACCAGTCTGCTCGGCGAAATCTTGCCGGTCTCAACGCCGTAAGTCCAGAGGACGGACAATCTATGCTGCAGACTCGGCGCGCCGTTCGGAATGTCCGCGAAGGATTTGCCTTCTCCATAACCCATGTGCTTCTGCTCCGCGTAATCGAATCCACAATGATCGGAGCTGACTGCGTTGAGCCATTTGCGGTCTACGGCCTCCCAAAGAGCGTCTCTGTGTTCCTGCGTTCTCAGTGCAGGCGAACAGACGTACTTGGCGCCTTCGAACCCAGGCTTGGCCAGATCCGATTCATCAAGGGTCAGGTAGTGAGTGCAGGTCTCGCCGAAGATCCTCTGTCCTCTCGCGTAGGCATCTTTGATTTCCTGCAGGGCTTCCTTGCAGGTTACATGGACCACATAGAGCGGCGCATCCGCCAGTTCCGCCAGATAGATGGCACGGCGTGTTGCTTCCGCCTCCACAACCGGCGGTCTGGATACCGCGTGGTAATACGGGCCCACCTTTCCTTCTGCAATCAGCTGTTTCGTCAGCACATCGATCATGTCCGCATTTTCCGCGTGAACCATAATCGTGACGCCCGCTTCCTTACCTTTGAGCATAGCGCTGAGGATCGCGTCGTCGTCCGCATGGAAGAACTGGCCTTTGTACGCCATGAAGAGTTTCATGGTCGGATATCCCGCGTCAGCCAGTTTCGGAATCTCATCAATGACCTCTGGCCGCGGATCCGTCATAACGACGTGGAATCCGTAGTCGACCATGGAGATTCCCTCCGCGTCCGTCTTCTTATAATCTTCCAGTGATTCCACCAGGCCCTTGTCCTTGTCCTGATTGACGAATTCTATGACTGTTGTTGTGCCTCCGAGCGCCGCCGCGTTCGACGTTTCGAATCCACGAACCTTGCTGCCTTTGTACACGAAAGAGAAGTGCACGTGCTGGTCAATGCCGCCCGGGAGGACATACTTTCCTTCCGCGTCGAAGACTCTGTCCGCTTCCGGCTCCGCGTTCACACCGACGGCTTTGATCTTCTCGCCGTCGATGAGAATGTCGCCTTTAAACTGGCTGTCCGCCGTCACGATGATTCCGTTCTTGATCAGTGTTCTCATAGTTCCCTCCTTATATGTCCATGTTTTGTATTCATCGATCTTCTGCCTTCAGTATATCACAATAATAAAGCAATGTATGATATAATCCACTCAGGAGGTAACACACTATGAATACGGAAGATCTCAAGAACCAGGCCGAAGGAATCCTGGAAGGCAGCAAGGAAAAAGCTGCTTCCTTCCTTGAAGACGGCGGCAAGATGGACCAGCTCCTGGAGCAGGTCGAAGCCAAGCTGGAAACCGTTCCAAAGGCAGGCGTATATCTCGCCGAGATCCCTCGCATGATTGCGCTTCTGAAAGACTACATCCAGAAGGACTACACGGAAGCACCGAAGAAGTCGCTCATCTTCATCGTCGCGGCGCTCCTGTATCTGGTCAATCCGAAGGACCTTATTCCAGACAAGTACATCGGCGTCGGCCTTCTTGATGACGCGGCCATCGTCGCGGCGTGCATCGCGCTCACGAAAGAAGATCTGGATGCTTACGACGCATGGAAGGATGCAAAAGCAGAAGCAGCGGCAAAAGCATAAACAGCCATTGCACACCAGATGTTAGAATCGGATTTTTTCAAAAGAAGCAGACCGGATTACCGCAGGCTTGAAACATTCGGTTTCCGGAACAATAACGGGACGTTTGAATACAGCGAGGTTCTGCCCGACGAGCAGTTCCGCGCGGAGTTTAGCGTGACCGCAAACGGCGAAGTCAGAGGCAGGGTCATCGATCTGGAGACAGGCGATGAATACCTGCCTTTGCGATTTGAAAATCAGATTGGAAGTTTCAGCGGCAATGTCAGAGAAATGTATCTGGAATTTCTCGGCAAAATCGAGGGCGCATGCTTTCTTCCCGTCCACTTCATCTTCGACCAGTCCAACCGTGTGGAAGCGCGCATCGATCGAGAATGCAATGCGCGTGCGGAGTTTCCGTGGGACAAGTACCCCGGCAACGGAACCTTCAAGTGCAGCGAAAACGGCAAGTGGTTCGCCGCGCTCCTGACGGTGGAATTCGGCAAGCTCACTGGCGGCGCCGGGACCACACGCCCTCATGACGAGGACGAGACGGTCGAAGTCATCAATCTCAAGGCGGATCCTGATCAGATTCCAGCCCTCGTCAAAAGACCCGGCGTCTACCCGGCTTATCACATGAACAAGACCCACTGGATCAGCGTGCTTCTGGACGACACTCTGACGGACGAACAGGTCTTCCGGCTGATCCGCGAAAGTTACCGGCTCGCCTCCGAAGGCAAAGGCTCCAAAGTCAAAAGCACCGGCGCCTGGATGATTCCATCCAATCCGAAGATCTACGATGTGGACGCAGGCTTCCGGGGCGGCAGGGGCGAGATCGAATGGCACCAGCACAATGACATCAAGCCGGGCGACGAAGTCTACATCTACAGCTCGGCTCCCAACTCCGCCATCCTCTACCGGTGCGAAGTTGTGGCGTCCGACCTTCACTACCACGGCATGTTCAAGGAGAGCAAAGGCTACGAACGCTCCATGCGAATACGGCTCATAGAGAAATATCCACCGGACAAATACCCGCTTTCCTTTATCAAGGCTCACGGCGGCTCCGTGGTGCGGAGCGCCCGCAGCATGCCGCAGGAACTCTACAACGCAATCAAAAAAGCCCGCTGACGTGAACTGCTACTCGTCAAGTAGACAGTTGAAAAAAGAAAAGTTTTTTCTCCAGCTCCATATTGGGGCTGGACTTTTTATGCTGCCATTAGGTACTGAGCGTGC
>SVCX01000048.1 GCA_015058145.1 Clostridiales bacterium | reverse complement strand
AGGACGCAATCATGAAGGAATCGATCGCTAACTTCAACGAGAACGTAAACCCAGGCTGGCTTGAGTACAGAAAGTCTGTATCAACAGATGCTGCATTCATAGAATGGGAAGACGAAGGCGACGTGTTCAGAGATCTTCACGGAACTGAGTTCATCGACTGCCTGGGCGGATTTGGTATCTTCGCCTGCGGACACGGCAACCCTGAGATCAAGAAGACCGTAATGGCACAGCTCGACAGATACTCCCTGCATTCACAGGAACTGGTTGACCCGCTCAGAGGTTATCTGGCTCACCTGCTGGGACTCATCACTCCGGGCGATCTGCAGTACTGCTTCTTTACCAACGGCGGAGCGGAAGCTGTAGAAATGGCACTGAAGCTGGCTAGACTGGCAACAGGCGGAAGATGGTACATCTCAACGGTAGGTGCGTTCCACGGCAAGTCCATGGGTGCTATCTCAATGGGCGGCAAGGGCGCTTACAGAGAAGACTACATCCCAATGGTACAGCAGGTACAGCACGTTAAGTTTGGTGACGCTGACGCTGCAAGAGTTGCTATCGAGAACCTCGAAGCAGTAGGCGAAAAGGTTGCTGGACTGATCGTAGAGCCAATCCAGGGCGAAGCTGGCGTAATGATCCCACCTGATGGCTACCTCAAGGCTCTGAGAGAGATCTGCGACGAGCACGGCGTAGCTCTGATCTTCGACGAAATCCAGGTAGGTCTTGGACGTACTGGTACAATGTGGAGATGCGACCACGAAGGAGTTTGCCCTGACATCATGACTTATGGTAAGGCTTCATCCGGTGGTCTGGTACCTATCACTGGTATTATCGCAAGACCTTGGACTTATGAGAAGTCAGGCGTTGGCACAGGCTGTGAAGGCAAGATGTTCGAGAATCCATGGATCCTCGGATCACCTACTTTCGGCGGAAACCCTCTGGCTTGCGCAGCATTCATCTCAACAATCAGATACATGCTGGAGAACGATCTCCCTGCACAGTCAGCTGCAAAGGGCAAGAAGTATCTGGATGGACTGCAGAAGCTGCATGAGAAGTATCCGAAGGTACTGACCACTTCCAGAGGAGCAGGAATGCTGATCTGTATGGAATTCCCAACTGACGAAATCGGCCACGAAGTAACGAAGGCCCTCTTCGCTAGAAAGGTAATGACTGCAGGTACTCTGGTTAACGCTCAGACAGTAAGAATCGAGCCACCTCTCGTACAGGCTGACGAGACAATCGACAAGGTTCTGGCTGCTCTGGACGAGGCACTGGCAGAAGTAGGTAAGGCTTACAACCTTCTGTAATGGAAATCTAAACTATCGGTGTAATTAAATTAAAAAAGAAGGCCTCCGCTCCCATGTGCGGGGGTCTTCTTTTTATGCTTGATTATATGGCGGTTTCGCTATAGAGAAATCTCTCCCTCCACGAGAATTGCCGCGGTTCCACCGACCTTGATCGCCGGCCCGTCTGCGGCGGAGCGTATCTCGGATGGACGCCCCATGGCTTCACCCTGAACGAAGAGGCATTCCGTCTTGGACGGAACGATTTCGTTTCTCTGCAGATAGTACGTGAGGGATCCGTTGGCCGTGCCGGTTGCCGCTTCTTCGTCGATATCGTACAGCGGTGCAAAGTCTCTGCAGTAGGCTGTTACATCATCACTGCCTCCGCTCGCGCTGCCGCGCCGATGCCGGCCGCCATCCAACGTGAAGGCGTGGACACTGACCACATTGAGTCTGCGTGTCAGTTCCGTAAGCGCCGGAAAGTCAGGCGCCATCTTGTTGAGTTCTTCTCTCGAAGCCGCCGGAAGCATAATGTCAGGCAGGCCCGTTGAGATGATCTCAGGCTTCAGTCCGCTGCCGTCGCCGCCGTTTGCCAGGCACTGTTCTTCCAAAACCGGAATGTTGTCTTCGTATTTGATTCCCAGTACTTCATATAATTCTCTGAGCGTTGTTTCATCATCAATCGTGCCCAGATACTCCGGAGCCGCCATGTCCATCATGATGGAATCTTCCCCTACAATGATGTTCAAATCGCCGGCAAGTGTTTTATTCAATACGGTAGTCCCCGGTTTTACCAGACCGGCTTCCCGCAGGCAGCTGAAACTGGCGATGGTTGCATGTCCGCACAAGTCGACTTCCGCAGCCGGTGTGAAATAGCGTACGTTGAACGCATCGTAGGCGCCGTCCGCATCTGCTTCCGATAAAAACTTGATAAAGGCCGTTTCCGAGTATCTCAGCTCGGCAGCGGTTTTTCTCATAGTCTCATCGTCTGGAAAGTCGTTTCCCTCTCCCAGAATCACAACGCCGGCCGGATTGCCACCGAACACTTCCTTCGTAAATGCGTCCGCAATAAAGAATTTCATTTCTTCCTCCTCTCGAAAAAGTGCCAAAAGATTTGATTCTTCTGGCACATAGATTCGGTCTTGGTATGAGTTATTTGATCTTTGCGATGACTTTTTTCTTCTTTCCTTTTTCAACAAGCATTCCGTCTTCGCCGAAGGAATCCTTCTTTATGAGCGTCTTCGGATCGGTGACCTTCTCGCCGTCGATCTTCAGACCACCCTGCCTGATTACATCCATAGCGTCTCTATTGCTGCCTGTGAGTCCCAGTTTCGTGAGGAAGGCAGCAACGCCAAGTCCGCCCAGCTCGTTTCCTTCTTTATCTGTTGACTGGAGCGCATCCGCTTCAATTTCGACAACTGGCAGATTGGCAGCAACGCCTGCTCCGCCTCCAAAGGCGGCGCGTGCAGCGTCCTGCGCCTTTGTCGCTTCCTCTTCGCCGTGCACCAGCTTGGTGACTTCGAAGGCCAGAATCTCTTTCGCCTTGTTGATTTCCTGATCCTTCAGGGACGCCAGCCTCCTGACTTCGTCCATCGGAAGGAAGGTGAGCATCCTCAAGCATTTCTCCACGTCGGCATCGCCCACGTTTCTCCAGTACTGGTAGAACTCGTACGGGGAAGTCTTCTCCGGTGAAAGCCAGAGCGCGCCCTTCTGCGTCTTGCCCATCTTCTTACCTTCGCTGTTTGTGAGCAGCGAGAAGGTCATTCCGTAGACTTCTTTGCCGACTTTTTTTCTCGTGAGGTCAACGCCGCCGATGATATTCGACCACTGGTCGTTTCCGCCGAACTGAATCTTAACGTCGAAATCTCTGGCCATGACCATGAAGTCGTAACTCTGCATGAGCATGTAGTTCAGTTCAAACATGGTCAGCCCGCCTTCGCGGTCCATTCTCTGCTTAAAGCACTCCGCCCTGAGCATAGTGTTGATGTTGAACAGGGATCCGATTTCACGCAGGAAATCAATGTAATTCAACGGTCTCAGCCAGCGCGCATTGTTAACGGCGATCGCCTTGCCCGGTTCCGGCTGTTTGTTTTCGTGACCCGGAGTATAGACGCCCTCGTTTCCTTCGTACTTCCACTCATCATCAAAATCAAGGAACTGATCAAAGAGTTTCTTGAACTGCTCGCAGTTGTGCTCGATGGTCTCGATGTCCATGACCTGACGCATGTCCGTTCTGCCGGACGGATCGCCGACCATACCTGTGCCTCCGCCGATAAGAACGACTGGCGTGTGTCCGAACTTCTGCATGTACATCATGATGATGACCTGCATGAAGTGGCCAACGTGCAGGCAGTCTGCCGTCGGATCAAAGCCGATGTAGAACTTCACCTTTTCATTCTGCAGCAATTCGCGCACTTTCTCTTCGTCCGTAGACTGCTCGATGAAGCCTCTTTCCTTGAGCACATCGTATACGTTATCAAATTTGCTTACGTTATCCGGGATCAGATTGTAATCCATCTTCTGTATCTCTCCTGTTTGTAATATTGTTTAGGCTTTTAAAAATGAGAATCAAAGCAGACCCGCAGAGCTCTGCGGGCTGCTCTGTGTTTCAGTGTGTTAATTCATTTAGCGTTTACTTGGTTCCGAAGATTCTGTCGCCGGCATCGCCCAGACCAGGGACGATGTACGCATTCTCGTTGAGGCAGCTGTCGGTAGCTGCGATGTAGATGTCAACATCCGGATGCGCTTCCTGCAGAACCTTGATGCCTTCCGGCGCAGCGATCAGGCACATGAATGTGATGTCCTTGCCGCCTCTTTCCTTGACGAAGTCAATGGCTGCCACAGCACTTCCGCCTGTCGCCAGCATCGGATCCGTAACCAGGATCTTTCTCTTGTCGATGTCTTCCGGCATCTTGCAGTAGTACTCATGCGGCTCATGCGTGACTGGGTCTCTATAGAGTCCGATGTGTCCGACCTTGGCGTTCGGGATGATCTTCTGGATGCCTTCTACCATTCCAAGTCCTGCTCTGAGGATCGGAACGATAGCAACGTCTTCGCCCTTCAGCATCTTGACCGTCGTCTTGCAGATCGGTGTCTCGATTTCAACATCTTCGAGTGCCAGATCTCTGGTGGATTCGAAGGTCATGAGCATTGCGATCTCTTCAACCAGCTGTCTGAAGTCCTTCGTGCCGGTTTCCTTCATTCTGATGAGCGCAACCTTGTGCTGAATCAACGGATGATCGAATACATAGATTTTTCCCATTTTTTCCTGCCTTTCTTCTCTATGAAAAAACTGTTATATTTCAACGCGTCTCCGCGCTGCTTTCTGCTTTTGCGCTGACTGTTACATTTCGTCGAGCATGTCGGTGCGGCGTTTATGTCTTCCGCCTTCAAACTCTGTGTCCAGGAAAGTCTTCACAATCTCCAGCGCCAGCTCCGGATCTGTGGTTCTGCCGCCCAGCGCCAGCATATTGGCGTTGTTGTGTTTCCTCGTGAGCTCCGCCATCTCAACGCTCGTGCAAAGTCCGCAGCGGATGCCTTTGACTTTGTTCGCCGCGATGGAAATGCCGATTCCTGTTCCGCAGCAGACGATGCCGCAGTCCGCCTTGCCTGAGGCGACGGCTTCGGCACAAGCTTTGCCATAGATTGGATAATCCACGGATTCCTCACTGGTCGTTCCCAGATCTACGATCTTCTCTCCGCGCTGTCTAAGGTATTCTTTGATGGTTTCTTTCAGGGCGAATCCGCCGTGATCGCTCGCAACTGCTATCAGCATGTTTCCCTCCGAATTATTCCTGTAATATTACACTTTGACGATATTGTATCCCGCCGACTTGAGCATTCTGTTCATGACGGCGAATCCGACGCCGTCACTGTCGCTGAGCGCGCCGGCGATGATCATGTCGACACCCTCGTTATCCAGATCTCTCAGCTTCGCGAAGAAATCGTGAGCTGCTTCCAGAAATGCCTTTTCCTCAAAGAGGATGACTCCCACACTGTTGCCGATTCCCTCGTTCAGTTTCTTCAATCTGGCAATCTCTTCTTTGACTTTGCCGCGTTCTCCTTCGACGATGAGCATTTCCGCCTTCGGCGCATAGTGCTTGTATTTCATGCCCGGGGACTTCGGCTGGAAGTCCGCTTCACTCACTCCCTGGGCCGGATCCAATTGCACGTGCTTCGCCGCATCAGTCAGGGACTGATCGTATTTCACTTCTCTCCCGAGGGCCGCTTCAATCGCTTCTGCCGTGATGATACCCGGTCGAAGGATCGTCGGTTCATCGCTGGTCAGATCGAGCACCGTCGATTCGATTCCCACTCTGCAGTCATCGCCCTCGATGATGGCATCCACTCTGCCCATCATGTCTGCGATAACATCTTTCGCTCTCGTCGGGCTTGGTCCGCCGGACAGGTTGGCGCTCGGTGCTGCAATCGGACAGCACGCTGTGCTGATGAGTTCCCGCGCCACCGGGCTGTCAGGAAGCCGCACCGCAACAGTATCCAGTCCGCCTGTTGTTCTGTCAGGAACCGAAGGCTTCTTCTTGACCACGATGGTCAAAGGTCCCGGCCAGAAGTTGTCGATAATCTCCACGATCTGCGGAGAAAGCATCGGCGTCAGCTGACCGATATCGCTGGCTCTGGAAATGTGCACAATCATCGGGTTGTCGCTCGGCCGCCCTTTCGCTTCGTAGATTCTTCCCACCGCGTCCGCATTCATGGCGTCTGCGCCGAGGCCGTAGACGGTCTCCGTCGGGAAGGCGACCAGGCCACCCTGCCGGATGATCTTCGCCGCTGTCTGAATATCTTCTTTTGTCGGTTTTAATAGTAATGTGTTTTTCTTTTCCGTCATGCTTTGTGTTAAAACTCCGCCATCTTTCTGGCCTGATCATCCGTAATGAGGCCGTCTATGATCTCATCCAGATCACCGTCCAGGAAGGTGTCCAATTTATAGAGGGTGAGTCCGATTCTGTGATCCGACACTCTGCCCTGCGGGAAGTTATAGGTTCTGATTCTCTCGCTTCTGTCGCCGGAGCCGACCTGACTCTTTCTCTGCCCCGCAATCTCGTCCTGCTGCTTCTGCATCTCCAGGTCATAGAGCCGAGCTTTGAGGACTTTGAACGCTTTGTCCTTGTTCTTGATCTGGGACTTCTCATCCTGACAAGTGACGACCAGCCCGGTCGGTTCGTGGGTCAGTCTAACTGCTGAGTCCGTGGTGTTGACGCACTGACCGCCGTTTCCTGACGCTCTGTACACGTCGACTCTGACGTCATTCGGATCCAGGTCGACTTCCACATCGTCTACTTCCGGGAGCACTGCTACCGTAGCCGCGGAGGTGTGCACTCTGCCGCTGGATTCCGTCTCCGGAACACGCTGCACCCTGTGCGCGCCGCTCTCGAATTTCAGTCTCGAATAGGCGCCCTTACCCTTAATGAGCATGACCGCTTCCTTGACGCCGCCCATGCCGGTCTCGCTGAGATCCATGAGTTCTGTCTTCCAGCGATTGCGCTCCGCATATCTGGTGTACATCCGGAGAAGGTCCGCGCCGAAGAGGGCCGCTTCCTCGCCGCCAGTGCCGGCTCTGATCTCGAGGATGACGTTCTTCTCGTCGTTCGGATCCTTCGGAAGAAGCAGGACCTTCAGCTCATCTTCCGCCGACGCAATCGTCTCTTCGAGATCGCCGATTTCCATCTTGGCAAGTTCTCTCATCTCTTCGTCGCCGTCTTCAAGCATTTCCTTGGCTTCCGTCAGATCTTCCTTGGCCTTCTTGTACTCGGTGTATTTCTTGACGATCGGCTCGATTTCACCCATCTCCTTGATGTACTTCTGCCATACCGGCTGGTTGTTGATCACATCAGGATCTGAGACTTTACGGGACAGTTCGTCGTATTTTTCAGTTATAAAATCAAGTTTGTCAAACATTAAAAACTCCTTATTTTGAGGGCTATTCTCAATCGAATATTATACCACAATGAGGCCCTCTAAAAAAGCCGGGATATGAAATTCCGGCTTTTGTTTTACTATTTCTTTTTGAAAAAGCTATCCGCTTCTTCCCTCCAGCTGACTTCTTCTTCGTCCGCCGGTTCATCGAGAACAATTCCATGAGGAACGGGACTGCCTGTCTCCGGATCAACGGAGACAAAGGTGGTGAATCCCTCCGCGTGAAGCGCCCCTGTCTTCTCATCATACAGTCCGACACGGATGGTGATGCTGGTCCGTCCTGTTCTGACGATCAGTCCTTCGTAATAGACGATATCGCCCGGATTGACGGACTTGTAGAAATCGAACTTGTGCGTGTTCTTATAGAGCAGACCCTGCGGGTCGCCGTATTCACAGTTCACAACGATGAAAGAATTTTCAATCATCCACTCTATACCCTGTCCGGCGTACAGATTTCCGTGGTGATTGAGGTGTTCCATTCTTATCATGCGCGATGATTTATATCTCTTCATATTCCTTCCTTGCTGCTTTGTTTCTGGTCTTCTATCTCGGACATGCCGGCGCAGTCATATTTCTCGCTACGCGGAAAATCTGCGGTACCGGACCTGCTTCCTTCACTTCTGCTTCCGCTGCTTCAACGGCCGGACATGCCGGCGCAGTCATGTTTCTCGCTACGCGGAATATCTGCGGTACCGGGCCTGCTGCCTTTGCTTCTGCTTCCGCTTCTTCAACAGCCGGACATGCCGGCGCAGTCATGTTTCTCGCTACGCGGAAAATCTGCGGTACTGGGCCTGCTGCCTTTGCTTCTGCTTCCGCCGCCGGTTCTTCCTCTTCCAGGACGCCCGCCTGTTTGTATACCAGCTTCTCGAGCGGTTCGTTGATGTATGCGACATCGGACAGGAAGTCTTCCACTTTCTTCTCAAGCTCCTTGATTCTGTAGGAGTCTCTCTTCTCCTTTTCCTCGATCTTGATGCTGAGCACTTCTCTGTTTGTATCGATTCTTCTGATCAGCTCTTCCACCTGATCCGCCGCAACCCTGCTTTCAGCAGGCTGCTCTGCAGCAGCTTCTTCCTCTTTCGTCTCTGCAGGCGGCAAATCCTCTGCGGCAGCTTTCACAGGCTCCGAAGCTTTTGCCGCTTTCGCGGCTGCGGAACCGGAAATCGCTCTGCCAAGGCCAAGACAGATAACGCCCATGCCGAGGTATGGCACGAACTGGGCGATGATGTACTGCACGCTGTTCGACCACATATCCGAGAAGGACGCATTGTAGGACTGGAGATAAGCCTTCGTATAGTTCACCGCTGTCCACAGCATGAACAGTGCGACGATGAGAAGAATGATGCCTATTATATAGAAAATTACTGAACTTACAGGTGTTTTTTTATTATTCATTTCATATCCTTTCATGAGACTGCCGTCTCTCTGATTCTATCTGATTGATTATATCACAAAACACCGTCAAATAATGTGTCAGCTTTGTGTTTTTTTGCGTTAGTTAACGAACTGACTGTTGTACAGTTTCGCGTAGAATCC
>SVCX01000006.1 GCA_015058145.1 Clostridiales bacterium | reverse complement strand
ACGCCTGTCAGCGGCAGCAGGTCTACGGAACCGAAGACGTTCAGTATGGCCTGGAACATAAACATGGAAGTCGCCGCGCAGGCTGCAATGCAGTAGTAGGTAGAACGGCCTGCGATGATCGACCGGTAGGCAAATACGGCCAGGGTGATGATGCAGAGCACCGAGAGCACCGCAATGACCAGCCCCCATTCTTCAGCCAGCATACCGAACACCAGATCGGTGCTGGCAGCAGCTACGTCGCTCAGGTTTCCTTCTCCCGCGCCAAGACCCGGAATACCGCCGCTGGCGATGGAGGTCATAGTCTGAACCTGCTGGAAACCGGCATCCGTCGGGTCCTCCCATACGTGATGCCATACAGCGAACCGGTCAGCGATGTACGGCTTAAACCGCAGGACCATCAGTCCCATCAGTCCGGCCGCGCCGATGACGAGGAACAGCTTGGTGAAGTCGCCGCTTCGCAGGAATGAGATGACCAGGTACGTCGCGAAGAAAATGATGGCGGTTCCGAAGTCTCCCATTATGGCCAGACAGCCCAGACAGAACACACTGAATCCCATGAAGATCAGGAGGTTCCGCCGCTGCTGCAGCTCGTTGAGAGACGCTGCGCCGACGAAGATAAACACAATTTTTACTATTTCAGATGGCTGGAAGGTCAGCCCGCCGATGCTGATCCAGTTCTGGGATCCGAAGGCGACTGTTCCGAAGGCCAGGTTGATAATGAGCAGGATTACGCTGAGCCCGAGGAAAATCGGAATGAGCTTCTTGGCTTTGTTCAGGTCACGCAAAAGCCAGCACATGGCGAAGAACAGGAATACGCCAAGCACAACACAGATGGACTGCTTGAGGACGGCGTACGGATAAGCGGAAGCCGTCAGCGAAAGGCTCAGGGTCGACAGGAAGAAAGCGATGAGCTCCACCTCGAAACCGGTCCTCCTTAACATGCGGAGGAATATGACATACGCCCACATGATGATGCAGAGGATTGCGAATGCGGCTGTGAGTTGGGCCGGATAATCCTCACCGAGGGAAATATGGAACTGAATCACCGTCAGAAGCTGGAAGACCGTGATTGCCAGCATAGACAGCCACGGAGACGTACGCTTGGTGTAGCGCTTTCTCTTCTCGATGTTCTCAAGACGCTCCCGGGCGCTGAGAGGATAGAGCTGAAAATCCCCGCCGCCGACGGTCAGAGTATCGCCGGCCCGAAGAACAGCAGGCTCTGTCACTTTCCTGCCGTTAATATAAGAACCGTTTTTGGAATTGAGATCTCTGTATTCCCAGACGCCCTCGGAATCACGCACGAGGGTGCCGTGGCTTCTGGAGACGCCGCCGAGATTCAGGATGATATCGCATCCGCGGGCGCGGCCCATAAGGTTCTCCCAATGAGTCAGGGGAACGGAACTGCCATCCGGACACTGCAAATAAGCCCAGATTTCAGACGGATTGCGCATTCTGAGCAGGGCAAAAATTTGGTGCAGCAAAATCAGGATAGCCAATCCCATGCATACCCATCTGACCCCTGTTGTGAAGTACAGGGTCACATATTCCATTATCCCTTCGTATCCATTTTCCATTGTTGACCTATTATAAGATGTCCTGGATCAATTTATATATGCTGCAGTGTGATCGCCACAATCGGGATGGTGATGAGACAGAGTATCGTCGTCAGCATAACGCCCTTTGTGGCAAATTCAACGTCCGCATGATATCTTTCGCTGAGTATGACGGAAAGCATCGCGCAAGGCATAGCCGCTTCCATGATGATGACCGTTCCAAACAATGTCCCGCCGCCGATGATCAGCTTGACGAGAAGGAGCGCAACGGCAGGAGCCACCAGGAGCTTCAGCAGGCAGACCAGATAGGACGGCTTGCTTCGGAACATGTCCTTGAAACTGATGCGCGCCAGATGAGCGCCGACTACCATCATCGCGAGAGGGCTTGTTGCGTTGCCGATGGCTTCCACCGGACCGCCGAGGATCGGCGGGAGTGTGATGCGGCAAACGTAAAACAGAAGTCCGATGAGCACGCCGATGAAACAAGGATTGATCAGACCGCTGATGGTCTCCTTGAAACTCATCTTCTCTTCGCCTTTGGCGGCCTGACGAATCAGCGTAACGCCGATGGTGAACATGAGCACGTCAAAGGACGAGTCGCAGATGGCGCCGTAGAAGACGCCTTCCTGGCCGAAGAGTCCGTTGAGCACCGGAAGCCCCAGAAATCCCGTGTTCCCGAAGACCATCATGAAGGCCATGATGCCGCTCTGGGAAGCCGGGAGCTTGATGATGGAAGTGAGAATCCTGGAGATGATCATGGCGATGATAACAACGCCGATGAAAATCAGCACGACGTAACCGCAGTTCTCCAGCTTTTCCATGGAAAATTCCATCTGCATGGCGGCGATGACAAGACAAGGGTAGGTCACGTAGGTGATGATGTTCGAGACCCCCTGTGTGTGATTCGTGTTGATGATTCCGAGCTTCATGATGATGTAGCCCGGAAGGATCATGATGAATACTTTCGCCAGCGCCAGAATGACATCCAGCGCGCCCATGCTTACCATAAAGAAAGATTCCCCTTTCGCCAGTCTGCCGCGAGTCGCGCGACAGCAAAAACTCACAGTAATTATAACTGTTTTTGCGATGTTTAACAAGGACACAGGACAGGGTTTGTGTTAGAATCAAGGCATGAGAAACGGCAATGGAAAGACGAAAGATTTCAGCAAACCGACGTTGAGGATATTTCTCGAATATTTCAAACCCCACATGGGGCTTTTTGTGCTGGACCTGACCTGCGCGCTCATCGCGTCGGCCGTGGACCTCATCTTCCCGCTGGTGGCCAGACACGCCATGTACCACATGCTGCCGGAGAAGGCCTTTGCGGCTTTCTTCCACGTGATGATCATCGTCGGCATCGCGTTCCTGCTGAAGGCGATCATGCACTACATCATCACCTATTGGGGGCACATGTTCGGCGTACGTGTTGAAGCGGATCTCCGTGACGACTTGTTCGCTCACATGCAGAGCCTGGATTTCAATTTCTTTAACAAGAACAGGACCGGGCAGCTGCTCTCCAGAATGACAGGCGACCTCTTCGAGGTGACGGAGATGGCCCACCACGGACCGGAGGATCTGTTCATCGCGAGCATCACCATCGTTGGAGCTGTGATCATCATGTTTACGATCCAGTGGAAGCTGGCTTTAGTCATTCTGATTCTGCTGCCGATCGCTTTGACGGTCGTCATGCTGAACCGGCGCAGGATGATCCGGACATCCAGAAAGGTGAAGGAGAAACTGGCTGAGATAAACGGGGAAGTCGAGTCGGGATTGTCGGGCGTGCGTACCAGCAAGGCCTTCGCCAACGAGGAAACGGACTACGCCAAGTTCGCAGCAGCGAACGATGAGTTCAGAACTGCCAAGTGCGACAACTATAAAGCTTTTGGATTATTCGCTTCATCTCTTGAGTTTTTCATGAGCATCATGCCGGTCGTCATCATGGCGGTGGGCGGCTGGATCATCATGCGCAACGAGATGAACTACGCGGACCTGATTACCTTCTACCTTTATATCGCGACCTTCATCACGCCAATCAGAAAACTGGCCGGATTCATGGAGACCTTCATGAACGGATGGGCCGGTCTGACCAGGTTCGTAGAGATTATGCGCCTCAGTCCGGAGGAGGATGTGGCGCCGGGAGAAGGTAAACCGATTACGGCCTATGATATCGATATCGACAACGTTTCCTTTGCCTATCAGGAGAAGAATACAGATGTCATCAACGGCGTCAGCCTTCATGTGGAGGAAGGCGAGACCGTCGCCATCGTCGGACCGTCCGGCGGCGGCAAGACCACGCTCTGCCAGCTGATACCGAGGTTCTACGATGTGGACGAGGGCGCCATCCGAATCGGCGGCACCGACATCCGTGAAATAGAGAAACGCACGCTGAGGAAGAGTATCGGCATCGTACAGCAGGATGTTTATCTGTTCCCTGACACGATTGCGGAGAACATTCGGTACGGACGACCGGACGCCACCGACGAGGAAGTCATCGAAGCCGCGAAGAAAGCGGAAATCTATGAGGACGTCATGGCCATGCCGGATGGTTTTACATCATACACGGGTGAACGGGGAGTATTACTCTCGGGCGGCCAGAAACAGAGGGTTTCCATCGCCCGCATCTTCCTGAAGAACCCGCCGATTCTCATCCTGGATGAGGCGACTTCGGCGCTGGATACGATTACGGAAGCGCGCATCCAGGGGGCTTTCGATAAACTGGCGGAAGGAAGAACGACCATCATCATCGCCCACCGCCTGTCCACGATTAAGAGCGCCGACAGGATCATTCTTATCGATGACGGAGAGATCAAAGAAGAGGGCACACATGAAGATTTGATGAAGATTGGCGGACAATACGCATCTTTGTACAAAGTGTGATAATATACCAAACATGGAAAAGAAGAAACAGAAAGACATATTGCTGCTCGCCATGAGAGCCGGCAATATCATGATGACGAGCGGCGCGGAAATCTACCGCGTCGAGGATACAATCGAGCGCATCTGCAAAAGCTGCGGCATTGATGACGTCAACGTCTTCGCGACGCCGACGGGCATTTTCGTGTCTACAGACAATGAGGAAGCAAGCAATACAGTATCCTACATCAAGCGCATCAAGAGCAGTGAAACGGACCTCACCAAAATCTCGCGCGTCAACCAGTTTTCCAGATCCTTTACCACGACGGATATGACAGTGGAAGAGGGAAATGAGATTCTGAACGATATCGAAAACAGCAGGCCTTACCCTTTCTGGATCCGGGCGCTGGCCGCCGCAATGGTCGCGTCATGCTTCAGCGTAATATTCGGCGGCGGAGCAATGGATTTCTGCGTGGCGGTGATTGTAGGGCTCATGTGCTACATCATCTCCCGCTTCCTTGAGAAATATGAAATCAATTTCTTCATACGAGGATTCGTGTGCTGCGCTTTCGCGGCCTTCTGCTCGCTGCTGGCGGCGGCATCTATCGACGGAGTCAGCTACGCGCCGGTCATCTCCGGCTGCATCATGCTCTTCGTTCCCGGAATCCCGATTACCAATTCCATCCGCGACTTCCTGTCCGGCAATATGCTCTCAGGCGTGGCGCGTCTGACGGAAGCCTGCATCATCAGCGTTTCGCTGGCGGCGGGCGCGGGCGTTATCATCAAACTCTGGTATATGTTAGGAGGGATTGCGTTATGATGCATCTGTTCACACAATTCCTGCTGGCGTTGTTTGCCACACTAGGGTTCGCCATTATATTCAGAGTGCCGATCCGGCACATTCCAGCCTGCATTGTCGTAGGCGGTCTGGGATGGATTACCTATCTCATTACGGATTACAACTTTGGGTCGCCGGTGATGGGCTGCTTCTTCGGAGCCTGTATGGTCGGATTATGCAGCTGGATTGCCGCACGCATCTTCAAGGAGGCCATGACCATATTCGTCATTCCGGGAATCCTGTGCCTTGTACCGGGAGCCAAGATTTTCTATACCATGGAGGCGCTGCTCAGGAGCGACATTGAAGACATGGCACACATCGGCATCGAGACGCTTATGATGGCAGGCGCCATTGCCATGGGGCTGCTGGTTATGGGCGCGATCATCAAAGTGTTCTGGGCGCTGGTCCATAAAACAGTCAGCATCAAAGATTTTCTGAAGAGGGAGTTGTAATGAAAGCAATAATCACAGTAGTCGGCAAAGATCAGGTCGGAATCATGTACAAAGTTTCCGGCATTCTCAACGACAAACACGTCAACATTGAAGACGTCACTCAGACTATTCTGCAGGAGTACTTCACCATGATTATGGTCGTGAAGATTGATGAAGCAAAGGCAAGCTTCCACGAAGTCGATGTCGCGCTGCATGAGATGGCCGAACGAGAAGGCCTTTCGATTCACGTGCAGAAGGAAGAGATTTTCGACACCATGCATCAGATTTAAAGAAAGAATCACTGGAGACTGAGATGACTATATATAAAGATGTTCTTGAAACGATCCATATGATCGAAAAGGAAAATCTGGATATCCGGACGACGACCATGGGCATCTCCCTGCTGGACTGCTTCGGGAGAGATCATAAAGAAGCCGCGGCAAGAGTCTATGATAAAATCACCAGACTCGCCGAAAAGCTTGTGGAAACGGCTGATGAAGTAGGTGACGATTATGGTATCAACATCGTCAACAAACGCATATCCGTAACGCCTATCGCTTTGACCAACGCTGGCAGCACCGAGGAATGGCTCCTCTACGCGAAGGCTCTGGACAATGCCGCAAAGGCAGTGGGCGTGGATATTATCGGCGGCTTTTCCGCACTGGTTCACAAAGGCTGCACGGCAAGCGATGAGAGTTTTATCGAGGCTGTGCCGTACGCTCTCGCGGAAACAGACGCCATGTGCAGCAGCATCAACCTGGGCTCCACAAAATCCGGCATCAATATGGACGCCGTGAAGAAGATGGGACCCCTGATCAAAAAAACGGCTTACCTCACACGGGAGAACAACAGTTTCGGATGCGCCAAGTTTGTTGCTTTTGCAAATGCTGTGGAAGACAATCCGTTTATGGCGGGGGCGTTCCACGGCGTCGGCGAAGCAGAGAACGTAATCAATGTCGGCGTCAGCGGCCCCGGGGTAGTCAGGGAAGCGCTGCGCGATATGGAGGGTGCGTCGGTGGATGAAATCGCGGAGAAGATCAAACAGACCGCGTTCAAGATTACGAGGGCCGGACAGCTGATCGGACGGAAAGTTTCTGACAAGCTGGGCGTTCCCTTTGGCATCCTGGATCTGTCTCTGGCGCCGACGCCTGCCATAGGTGACAGCGTCGCTGAAATACTGGAGACAATGGGACTGGAACGGTGCGGCGCCCACGGAAGCACGGCGGCGCTGGCAATGCTGACGGATGCGGTCAAGAAGGGCGGCATCATGGCGTCCGGTCATGTGGGAGGACTTTCCGGAGCCTTCATCCCTGTCAGCGAGGACAACAGAATGATTGCGGCTGCGGAAGAGGGCTGCCTGACCTTCGATAAACTGGAAGCGATGACCAGCGTCTGCTCCGTAGGTCTCGACATGATCGCCATACCGGGGGATACGCCGGAAGATACCATCTCCGCCATGATTGCCGATGAAGCGGCAATCGGCGTCATCAACAACAAAACGACAGCGGTGAGAGTCATTCCGGCTTATGGAATGAAGGCCGGCGATAAAGTCGACTGGGGCGGACTCTTCGGTTCGGCTCCGGTCATGGAGGTCAATACATTCTCAAGCAGTCAGTTCATACAGCGCGGCGGACGTATACCGGCTCCGGTCCATTCTTTTAAGAATTAAAATTGTATTCCTGTTGACGGCAGGGGAAAAATATGGTTTGTTTATAAACAGGTAGATGTATTTACATAAATGAAGGAAACACAGGAGGAAAAAATGTCATATCAAGAGCATTTTGAACAAATCGTTAAGGAGCAGCTCGAGAGAGTTGAAAGAATGAAGAACTCGCCGGCAGCTCCGGATTTCGCGTCAAAGGACAAGGTGGTCATCGGAGCCATCGATGGAGACGGTATCGGCCCGATCATTATGGATTCCTGCAGAGAGATCCTGAACAAACTGCTGGCTGACGAAATCGCCAGCGGAAAGATCGAGATCCGCACCATCAAAGGACTTACCATCGAGAACAGAGTAGAGAAGCTCCAGGCGGTTCCTGACGACGTGCTCGCAGAGATCAAAGAGTGCGACCTGTTGCTCAAGGGCCCGACCATGACCCCGGGCAAAGGCGACAACCTCCCGAACATAGAGAGTGCAAACGTTAAGCTGAGAAAAGAGCTGGATCTGTTCGCCAACGTTAGGCCGGTTGTTATTCCGGAGAAGGGCATCGACTGGATGTTCTTCAGAGAGAATACAGAAGGCGAGTATGCGCTGGGAAACCGAGGCATTGACATCAACGATGATATCTCTATCGACTTCAAGGTTACGACAACCGCAGGTACGAAGAGACTGGCGAGAGCTGCATTCGAACACGCCAAGAACAACGGCAACAAGAATGTAACTATCGTAACCAAGGCCAACATCATGAAGAAGACGGACGGCAAATTCCTGGAACTCTGCTACGAGATGGCGAAGGAATATCCGGAGATCAAGACAAACGACAGATATGTTGACATCATGAGCGCGAACCTGATCAACGAGCTGGTCAACAAGGACTTCAACGTATTCATTCTGCCGAACCTCTACGGCGACATCATCACCGATGAAGCGGCTCAGATGCAGGGCGGCGTAGGAACAGCAGGAAGCGCCAACATCGGAAGCAGATACGCCATGTTTGAGGCGATCCATGGTTCCGCTGAGAGAATGATCAAGGAAGGCCGCGGCAAGTTTGCAAATCCGGCAAGCATCTGCAGAGCAGCAGTCATGATGCTGCGTCACATGGGCGCTTTCGAGAAGGCAGACATCCTGGAGAAGGCTCTCGATGCGGCGGCGGAAAACGTCAATATCATCCGTGACGGAAGCGGCGACACGGCGGACGATTTCACAAAGTTCGTACTGGGACAGCTGTAAACGGACACGTTCACGAGGCAGATGTACAAGTTCACTGAGATAACGGAAGAGAATAAGGCACCCGTTTCCACGGGACTTCTGGCGAGAATGCAGGAGGATATTCTCACCGGTGAGATGAGACCGGGCGAGAAGATCATCGAGCAGAAACTCTGCGAGAAGTACGGCGCAAGCAGGACCCCGGTCAGGGAAGCGCTGAAGCAGCTGGAGGCGGACGGCCTTGTGGAATACATCCTCAACAGAGGGTACTTCGTCATCGGCATGTCCGATCGGGATTTCGAGGACATGTTCGATTTGCGCAAAGCCTGTGAGATTCAGGCGGTCAAGTGGGCCATCGAGCGCATCACGGAAGAAGAGATGGAACGGCTGGAGGAGACCTTTGAATTCATGGAGTTCTACACTATGCGGAGCGACACGGAGAAGATGCTGGTCATCAATGCGGGTTTCCACCAGATCATTTATGAAGCCTCAAAGAACAGAATGCTTCAGAAGCTCCTGACGTCTCTGCAGAGTTATCTGAAGTACAAGAGTCCGGAAGTTGTTCAACAGGACAACTATTTAACTACGGTCCTCGAAGAACACAGAGCGATTTTCAAAGCCTTTATGGATGAGGACCCCCGTGAAGGCGGGCGGGCCATGGAGATCCATATCAATAGAGCGAAAGAACGCAGGTGCGGTTAGCACCTGCGTTTTTTCATTAGTGTTATTCGCTCTCCGCGACCACATGGAAGAGTTTCTTGTTGATTCTCTTAACCGGCGCGCCGGAGAGATTGGAAAGGACGACCGTGACCATGTCCAGCGCAGAGCACATCCAGAAGCTCGCCCGGAATCCGTCGTCGGTCCCCTCGTGGCCATAGAGCTGATAAGACTTGCCGGCAACTTCCTGCTCGCGCATAAACCAGCCGATTCCCATCTTCTCGCCGTTGTTCGGAACCGTGGCGTAATCGCACCAGATGGTCTGGTAGGTTCCGGGCTTAAGAAGCGGGCCGTCGCCGCGGGCCGACGTCAGATGAGCGCGCCCCCAGCGGAGCAGATCGCCTGCGGTGGAAGTTAATGTGGAGCTCGGCGCGTGCTGACGGGTGTATGGATAGTATTCCACAGGTCCGATGGAACGGTCGGGCTTTTTTTCGTATGGCTGCGCGACATTGTTGAGATTCCGCTCAAAGGTCTTCATGGTGGAATCCTCCATGCCTGCCGGCATCAGAAGATAGCGGCCCACGAAATTTTCATAAGAGAGCGAGCCTTTGGCATCCGGCATGCGCCCGGAACACTCGGCAACGATCTGGCCGAGGATCTCATAGGCGATGTTGCTGTAGCGGAAGCGTGAGTTCTCCTCTGCGGGGGATTCCTGCGGCGCCCAGAGCATCGGTTGATTCAGCACTTCCTCCGATTCATATACGTATCTGCGCAGAGAATCCGCATCGGTCTCCCGATCGTACCAATGGTAATCTGACACGTCGCCCAGCCCGGACGTGTGGGTAAGCATGTTCCAAAGGCGAATGTCTTCGAATCGTTTATCTGCGATGTGTAATTCCGGCAGCAGTTCACAGAGCCGGTCTTCCAGATGCAGCGCGCCGGCCTCTGCCAGCTTCATGATCGCCGATGAGGTGAACAGCTTGGACACAGAGGCGCAGTGGAAGACATCGTCCTTCTGAAGCGGTACACGTTCTGAATAATCCCGGTATCCGCGCACGCCGATGAAATCCGCGCCGCCGACCGACACGCCGATCGCCAGTCCCGGCAGATCGTTGAGATTCATGACTTCATCAAGAAATGCATTGCAATTGTTACTCAACCGTTCCTTGTTCATACAGCAAGTATAGCACAAATGAATATTTGTTAATAACACACAATCGACACATACTTCTGGTATATAATAATTCGCGACATAAAGACATAGACACCACTGGCATAAGAAAGGGGTAAAACATGAAACGGATGAAGACTAAGCAATCAATTGCGGTGATTCTTGCTTTTGCATTGGCATTTACCATGAGCATGAGCTCCGTTGCTTTTGCGGCGGAGAGCGAAGGGTATCTGTCCCTGGGCGCAGACCTTTCTGAATCGGAGAGGAACACGGTCATGGACCTGCTGGGCGTCGATGATCCGGACGACTATACTGTAATATACGTAACAAACGAAGAAGAGCACAAGTATCTGGACAGCTATGTTGATACGAACCAGATCGGCAGCAAAGCCCTGTCATCCGTACTGATCAGAGAACAGGACGGCGACGATATTGACGTGGAGATACACAACATCGGTTACTGTACGGAGGGCATGTACAGAAATGCGCTCCAGACCGCGGGAGTGGAAGGCGCTGAGGTCGTTGTAGCCGGACCGTTCGAGATTTCAGGAACGGCGGCTCTCGTGGGAACCATCAAAGCCTATGAGGAGATGAGTGGCGAAAGCGTCGACGATGAGGTCATTGAGGGTGCAGTGGATGAACTGACCACCACCGGTGAAGTCGGCGAGGAAATCGGTGACAAGGGCGCGGCAGAAGAGATCGTTTCGGACGTTAAGGAACAGCTGGCAGATAATCCGGACATGAGCGACCAGGAGATTGAGGAAGCGATTAAGCAGGCCGCCGAGGAAGCCGGTTACAGCCTGTCCCAGTCAACGATTGAGAAGATCAAAAGCATGATTAAAAATCTGCAGGGTCTGAATATCGATTGGGGAGGCCTCGAAGAGAAACTGAAAGGAATCGACACAGGCGGCTGGTTCCACAAACTGGTCAACTGGTTCATGGGATTCTTTGATTAACAGGAGGCGGACTGCGTAGGCAGTCTGGGAAATAAGATGAACGACGGATTGGAAGAAAAGAAGGTCCTGACTCAGGACGACCTGGCTAGGGAGCGGACGGAACTGTCCGAACTCAGAACGGGCATGGCCACAGAGCGTACGGATCTCGCGTACGAGCGTACGGCCCTCACAAATTCACAGACCTTTCTCGCCTACTGCAGGACAGCAATCGGTACGTTTGCCGCGGGCATCGGTATGTTTGAATTCATCGACAACGCCAACATCGTCCACATCGGCGTGGGACTGATGGCCATCTCTCCGGTCATCGTCATCTTAGGAACGGTGCACTTCTTCCGGGTGCGCCATAGACTGGAACGCGAAGCAGACCGGCGCAAGCAGGTCGCTGAGCAGATCGAAAAGAATTACAGAGAAAACTAAAGAAACATCTTCGTAAGGAAGAATGTCCAGAGCGCCAAGGTGCCCAATGAGAAGAAGGTGGTGGAAGCCACTCCTTCCGCGGCGAGCTTGGCGTTTTTATTATAGCGGTTGCAGAGAACCGTCGTAATCGCAGCCGACGGCATCGCCATCAGGAACACGTGAATGACCATGGCGAAGTTGCTGATCGGCAGGAGCATATCGACACCCAGCGTAAAGAACGGCACGACGATCAGTGAGACGGCGCACAGAATCAGGTTCCGCGGAGTGAAGATCTCTTTGAGTTTGCTGTTGGAAAGGTTGATGCCAACGATGAACATAGCCACTGGAGAAACGGTGGCGGCCATCAGGGTCAGCGTGTCGTCGATGAAAGTCGGGAAGTGAAAACCCGTGATGAAAATGAGAAGTCCCGCGATGGAAGCCAGGAACGGAACGCTCAGCATCCGGACCATCAGTTTCATGGTGAACAGCTTCTCGCCTTTTTTATGCAAAAGCATCACGACGCCGATGGAATACAGGAAGGTCGTGAAGACGATGTTCATGATGATGGCCAGAAACAGGCCGTACTGGCCGAACATGACCGTCGTGAGCGGATAGCCCATGAAACCGCAGTTGGTAAACGCCAGCTGCACGGAATAGATTCCCTTGTCATCCTCCGGCACGGACTTGATCCGGCGCATGACGAGGACGGCGATGGCGGCAATGACCAAGGTCACGATGGCAAAGGCCACCAGAGACCAGAGAATATCACGGCGGACCTCGTCGGTGATTTCATCCCGCTGCATGCTCTGCAGAATCAGGCACGGCACTGCCACGTTCAGCACGAAGGCGTTCAGCGTCTTCAGGGCGTCAAAAGGCACCAGCCGGATCTTGTAAACGAAGTACCCGATGCCGACCAGCAGGAATATGCTTAAGATTTTCAGCAAAATTTCCAGAAACATAACGCTATTGTAACACAGAACTCCTCTTTGGTTAGAGACTATTCGTGAACGAGAAGCAAGGCGGATAAGAGCGGCGAGTAAAGCTCATAATGCTTTTGCGCTCTGCCAGGGAAGTATTCGTTGAGATTCTCCCAGGTGTCATATTCTGTGTTCATGAACATGCCGTGTTCACCGAGGGCATAATCGTATGTCTCGATATATCCGGTGAAGGAAGTTCCCTCTACTTCATCATTGCCGCTCTCGGCGAACCAGTTAGTAGCTTCAAAATATATGTACTCAATGCCCAGATCCATATATTCCACATGGTCGCTGGCGGGGATTGTAGCAGGTGACATCGCTGAATTGTTTGCGGGCGCGGGATTCTCCGGCGTCCATGGATTGGTGTACAGCGTGTCTTCTTCAATAGCAGGGCCGGTGCCGTGCTTCGCATAATACCCGTCGAGATCCGCAGTGCGCATCACCTTGAAACCTAGTTGCTCCGCTGTGTCCGCCGCGAAAGTATAACCTTCTGTCGCCTCCGGCGACTCAAGCTGGTCGACGGCGATTGCCATGCCGTCTTCACCGAAGGCGCCGCCATAGATGTTGCAGTAATCTCCGAAAGCCAGTGCGTCTAGATTGATCATGTATATCGTGCAGTTGATTTCTTCTTCGGTCATCTGGTCAGCATTGTACTGGCTGCCAAAGCATCCTTCCTCTTCTGCATCAAAAAAGATGTACTTGACCGTGTAGTGTGGTTTGACACTCTGCAGACCGACGGCGTTCGCCAGGAGCAGCGCTGTTCCGGAGCCGTTGTCTCCAACACCGTCTCCATCATAGTGGGCTCCCGCGATGATTTGTTTGGAAGGGTCATCGCCTTCCACGGTGAGGATGATATTGTCTCCTTCGACGGCAGCCCAATCCGTATTGAAGTGTTCTACGGTGATTTGCTCGTCACGGTAGCCGGCGCTCTTCAGTTCACCGATGATCCACTCGCGCAAAGCCTCGCTGGACTCTCCGCTGGTGCCGATGTGCTCGAGATAGGCGGTCGCCTGATCCGTGAAGTCGTAGTCAGTGATGTTTGCGGAAGTGACAGGTGTCTTCAGGTTTCCAATCATCGCCGACGCCTGATTCGAAGCTAGTTCTTCACTGTCATCTAAGGCGTTTCGATTGCCGCACCCGGCCAGGAAGGCCAGTATTAAAACGAGTATCAGCAGGGTAAATATCTTTTTTTGCTTCATTGTCTTGCCCGTCCTTTGCTGTCTGTCTGCCTCCATTATATAGGGCTGTAAAGATCCGCTCAATAACAACTATTAAGAATATATGTTCTTGAACAGATGTTCTGCAAGCGGTATAATATAGCCATGGAAGAGATCTTAATGCAAAAGCTTCAAATCTTGGCTGACAGTGCCAAGTATGACGTATCCTGCTCCAGCAGCGGATCCAGCCGCGCGGCCAACGGAAGGATGGGCAACGGCCACATGGCCGGCATCTGCCACTCCTGGGGTGCCGATGGGCGCTGCATTTCGTTGCTCAAAGTTCTGTTCACCAATAAGTGCGTCTACAACTGCGAGTACTGCGTGAACAGGAGGGCCAACGATTTCCCAAGGGCGTCCTTTGAGCCGGATGAATTAGCGCGCCTGACGGTGGAGTTCTATCGGCGCAATTACATCGAGGGGCTGTTCCTAAGCTCCGCGGTTGAGGTGTCGCCTGACCACACGGCGGAGAGGATTCTGCAGTGTCTGGAGCTTTTGCGATACAAGTACGGTTTTGCCGGATACATTCACGCCAAGATCATTCCGGGGGTGTCACCGGAGATCCTCCATCGGATCGGTCTGGTGGCGGACCGGCTCAGCGTCAATATCGAAATGCCGTCCCGGGAGAGTCTGGCTGCCTTCGCGCCGCAGAAGAAGATCGAGCAGATCGTCGCGCCTATGCGGCAGATTACCAACACCCTGATTGAGACCAAGTCGCTGAAAGGCCCGGGCACTATGTTCAAGGGACAGAATCTGAATGACGCCGGAAACTATTTGGGACCGATGGGACTGGATGCGGGTTCTGGCGGGGACGATTCCATAGTATCCGCATTGTCCTTGGCGAAGGGCGGACGCGGGAAAAACTCCTTCGCCTCGGCGGGGCAGACCACTCAGATGATCATCGGAGCCGGCGGCGAGACCGACGCAAGCATTCTGGCAACCAGCGAGAACCTCTATCGGACCTTTAAGATGAAGCGAGTCTATTATTCTGCCTATATTCCAGTGGTTGATTCGCCGATTCTGCCGGACAAGACTACGGCGCCGCCGCTGAAGCGGGAGCACCGAATCTACCAGGCAGACTGGCTGCTGCGTTTCTATGGGTTTACAGTGAGCGAACTGTTCCGAAGCGGCGGAGAGAATCTGGATCCGGATCTGGACCCGAAGGTGACCTGGGCGCTGCGCAATCTGGATGAGTTTCCAATGGAAGTCAATACAGCATCCTACGAACAGCTTATGCGGATTCCGGGTATTGGACACATATCCGCAATGCGCATCCTGCGGCAGCGCCGGTTCGCGGCTGTACACTTTGATGATCTGAAGAAGATGGGCGTCGTCATAAAGCGGGCCAAGTACTTCGTGCTCTGCTGCGGTCGGTATTTCGGTGACAGGAGCTTTGAACAGGAAACCATTCGGAACTCCTTGCTTCAGATGGAGAGCGGACTGCAGATGTCCATGTTCGACAATGACTGGAAACGTCTCGAGGAAGGCGCCCGGCAGGAAAAACTTGCGGCGGCGGGCGTGATATAAAAAATGAGAGATTATCTATACGACGGAACATTTGAAGGATTATTGACCTGCATCTACCACCACTATTACACGGACAAGGCGGCGGGAATCTATCCCCGCGGGGAGTATCAGCCGAGTCTCCTGCACGGATCCATGGAAGTGGAGACGGATGAAGAGAAAGCGGATCGGGTCTACAACGCAATTGGAAACAAGATCTCTGGTTACTCGTTGCGACTCATCTACCGCGCTTTTCTTTCCGGCATCACCGGCAAGGAAAATGTGATTCTCAACTATGTGTTGTTTGGATTCCGCGTTGGACCGCAGGTCGGTTCCCTGCATACGCATCCGGAGGTGCAGGCCCTTGAGGACATCGTGCGGAAGGTAGGCAACGAGCGGGAGCGCATGCTCCAGTTTGTGCGCTTCGAAGTGATGGAAGCAGCCGGCGGCGGTCCGCAGATTCTCTACGCGAAGATCGAACCCGAGCATGATGTGATCGCCCTCGTCGCACATCACTTCGCCGAGCGGTTCAGCCACGATCCGCTCATCATCCACGATATCGGCCGTTCGAAGGCCATCGTCGCCTATGAACACGATTGGTACGTGACAGACTTCGACGGCACTCATCTGCCGGACGGAACCGCCATGATGATGTCGGAGAATGAGATCTCCTACCAGAGTCTTTGGCGTACCTATTTTGACCACATCGCCATCAAGGAGCGTACCAATCCGCGCTGCCAGAAGAATCATATGCCGGTCCGGTACTGGAAGCATCTGACGGAGGTGAATGGACCGGTCATTTCTGCATAAGGCTTTTGTTGCAGTGAAACCGCCAAACCTCTAAAATAGTACCGGGAGGACGATACCATGAAGAAACTGGTGATAGCGGTTTTTATTTTTGTGCTGTGCCTGCTGCCGCAGACAGCGAGCGCAGCCAGCAATTTTTGGATTGATGACTACGATATACAGGTCGTTGTAAATGAAGACGACACCTACGACATCACGGAGACGATCAAGGTCCATTTCACCTGGCGGAGCCACGGTATCTACAGGACGATTCCGCTGCGGACTTCATTGGATAGGGACGGACAGCGATCCACTTACTTTGCGAAGGTACGCGGCTTCGAGATGCTCAGCGGGCAGAAGTGGGAGGACGAGAGCGAATATGATGAATTCAACGCCCGCATCGGCGATGAGGACGTGTACGCCGACAAGGATACGGTCTACAAAATGTCCTACACTTACGATCCACAGGGCGATCATTTCAAGGGCGGCGACGAGTTCTTCTACAATCTGATCGGAACGAGCTGGGAAGCGCAGTCCATCAAACACGTTTCCTTCGACGTGCAGTTCCCGAAGGCCATCGATATGAGCAAGGTCGGCATCAAGACCGGTGACAATAAGATGGTCGATTTTGAAGTTGTTTCGGACCAGGAGATCAAAGGCGAGACTTCGGAATACGTCCTCGGCGGACTGACTGTCAGAGCGGTTCTTCCGGAAGGTTACTATACTCGGCAGGAAGGGACTTCGGTCATTCCGTTGCTCGTTCTGACGGGACTGATGATTCTGCTGGCAGCCGTCGGCTTCCTGCTTTGGAGAAAATACGGCAGGGATCCGCAGTTTGTTGAGACGGAGGAGTTCTATCCTCCTGAGAAATTGAGCGCGCCGGAAGTCGGCTTTCTCGCGAAGGGCGAGGTACAGGGAAGTCATGTTGTCAGCGCGCTCTTGAGTCTGGCCGACAGAGGGTATCTTAAGATAGCGGAACGTGAAGTCCCGGCCGGATTCCGAAAGAATAAGACGAAAACAACCTATGAAATAATCAAGCTGCGCGAGTACGACGATGACGTGATCGGCGAGCGCGCGTTTATGGACGGCCTCTTTGAGACAGGAGATACCGTCGACATAGAAGATCTCAAGAATAAATTCTACAAGACAGTCAACGCCATTGAAAAAGACATCAAGAATTACTATAGAGACAAGCTCTACGATCCAAAGGCAGCAACATATGCGCGCATCCTGAAGGGCGGCGGTATCGCCGGAATCATCCTGATGATACTCGCTACGTTCCTCGGCGGGAATGGATTGGGATTCATCGGTCCATCCATCATCTTCGGACCAATCTATATTATTATCCTCGCTGTCGTTGCTTTCGCTGTGGGGTTTGGCGGCATCGCGAAGAAGATCAATGAGCGGGAACATTACTGGGGTATTATTGGATACGCCATCTGCATCGCCGTCGGTCTGGCGGCCTGCATCGTCTGCGAAATTGCGCCGGGGGTGCGGTTCATTCCGTTCCTGGTCGGTTTGGGCATGTGCTTTGTCCTGTTCCTGCTGTCTGCTCTCTGCGAGAGGAAGACCGACTGGTACGCTTCTGTCCTCGGCAAGATCAGAGGATATAGGAACTTCCTCAAAATTGCGGAAAAGGACAAGATGGAAATGCTGGCCGAAAAGGATCCGCAGTACTTCTACAAGAATCTGGCCTATGCCTTTGCGTTAGGCGTCACAGATGTATATGCAAAGCGTTTCGCGTCGCTGGCTACGCAGCCTCCGGAGTGGTATGATTCCGGTTTCGCCAGCACAGGCGGAAACCCTGTGACGTCCACGTCGTTCCTGAATTCCATGGGCTCTATGATGAGCAGCATAACGACCAGCATGAACTCTTCGCCATCGGATGGCGGGGGCGGCGGTTCCTTCTCCGGCGGCGGAGGCGGCGGCGGCGGGGGCGGCGGCTCCTGGTAGAGATAGAGGCTGTTTTGTGATATAATCAAATATCACTTTACATTTACAGAAGAGCATATAAAGGGAAGCAAAATGAAGGGTCGCAGGAGAAGACTTCCTGCTCTGATTCTAGGAATCGTTCTGACAATGGCGATGACACTGGCTGTGCCGATGTCCGTTTTCGCCGATGACGGGACTGTGCCGACCAGAGTCACGGAGTACTTCAACGTGGACGTCCAAGTCCATGAGAACAACAGCTACGAATTCACGGAGACCGTAGGTACCGTCTTCAATACGGAAGGGCACGGAATCTACCGCAATGTTCCTATGGAATTCGACGGAATCAGCGAGAAAGTGCAGGGCGGATGGTGTTCGACGGACCCAATTGAAGCATACGAAGAGAGCGGCTATTACGTGATGCAGATGGGCTCCGGGTCCAGCTACATCTTCGGACCGCACGAGTTCAAATATGGCTACACCATGATTTTCCGCGACGATCGGGATGAGTCGGGGGACTACATGTACATCGACGTGCTTCCGACCGACTGGCAGACATCCATCGGTTCATCGGAGATCACCATTCAAATGCCGAAGGAAATCAAAGAGGACTGGACGACAGTTTACATCGGTAAATATGGCGTCGACTACGACGACACTTTGGATTCCTGGGAGCTGAAAGATGGCAGAACCATACACATCAAGGCGGAGGACCTTGAGCAAGGCGTGGGCATTACGGTTCTGACCAGACTCCCGGAAGGATATTGGGTCGGCGAGGAAGACGGTCAGGCCGGTAAGAACGCGGCGACAGCGATTCCGGTGATTCTGTCTCTGCTGTTCGGCGGCCTCTGGGCGAGATTCGGGAGACGCCAGCAGATCGTGCAGACGGTTGAGTTCCGTCCGCCTGAAGGCGTCACACCTGCGGAAATCGGTCTTCTGATCGATGGCGTTCTGGACAAGAAGGATATGGTATCCATGTTCGTCTACTTTGCCCAGAAGGGTTACATGAAGATCGAGGAAACGAAGAAAAAGAAGTTTACCTTTACGAAACTGAAAGACATAGATGGCAGCGAAAAAGAATTCGCCATACACCTGTTCAACGGACTCTTTGAAGAGGATGATGTTGTCCGCTCCGATGACCTGAGCGAAGATTTCGCATACAGTTATCGGGCCGCCTGCAATATGCTGGAGGATGAGTATGGGGACATCGTGCCGCTGTCGACCAAACTTATGCAGAGACTGGGCGGCATTGCCCTGTATATCTTCGCGCTGACGATTCCTGTCCTGGGATTTGGGTACATGCTGCGTCCGAGCGGTTCTATCCTCGGCGCATTTGCGACGGCAATCCTGGCGGTGTTCTTTATGGGGCGCGTCAGAAAGAGTTATAAGAACAGATTGTCCGGCAAGGTTACCGGTTCCAAAGGATACAGAATCATCTTCTGGGTTCTGGCAGCCGCCGCGCTCCTGGTTACTGCTGTCGGCATCGGCGGTGCCTTTGAGAGCGCAATCGTCGGAATTCTGTATTTCGCCGGATTCGGGGCGTGCATGTTCTTCAATGTGTACTGCGGAAGGATCTCCGATACAGCGGCGGATTACATGGGCAAGGTCCTTGGATTCAGAGAGTTCATCCGCACGGCAGAAGTGGATCGGATCGAAGCCCTTGTAGAGGAAGACCCGGAATACTTCTTCAGCGTGCTTCCGTACGCTTACGTCATGGGCCTGACCGACAAGTGGATTAAGAAGTTTGAGAACATCAATGTCGTAACGCCTGACTGGTACAGCACATACAACACGACAGGAGGGTACTTCCCGATATTCTACATGGGCGATTCCATGGGCGGAATGACGAGCGCAGTTACAACGGCAGTCGCGCCGCACCTTCCGGCGAGCACCTTCAGCGGAAGCGACATCGGCGGCGGGTGGTCATCCGGCGGCGGAGGCTTCTCAGGAGGAGGCGGTGGATTCTCCGGCGGCGGAGGCGGCGGCGGAGGCGGCGGCTTCTGGTAAGCCGATTCAGCCGCGGAGGCTTCGGTAGGATATACCTGCTGATGTCCTCGTAAACTGCGGATTACAGCAGGTATACCTGCCGAAAGCCCGCTTTTGAGATACGATAACAAAACAATGAAGAATTTGAAGATATTAGTTGCGAATGATGATGGGATTGAGGCTCGCGGTCTGCGGGAACTCGTGGACGCTTTGACCACACGCGCGGGCGCGGAGGTTTATGTTTTTGCGCCGGACGGGCAGCGGAGCGCGGCGAGTCACGCGATCACGCTCCATGCGCCTATCAGCGTCTGGCCTGTCGAGTACGATGGGGCGGCGGAAGCTTTTGCGTTGGACGGAACGCCGTCCGACTGCGTGGCGGTAGGTCTGAAGATGCTGAAGCTGAGAGATGTCACGGTGGACATGGTCTTCGCGGGAATCAACCACGGAGCCAATGTGGGAACGGACATCGTGTACTCGGGGACCGTCGGCGCAGCGCTCGAGGGATCCATTCAAGGGTATCCTTCAGCGGCTGTTTCGGTGGAGAGTCACAGCGCGTCTCACTTTGAGTACGCCTGCGACTTGGCCGTGGACCTGATTCGCAAGACCGGCGGCAAGTGGGACAGCTCCATCGTGATCAATATCAATACGCCGAATCTTCCGGCTGAAGAGATTAAAGGAATCAGCAACACGATCATGGGCAGAAGAGAATACGTTAACGACGTGCAGGTTGAGACGGAAGGGGAAGTGACGACTTTCATTTACGGCGGCGACCCGGTGCTCTATGAGAGTGATGAGAACCAGTACGACGTGGTCGCTCTGGAGAACGGGTACGCGTCCATATCGGCTTTGCACAAGGATATGACGGCATATGAAGCCGGCAGAATGCTGGCAGACTGGAGGATAGGAAAATGACACTGAACAGAGAAGACACATTGGCGGTATTCATCGATTTTCAGGAAAAGCTGATGCCTGCCATGCATCACAAAGAAGAACTTCAGGACAAGGTGTGCAGACTCGCGAAGGGTCTCGGCGTGCTGGGTATTCCGCACATCGTTACACAGCAGTACACCAAAGGCATCGGAGAGACGATTCCTGAAGTGGCTGAGGCCATCGGGGAATTCGAGGCCATCGACAAAACCACATTCAGCTGCATGAGCCATGTGGATTTCATCAACCAACTTGAGATTGCGGCGAAGAAGAACATCATCGTCTGCGGAATCGAATCCCACATCTGCGTGCAGCAGACCGTGGAGCAGCTTCTGGAAGAAGGGTACAACGTGTACATACCGGTAGATTGCATCTCATCGAGAAGTCAGAACGATTTTCTGTGGGCTGCGGAAAGGATGGAGAAGGCCGGAGCCATTATGACAACTTATGAATCGATCCTCTACGAACTCCTCAAGGATTCGAAGGCGGAAGAGTTCAGAGAAATCTCCAAAATCGTGAAGTAATGTTTTTATTCGATAACAGAATTACATTGGAAAACAGAGACATACTGGAAGAGTATCTGAATGGTTTTGAATACAAAACCTCCGGGCTCTCTTACAGCGCTCTTTATATGTGGCGTGACATCAACCAGTTCAGCTGGAAGATGATCGGCGACTACATGTGTATGAGCGGCGTGAGCCATCTGGAACTGGAGCAGGGGATCGAGCTGCCGTTCATGTTCCCGCCTCTTACGAAGACCGGCGGTTACGATAAGGACTCGCTGCGCGCCACGATTCTCGAAGCCAGAGACTTCTTCGAGAGCCAGGGCCATCCCTTCAGCCTCCGGCTGGTTCCGTTCCACATCCTCGAGATCATCAAGGAGGCGGTTCCGGAACTGAAGTGGGAGGACGACCGCCCGAACTACGATTACATCTACCTGACAAAGGACCTGATTGAACTGGCGGGAAGGGATTACCACAAGAAAAAGAACCATCTCAATTATTTTAAGAAGACATACGAATACGAGTATGTTAAAATGACATCTAATATGGCTGACGAAGCCATGCAGTTCATCGACGAGTTCAATCGCCGCAAAGACATCCCGGCCCACGAGATGGAACTTCTCAAGATGGAAGAGGAGGCCATGGATGACGTGTTCCGGAATCTGGAGGCCGTCGGCTATGAAGCGGGTGCCATTCGAATCGGCGGAAAAATCGAGGCCATCGCCGTAGGCGGCCGTCTCGGCACAAAGATGATCACGGAGCACGTGGAGAAGGCCAATGTCGAATATAGAGGACTGTATCAGGCCATCAACAACGAGTTTTGTAAACACGTCGCCGGCTGGGCCAAGTACATCAACCGGGAAGAAGATATGGGCATTCCGAACCTGCGGAAGGCGAAACTGTCCTATCGTCCGTGCAGGCTGCTGGAGAAGTATATCGGCCATTTTTAGAATATGGTCTTTGCGACAGGCGAGGTTTCTGTTAAAAATTTAACATTTTTTCGCCAAAACCCTTGACAGGCCTTGAAATTACAGGTATTATAGCAACTGCAAAAGTAAACAAGATTTTATCGGACAAGCCGTTAAAATATTAACAAACCCAAAAGATATACCCAGAATAAGTATATTAATTAAGGAGGAAAACAAGAATGAGAGAAGTTGTAATCGTTGGTGCTGCAAGAACAGCTATTGGCAAGTTCGGAGGAACTCTGAAGAACGTACCTACCAGAACACTTGGCGCAGTATGTATTGAAGAAGCTCTGAAGAGAGCAGGCGTTGAGAAGGATCAGGTCGATGAAGTCATCATGGGCTGCGTACTCCAGGGCGGACTTGGACAGAACGTTGCCAGACAGATGATGCTTGATGCAGGTCTGCCGGTAGAAGTTCCTTGCTTCACGATTAATAAAGTCTGCGGTTCCGGTCTGAGAGCAGTTGAACTGGCTGCACAGATCATCAAAGCCGGAGACGCTGATATCATCGTTGCTGGCGGTGCAGAGAACATGTCTTCAGCACCTTATGTAATGCCTGCAGCAAGATGGGGCGCCAGAATGTTCGATGCTAAGATGACGGACATGATGGTAAACGATGGCCTGTGGGATGTATTCAACAACTACCACATGGGCATGACTGCAGAAAACGTAGCTGAGCAGTGGGGACTGACTAGAGAAGAACTGGATGAGTTCTCCGTCATCTCACAGCAGAGAGCCGAGAAGGCTGTTGACAGCGGCGTATTCGACGAGGAAATCGTTCCGGTAACCATTCCGCAGAGAAAGGGAGATCCAATCGTATTCGATAAGGACGAGCACCTCACCCGCGGATCCACGATGGAGAAGGTTGCGAAGCTGAAGCCTGCATTCAAGAAGGACGGCGGCGTCGTAACAGCAGCGAACGCATCCGGAATCAACGATTCAGGCGCAGCAGTAGTCGTCATGAGCAAGGAAAAGGCTGACGAGCTGGGCATCAAGCCGATGGCTACGATCAAGTCATATGCTTCCGGCGGCGTAGATCCTTCCATCATGGGCGTAGGTCCTGTACCTGCTTCCAGAAAGGCTCTGGAGAAGGCTGGCCTGACCATTGAAGATATGGATCTGGTAGAAGCAAACGAAGCATTCGCGGCGCAGTCACTGGCAGTCAGAAAGGATCTGGGACTGGATCCTGAGAAGACCAACGTCAACGGTGGCGCGATCGCTCTGGGACACCCGATCGGAGCATCCGGCTGCAGAATCCTGATCACGCTCCTGTACGAGATGCAGAGAAGAGACAGCAAGTACGGTCTCGCAACTCTGTGCATCGGCGGCGGTATGGGAACATCCGTCATCGTGGAGAGATAAATCTGCGAAAGCATTAGAGACAGAAGGTGCCGCGGCAAGCGGCGCCTTCTTTTTATTTGACGAAGGAGGTCCCTGCCCTATAATAGAAGTGAGAGGGAGAATTTACTGTGAGTGAGAAAGCGTTTCGAATCGGACCGATTCGTCCGCCAAGCGAGGCGAACAGTCTGCTGATTCAGGTGACCAACGGGTGCACCTGGAACAAGTGCCGGTTCTGTCAGCTCTACCGGCATACCAAGTTCAAAGCCTACAGCGCGGACAGCATACGAGCGGATATCGACAACATTGCATACTGGGCGGAGCGCGTCAGAAGATATGAACGCCCCGGCGTCAGTGCTTTTGCGTGGGATCTGGAAGGCATCAATGCGGAGCTTTCAAATATGACCGATGCAGATGATCAGCAGTGCATGTATACGGTCGCCAACTGGCTGGTCGGCGGTGGGGAGAACGTCTTTCTGCAGGATGGCAACAGCACAGCGCTAAGCAGCGGCAGATTATCCGATGTACTTCTCTATCTCCGTCAGGTTTTCCCGCAGATCAAGAGAATTACATCCTACGGCAGGGCCGAGAATTTGTCTCGCTCCTCAGCGGAGGAGTTTGCGGAGCTCAAAGCAGCGGGTCTGGACCGCATCCATTCTGGCTTTGAAACGGGTTCCGACGCCGTGCTTTCGCGCATCAACAAAGGCGTAACCCAGGAGCAGCAGATTCGCGCAGGTAAGGCCATCAAGGCCGGCGGCATCGAGCTGAGCATCTATTTCATGCCCGGTGTCGGAGGGAAAGATTTGTCAGAGGACAACGCCGCAGGAACGGCGAAAGTAATCAACGCGGTGAATCCGGATTTCGTTCGCGTGAGGACAGCGGCTATTAAACCCGGAACGGAACTCTATCAGGACTGGCAGGAAGGGAAGTTCCAACTCTGCAGCGACGACGACAAAGTCCATGAGATTCGCAGAGTCATTGAACAGGCAGACGCCGACGTTTCGACGTATCTGGTCAGCGACCATATGATCAATCTGCTGCAGGACGTGGAAGGGTCCGTAATCAGTGACCGCACGCGGATGCTGGAAACGATCGACGGCTATCTGGAGATGCCGGAAGCGGACCGGCGCGCCTTCCAGCTTTTGCGCAGAACTCTGCGCGCATATAACCTGGACGATATGAAGCGGCTAGGGCAGGCGGAACTGGACCAGCTCCGTACAGAAGTTATGAAGGAGAATGAATTCGGCTGGGATGTGAGAATGAATGGATACATCTGCCGGTACGTGTAATATGAGCGGAAAGAGAAAGACAATCAAAAGATACGCGCTGATCGGACTTGGCCTCACGATTCTCAACTTCGCCTACGTTATGGTGACGGTGCCTCACGGCATCATCAATGGAGGCGTAACGAGTTTCAGCATGATCCTGGCGAGACTCCCGTTTACAGAAGTTCTGCCGGTCAACGCCTGGGTCGCCATCGTGACGGGGCTTCTGGCATTGCTGTGTTTCATGTTTCTGGGAAGAGATATCTTCATCGCCAGCCTATACAGCTGCGTCGTCGGCGTGACGGCCTTCAACTTCTTCACGCTGATCGTGCCTGCCGATGTCATCGATACCATGGTCCGTATCGGTCATATGGGGAACAATCCGGTGATTCCGGTCGGTATGGCAGTGGAACTGATTGCGGCGGCGGCCGTTGTGGGCGCAGGCTATTACTTCTGCCTGAGCAATGATTCCACAGCGGTGGGCATGGACACCATCGCCCTTATCATACACAAACGGCACGAGAAAATTCCTGTGGCCTATGCCATGTACGCGATTAATATCATCGTTCTCCTGCTGGGGCTTTACACCTACGGTCTGCGATGCGTGCTCATGGGCATCGCCTTCGCGGGCATTCAGGCGCTGACCCTCAACACCATGCTCCGCGCGAAAGAAAGCAAAAGCTAAGAAACAGCCGAAACAGAACCGCCGAAACAGGCGGTTTTGTGTTATAATACATTCTGTATTTGTATGTGCATCCGACAGTCGTCTGCATGCGCGGTAAGAGGATAGAATGAAAGAATTACTGATGGGAAATGAAGCGGTGGCCATGGGCGCGCTGGCTGCGGGAGTGCAGGTGGTGAGCGGTTATCCGGGGACGCCGTCTTCAGAAGTGCTAGAAACAATCGCAAAGAGAAATCCGGGCGGCGTTTATGTCGAGTGGTCGGTTAACGAGAAAGCCGGCGCCGAGGTTGCCGCGGGCGCTGCGTACGCTGGGGCGCGCAGCCTTGTCACCATGAAGCAGATGGGACTCAACGTAGCTTCCGATCCGGTTATGTGTGTCAACTATATCGGGGTCAAGGGCGGCATGGTCGTTTACGTTTGCGATGATCCTGGTCCGATTTCTTCACAGACAGAACAGGACACGAGGAACTTTGCAAAATACGCGCATATTCCGTGCTTTGACTGCGACAGTCCGGAACAGGCATTCCAGGCAGTGCAGGATGCCTTTGCGTTTTCCGAAGCGCACGGAACGCCGGTTATTCTCCGGTCCACAACCAGAGTCTGCCATGCCTGCGCGGATATCGACGTGCCGGAGATCAAAAGCCCGGCAGCGCCGGAAGGATTCAAGAAGGATCCGCGCTGGGTCATCTTTCCGAAACTCGCCTATGAGGCGAAGCTCAGAGTGGCCGGGCGCGAACCATCACTGGCCGAAGAGTTCTCGGAATACGAGGGCAACTCCATTGAAGGAAACGGCCCTGTTGGAATCGCCTGCGGAGGCATTTCCTACGCCTATGTGAAAGAGGCCATTCGCGGACAGGAAGAGCAGTTTACCGTGTTGAAGATCGCAACGCCGTATCCGTTTCCAGCGGATCTGGCGCGGCAATTTCTTCTCGGCGTAGACAAGGTCATCTGTTTTGAAGAACTCGATCCATACATTGAAGACGCCCTCATCTATGAGTACGGCAGTCTGAGTTTGGACATCGATCATTTTATAGAAGGAAAGAGAACCGACGCCGTTCGGCTGGGCGGTGAGCTCAGCGCGACAGAAGTCGGTGAAGTCATAGAGAACCTTACAGGAGTGGAGACAACCATTCCGTTCCGTGAAGCGGATGATGCGCCGGCTCTTCCGGTAAGACCGCCGGTGCTCTGCGCAGGATGTCCGCACAGAGGTTCCTTCTACGCCGTCAAAAAAGCCGTCGGCAAGAGGCCGGCGATCTACTCCGGCGACATCGGCTGTTACACGCTGGGCAACGCGGCGCCGCTGGACATGGTGGACACGTGCCTTTGCATGGGCGCGGGAATCACCTTGGCGCAGGGACTGGATCACGCCATTGGCGATGACACCGTATGCTTCGCCTTTGTTGGAGATTCCACATTCTTCGCCAGCGGCATCACGGGAACCGTCAACGCGGTATACAATCAGTCGAACATAATTCTGTGCGTTCTGGACAATTCCACAACCGCGATGACCGGCCATCAGCCTCATCCGGGCATGGGCGTCACCATGATGGGCGAGCGGGTCGAGCCGGTGGACATCGGCAAAGTACTGGAAGGCATCGGCGTCAAATCCATACGCACCGTTGATCCGCAGAATCTGGAGGAATCCGTGAAGGCGGTACAGGACGCAATAGAAGAGAAGGGCGTGCGCGCCATTATCTTCAAATCACCGTGTATCGCGCTGGTGAAACCGGATGACCCGAAGCGTGTCGACGCTGATACGTGTATCGGCTGCATGCAGTGTGTAAATGAGATCGGCTGCCCGGCGCTGATCACGAAGGACGGAAAAGCATTGATAGACAAATCGCTCTGCACAGGCTGCGGGCTTTGCGCCCAGATCTGTCCGGTAGAAGCGATAGGATAGAGGATAGAATATGTCAACAAGTGAAGTGAAGAACTGCCTGCTCTGCGGCGTCGGAGGTCAGGGAACTGTTTTGGCATCGAGAATCATCGCGGCAGCCGCAATGGCCAAGGGCCTTCACGCGAAGACGGCGGAGACCATCGGCATGGCCCAAAGAGGCGGAAGCGTCGTCAGCCATGTGCGGATTGGTGAGGAAATCGCCTCGCCGATGATTCCTTACGGCACGGCCGATGTGATCATCGGCTTCGAACCCGGCGAAGCGGCGGCGAACATCAAATACCTGAAAGAAGACGGCGTCATGATCTTGAGCAGCAGACAGGTGAAGCCTGTAACTGCGTCTCTGGGACAGAGTGCTTATGACGGTGATGACTGCCTGGAGTGGCTGAAGAGCAAAGGCAGCAGATGCATCGTAGTCGATCCGGAGGAGATCATCGAGGCCTGCGGGTCGCCGAAGGTCCTGAACGTAGCCATGGCGGGAGCACTGGCAGCGACAGGCGCTATGGATCTCAGCGTCGAGGATATGGAAGAAGCCTTAAAGATCAGAATGAAACCAGCATTGCTGGAGATGAATAAGAAAGCATTGCATATGGGAGCGCAGTGCGCTGCGGAGAGGTAACCCAAATGAAGATGAAGAAATCAACACTCAAAGACATCAGAAGACAGATTGGTCGCGTTCAGGCGGCGGGCGGTTTCTACGCCAAGCGGCTGAAGGGCATCGACCCGGAGGACATCAAGACGCAGGAAGATTTTGAGAAGCTTCCGTTCTCCGAAAAGGATGACCTGCGAGACGCGTATCCGTTGGGATTGGCCGCAGTGCCGGACGAGGAGATTGTCAGAATCCACTCCTCCAGCGGAACGACGGGTCTGCCTTGCATCATCCCATATACGAAGAAAGATGTCGAAAACTGGGCGGAGCTGTTCAAGCGCTGCTATGAAATCGCCGGCATCACGAATAAGGACAGAATCCACATCACGCCGGGATACGGACTGTGGACCGCCGGCATCGGCTTCCAGCTGGGCGCTGAAAAACTGGGCGCTATGACGATTCCGATGGGCCCGGGCAATACGGATAAGCAGATCAAGTTTATGCAGGACATGGAGTCGACTGTTCTCTGCGCGACGTCATCTTATGCGCTGCTTCTGGCCGAGGAAATCGAAAAGCGCGGCGTGAAGGACAGCATTAAACTCAAGAAGGGCGTTATCGGTTCAGAGCGTTGGGGCCCGAAGATGCGCGCCCGTATCGCCAATGAACTGGGCGTAGAGCTCTACGATATCTATGGGCTGACAGAAGTCTACGGTCCAGGCATCGCCATCAACTGCGAGTATGAGACAGGCATGCACTACTTCGACGACTATCTCTATTTCGAGGTCATCGATCCAAAGACCGGAGAAGTTCTGCCGGACGGCGAACTGGGCGAGCTGGTCATCACGACCCTGAAGAAGGAAGGCGCTCCGCTCATTCGCTACAGAACTCATGACCTGACGAGAATCATTCCGGATGACGTTCCTTGTCCATGCGGCAGGAAACTGCCGAGGATCGACGTCATTCTGGGAAGAACCGACGACATGGTCAAGGTCAAAGGCGTCAACATCTTCCCGGGGCAAATTGAGGACTGTCTGAAGGACATTCACGGCGCATCCAGCGAGTACCAGATATTCATCGACCACGAAGACGGCAAGGATGTCATCAATCTCTTTGTTGAGACCATCCTCACAAAGAAGGGCGAACGCCGTCATCTCGAGAAGGAAATCAAAGATAAAATCAAGAGTGTCATAAATGTAGGCGTTACGCCGAAGGCGGTCGACATCGGCGATCTGCCGCGCAGCGAGAAGAAGACGACAAGGGTCTTCGACTACAGATACTAAACGAGGAGTAATTGCATGACTGCAAAATCAATGATGCCTTACGTAGAAGGCAATTCCGCAATCAGGGCTATGTTCGAGGAGGGCGCCAGGATGGCGGCCGAGTTCGGCGCGGAAAATGTCTACGACTTCAGCCTCGGCAACCCGAGCGTCCCTGCGCCGGAAGAGGTGAATCAGGCCATCCGGGACATCCTCGATGAAGAGGAGACGCTGCTGGTCCATGGGTACAACAAGAGCAATTCCGGTTATGAGGACGTGCGCCAGGCAGTGGCGGAGCATCTCAATGAACTGCACGGAACGAACTTTTCTTCCGGAAATATCATCATGACCGTCGGCGCGGCCAGCGGGCTGAACGTAGCGATTAAGGCGCTGGTGGATCCCGGCGAAGAGATTCTTGCCTTTGCACCGTATTTCGTAGAATACGGAAACTACGCGAAGAATCACGGCGCGAATCTGCGCGCGGTGCCGGCAGATACGGTGACGTTCCAGCCGAACCTGAAGGCGATGGAGGAAATGATGACGCCGAATACGCGCGCGGTCATCATCAATTCGCCGAACAATCCGACAGGCGTCGTCTACAGCGAGGAGACCATCCGGAAGCTGGCGCGTATCCTGGAAGAAAAACAGCAGGAGTTCGGAACGGAGATCTACATCATATCCGACGAGCCTTACAGGGAGCTTGCTTATGACGGCGTCGAGGTGCCGTATGTAACCAAGTACTACGACAACACAGTCGTTGGGTATTCCTGGAGCAAGAGCTTGTCTCTTCCGGGAGAGAGAATCGGATATCTGGTATTCCCGAGCGAGATGGCGGATTTCGACAATGCGGTTCAGGCGGCCAACATCGCCAACCGGGTGCTGGGTTTCGTCAACGCGCCGACTCTGATTCAGAGAGTGGCGGGCAGATGCCTGAAGAGCAAAGTTGACATCGAGGCTTACGACCGCAACAGGAGAGCGCTCTACGAAGGCCTGGTGGATGCAGGTTACGAATGCATCTTCCCGGAAGGTGCGTTCTATCTGTTCGTCAAATCGCCAATTGACGATGATGTGGAATTCTGTGCAAAGGCGAAGGAGCACCACATCTTGATCGTGCCGGGAAAATCCTTCGCATGCCCGGGGTACGTACGAATCGCCTACTGCGTGAGCTATGATACAATCGTTAATTCAATGCCTGCATTCGCAGCGCTCATGAAAGAGATAGAGGAAGACAAGGAGTAACAAGATGGCTGAAGTTATCGAGATGACAAATTTTATCCACGATATTATCGACAAGGATCTTGAGGATGGTAAATACGGGGACAAAGTCCTGACCAGATTCCCGCCGGAACCGAACGGTTACCTGCATATCGGTCACGCCAAGTCCATCTGCCTGAACTTTATGACAGCCCTGAAATACCACGGCGGATGCAATCTCAGATATGACGACACCAATCCGGTGAAGGAGGATGTGGAGTACGTCGACTCCATCGAGGAAGATGTCAGATGGCTGGGGTTCGAATGGAAGAACAGACTCTGGGCATCGGACTACTTTGATGAGATGTACGAATGCGCCGTCACCCTCATTCAGAAGGGGCTTGCTTATGTCTGCGATTACAGCGCGGATGAGATCAGGGCCACCCGAGGCACGCTGACGGAACCGGGCAAGGAATCACCATACAGAAACAGAAGTGTTGAAGAGAACATGAAACTCTTTGAGGAGATGCGCGACGGCAAGTACGCGGACGGCGAGAAAGTGCTCCGCGCGAAGATCGACATGGCGTCCCCTAACATCAATATGAGAGATCCGGTCATCTACCGTATCGCCCACGCTTCTCACCACAATACAGGCGACAAGTGGTGCATCTACCCGATGTACGATTTCGCTCATCCGATCGAGGACGCTATCGAAGGCATCACACACTCCATCTGCACGCTGGAGTTCGAGGATCACAGACCGCTCTACGACTGGGTGCTTCAGGCTGTCGGCAAGTGGCCGACACCGCCGCAGCAGATCGAGTTCGCGCGTCTGAACATCACCAATACGATTATGTCAAAGAGATACCTGAAGGCCCTCGTGGATGACGGCACAGTCGACGGATGGGACGATCCCCGCATGCCGACCATCGCAGGTATCCGCCGCAGAGGCTATACGCCGGAAGCAGTTCGTGACTTCTGCGAACGCATCGGCGTTGCAAAAGCAAACTCAACGGTTGACGTCGCTCTTCTGGAGAGCTGCGTCCGTGACGACCTGAAGAACAAAGTGCAGAACAGGAACGTGGTTGAGAATCCGATCAAGGTTGTGATCACAAATTACTCTGCGGATCAGACAGAGATGATGCCGATTGAAAACAATCGCGAAGTACCGGAGATGGGAGACCGCGAAGTGCCGTTCAGCAATGAACTGTGGATCGACGGCGACGACTTTATGGAAGTGCCGGTAAAGAAGTACTTCAGACTGTTCCCTGGAAACGAAGTCCGTTTCAAGGGCGCTTACTTCCTGACCTGCACGGACGTCATTAAGAATGACGACGGATCCATCAAGGAACTGCACTGCACCTACGATCCTGACACCAAGAGTGGAACAGAAGGCGCCAACCGCAAAGTCAAAGGCACCATCCATTGGGTCGACGCGAAGACTGCGGTGAAGATAAAAATCAGAAACTACGATTATCTCATGCTGGAAGATGAAAGTGGCGATCTGCAGCTGAACCCGGATTCCCTCGTTGAATCCTGGGGTTATGCGGAGCCGCTGCTCGGCGAGGCGAAACCGGGCGAGCGCTTCCAGTTCTTCCGCAAAGGCTACTACGTCGCTGACAGCAAGCTGAACGAAGATAATGCGGAAGAAAAAGTCTTCAACAAAATCGTCGGACTGAAGTCATCCTTCAAGGTGAAGAAATGAAAACCATGATTCCGGAGCTGCTCTCGCCGGTCGGAGGGAGAGTGCAGCTGGAGGCAGCAATTAATAATGGAGCGGATGCCGTCTATATGGGCGGCTCCCTTTTTAATGCGCGCATAAATGCGGAGAATTTCACGGAGGACACGCTAGCCGAAGCCATCGACTATGCTCACGAGAGCGGCGTCAAAGTCTACATTACGTTCAACACACTCATCAAGGACAGCGAGCTTGCGCGGGCATTCCGGTATGCCTGCCGCCTGTATGAAATGGGCGCTGACGCGCTGATTCTGCAGGACATGGGACTCGCCCGGCTGGTACATAAATACCTTCCGGATTTTCCGATTCACCTGTCGACGCAGGGGACAGTCTACAACGTGCAGGCGCTCGACCTGGTGAAGCAGTTGGGTTTCAGCAGAGTCGTTCCTGCCAGGGAACTTTCGCTGGAGGAAATCAGCAGGTTCACTGCGAAGTGTCACGAACTGGAGATGGATACAGAGGTGTTCGTTCACGGAGCGCTCTGCATGTGTTACTCCGGGCAGTGCCAGATGAGCAGGGCTTTCGGAGGCGGCGGCAGGAGCGGCAACAGAGGGCTTTGCGCCCAACCGTGCAGGCTGCTTTATATGGATGATAAGAGAAGGAAAGGTTATTTTCTCAGCCCGAAGGATCTCTGCACGCTGGAGCTTTTGCCGCAGCTTATTGAAGCGGGCGTCGATTCCTTTAAGATCGAGGGGCGCCTCAAATCCGCGGAATACGTAGCGGTCACCACGGCGGTGTACAGGAAGTATTTGGACCAATATGCAGAAGTTGCGACGGAGGAAATCATCACGCCTGACGCGTGGAAGGAGATGATTGATCCTGCGGACATGGCGAAACTCAGGCAGGTTTTCAACCGAGGAGGTTTTACGACCGGTTATCTGGAAGGAAATCCGGGGCAGAAGATTTTATCCGGATCCAGCCCGAAGAACCAGGGCATATATATTGGGACCGTTTCAACAGTCCGCCCGGTAAAAGGCAGTAGAGATAAAGTTTTGGCGGACGTGCGCCTTCAGAGCGACAACATCGTTGCCCAGGGAGACGGCGTTGAAATCCGCCGCACGGCAGAAGAAACAGGAAGCAGCATAGCGACGTATACGAAGACACTCGCGGACGGCACACTCCGCATAGGGGATTTTGACAGAGCCGTCAAGGCAGGCGACAAAGCCTACAAGGTTACGGACAAGACACTTCGTGAGGAAGCCGTTTCAAGGCCGACGAAGAGACTCCCCAGCAGCATGCGGTTTGAAGCACACGTCTGGCAGAAACCAGAACTGGAAATCAGGTGGCAGGAGGATACGGTTCATATTACCGGCGATACCGAAGCAGAGGAGGCGCGTATAAAGCCGACGGATGAATCGAAAATCAGAGGTCAGCTGATGAAACTCGGCGATACTCGTTTCCGCGCTGATGAAGCGGATATAGAAGTTGAAGTCGATCCTCAGATCATGCTTCCGGTATCGGTAATCAACCAGATGAGGCGGCAGGCTGCGGAGGCATTGGCCGACATTCTGCGCACTAAAGTTACATCAGTGCGCAAGCCGCTTGCGGAGGGAGTAATTCAGGAAATCATAAAGACGGAGCAACTTGGAAATGAAGACGCGGTGCAACGAGTGGAGAACTTGAAAGCAGATGCAGACCTTCCGTTTATCCTGAACGTCAGCAAAGGCGAACTGGATGAATACATCGAGGAGAACTTTAACGACATCGTCGGCAAAGTTAGTGATACAGGCATCCTCATCGGCAATCTAGGATGGATCAAACAGTTTCAAGACGCGGGTGTGACAGTCTACGGGGACTATGGGCTGAACGCCTATAACAGTCAGGCAGTAAAAGCTTATGAAGAACTGGATGTGAAGATGTTGCACCTTTCCCATGAGCGGCGAACAGACGGCAGGTCGGGAGATGCCCGCTTCGGCGGCAGAATTCCTCTGATGATAACAGAACACCCCTTCGACACCGATTACCTAATCGATCGAAAGGGCGTAAAACACGAGATATTAAAATACGGTGATAAACAAATTGTGCTCTGATCATGCAGAGCACTTTTTTGATAGGCAACGTCACAATTCGTTTGCATTCTTGAACATGATGACCGCCAGGAAGATGACGATGGCGCCAATCACATTCCAATGAAAGCCCCAGTCGGAAGTCTGGGCCAAAACGATTACGACGATACCAACCAGCAGCATAAATGCCGCGCTGAGAATATATCTGGGATTTCTCTTTCTGCCGTTGTTTCTGAATGACATACGTTTAACCTCCAAGTCTTAACCATGGTATCATAAAACGCACCTGCTTTCAACGGACATATTCTATGTATGAAAAAGCGGCGCCCCGCGGGACGCCGCTTTCTGGTGTATACGTATACTTATGTTTTGTGTTTTGGCTTACGCCATTTTGTAGGCTTAGCTTTCGCTTATGCCTCAGCAGCTTCTTCAGCAGCCTTTCTGTCAGCTTCTCTCATTTCGAGAACGTGCTGATATTCTTCCTCAGTCATTTCTGGCATGAACAGACCTGTTACGCCGTAGAACATTGAGATGAGTGGGTTGATCCAGTTAAGTACAGCAAATGGAATGTACGCACTGTTTACGCCCAGGAATGATCTCATTGTAGCGCCGCAAGTGTTCCAAGGGAAGAAGTTTGAAGTGATTGTTCCGGAGTCTTCCAGACATCTTGACAGGTTCTTTGGAGCCAGTCTTCTGTCTTCGAAAGCTTCCTTGTACATTCTGCCCGGCAGAATGATTGACAGGTACTGGTCGCAGCAGATAGCGTTTACGAATACGCATGACAGCTCTGTTACGATTACCAGACCGCCTCTTGTGCCTCTTGCCAGCTTCAGCAGTGCTGCAGCCAGGTTGCCCATGATACCGGTAACGTCTACGATACCACCGAAGCACATTGCCAGCATGATGAGGGAAATAGTCCACATCATGGACTGGAGTCCACCGCCTGTAAGCAGTGCTTCGAGCTTTTCAGCTACGAGCGGATTATCTACCATGTCAGTTCCGACCGGCAGCTCTTCAACACCGTAGTTGAGTACATAACCAACGTTGGACAGCTCACCGCCGCCAGGAACGAGCTTAACGCCCTGGAATGCCATGAACGGAACACCGAGGAGTACACCTGCAACCAGTGCTGGCAGAGCCGGCATCTTAACGATTACAGCTACGATTACGAAGATTGGCGGAATCAGGAACAGCAGGCTTACAGTGTAGTTAGCCTGGATAGCTTCCAGCATTGCGCTAACGATTGATTCGTCAGCGCTGCCGCCGCTGTGAGTGAATCCCAGAATCAGATATACGATCTCAGCGATGATCCATGACGGAGCAACGGTGTAGATCATGTGTCTGATGTGGTCGAACAGATTGGAGCCTGCTACTGCAGGAGCCAGGTTAGTTGTATCGGACAGCGGTGACATCTTGTCTCCGAAGTATGCGCCGGATACTACAGCACCAGCTGACATAGCTGCAGGGAATCCCAAAGCAGTACCGATACCGATGATAGCAACACCCATGGAACCAGCAGTTGACCATGATGAACCTGTTGCCAGTGATACGATGGAGCACAGCAGACATGCTGTGAACAGGAATACGCTAGGAGCGATAACCTTGATGCCGTAGAACATCATTGAAGGGATAACGCCGCCGGCCATCCATGATGCGATCATAGCACCTACGACTGCCAGGATCAGCATCGCCTGCATTGATCTGTTGATAGCAGCCAGGATACCCTGTTCCATGTAGCTCCATTTCCAGCCGTTGGCTGCGCCGATGATTCCGGCTACGCAAGCAGCCAGGATCAGGCCGATGTGTGCTTCGCCGCCTTCGTCGCCCATAACGTTCCAGAACAGGAATACGATCATGGCTACGATTGCGAGGATGCACTGCCACATAGGTACTTTTCTACCCATAACAAAAATCCTCCTTACCAAATAAGTAGTAATATGATAATTCCGACAAAGGCGTCCTATACACCACCAAACGCCCTAATCTGCCAAAATTATAACTGTATGACATAAAATTGTCAATGTTTCAGGGCCTTTAAATCCATTAAAAAAGCGACGCTTTACCGCTCTATTGAGCCGTTTTATCGCCGCTGTAAAGTGTGAAAGCATGTCCTCTATTTTGCTCTTGGATGGGCCTTGTCGTAGACGTCTTTGATGTGGTTTTTCGTAGCCGCCAGATACACCTGTGTCGCCATGATATCCTCGTGTCCCATGAGCTCCTGGAGGGACTTGAGATCCGCTCCGTTCTGCAGCATATGAACCGCGAAGGAGTTCCGGATGATGTTCGGCGTGAGTTTGTGATTGATGCCGGATTTCTCGCCGCACTCCTTTAGGACTTTCCACAGTCCTTGACGGGTCAGCCGCTTGCCGTAGTAGTTCACGAAGAGAGCTTTTTCCTCCTTGTTGTCTGCCAGAAGCTGGTCTCTGACTTCATAGACGTAGTCCTCCAGCGCCGCGCGGGCCGGTCTTCCCATCGGAACGATGCGGGTTTTGCTGCTCTCTCCATAGCAGGTGATGAATCCCATGCGGAAGTTGACGTCTTCCACATTAGCGTCGATCAGTTCGCTGACTTTGATGCCGGTCGCGTACAGAACTTCCAGAATAGCCCGGTCCCTGCGACCTTTAAGGCTGTCGTCCGGACTCGCCAGAAGCTGGTCGATCTCCTTGATCGTCAGGAACTCAAGTTCCTTTTTCTCAATCCGCGGCGTTTTGATACCACGGGCAGGACTTTCCGTGATGAGCTTCTCATCCAGCAAATAGTTGTAGAAGGCCCTGACGGAAGCCAGTTTTCGGTTCACGGTAGACGGCGATCTGCCAGCCGCCTTCAACTTATTCAGATACGCGACGACGTCCGTACTGGTTGCTTCCAGAACGCTGTCGGTGCCGCGGGACAGAACGAAACTTTCGAAATCTCGGATGTCCCGTCCGTAGGCGTCGAGGGAATTCGGCGCCATTTTCTTCTCGTTTTTCAAATACGAAATAAACTGTTCAATATACATTTACAACCTGCCTTTCGTCATCAGGAGCGCTGCCAGAGTCTTGGAATCTACAATCTCTCCGCGCACTCCCATCTCATAAACCTCTTCAAAAGGCATTTTAATCAATTCAATCACTTCGTCGTCATCCAGCGCCTGCTCTCCTTGGGTGAGTCCGCGCATCAGATAGATGTGAATCACTTCTTCTGAGTACGCGCAACTCGGATTGACGTCGCCCAGATGAATGATCTCTGATGCTGTAAGGCCAGTCTCTTCCTTGAGCTCTCTGACTGCCGCTGTGACCGGATCCGTTTCACCCTTGTCGATTTTTCCGGCTGGTATTTCCAGCACGGCGCGTCCGCAGGCGTAGCGGTACTGACGCTCCATGATGATTTCGTTGTCATTCGTGAGCGCGACGATCGCAACAGCGCCGTTGTGCTCGACGATTTCCCGGTAGGCGGTGCCTGAAGCGGCCGTCACCTTATCGCGACGCAGATTCAGAATCGCGCCTTCATATATTCTTTCGCTTTCAATCAGTTCTTCTTTGAAGATCACTCCGCTGTCATCTCCTTTGATCTGTCTACCGCAGCCTGGAAGGCTTCGATAACATTATCCATAAATCCGTTTGTCTGCAGTTTTTTCACTGCTTCAATTGTCGTGCCACCCGGCGAGCATACGTTGATGCGAAGCTGCTCGAGGGATTCTTTGCTCTCGAGGGCCATCTTCGCCGCTCCGATAACAGCCTGGCAGGCGAAGACTCTCGCTTGTTCCGCATCCATTCCGTTGGCGACAGCTGCCTTCACGAGCGCTTCGATGTACATGTAAGTGTAAGCCGGACTGGAGCCGCTCACGCCGATGACACAGTCAATCATGTCCTCCGGAACGCCTTCCGCTACGCCGACAGAATCGAAGATCGTCTTTGCCGCAGCGAATTCTTCGTCGCTCACGTTGCCGTTTCTGCACATGGCAGTCATCGCAGCGCCCACACGGGCCGGTGTGTTCGGCATGATGCGAATCAGTTTGGCAGCACTTCCGCTGCCGGGCACTGCTTCGTTCAAGCCCGCTTCCAGTTTCGCGATGCTGACGCCAGCAGCCATAGAAACGATTATCTTATCTGTGGCAGGTGCAATTTCCTTAAGCACACTGTTCACGATGGCTGGTTTCACGCCAATGATAATGATGTCTGCCTCCTCAGCAAGCTCTCTGTTATCGTTGCAGACCACGAGACTCTTGTTCGTATATCCGCTCTGGGCGATGGCTTCCGCCATAGCATGATTGTTCTCGGTCATCCTGTCATGAACCAGAATCACATTACCAGCGCTGGCAGATGATTTGGCGTATCCTTTGAGGATGGAGCCGCCCATATTTCCGATTCCGATAAATCCGATTTTCATATGTTCTCCTCCATGAATTTTTTTGTAAATTCCTTTATGAAATGGTTTGTCTCTCTGTATCTGATTCCGTTGGCATCCTCGAGTATGAGGAATCCGCTGGCGCAGCCCGGATAATCTTCAAAACGGATACCCGATGGACCGGCTGCGTTTCTGTCTACCAGTCCGGCCGCCTCCAGGTCGACAACAGTGATGCCGCGCTGACGGATGACGGGAACGGAGATTTCAAAGTTCTCTCCCGTGAATCGGCTGGTGGCGGGCCATCCGTTTATCTCAAAACCCAGATACCGGAACGGCAGCCTGTTCTGTTCGCCGTTGAATTCCAGTCTGTCGCGCTGGATGCGGATGTTGTTTACAGTCAGCAAGGCCGGACCGCATTTCACAGGAAATCCGATTCGGAACATGGCTTTGTGAAAGTCGCTCTTGGTGATTGCCTTAGTGAGGCGTGTGAGTTGCCGGACATCATCGTTGTTGTGCAGCAGGATTTTCGCTTCCGCGTTCGGATCTGCGGTTGCTTCGTATTGATTGTACAGTTCGACGCTCTCGGCGCCGGAGATCTCGTCTGCTCTTGTGTCCCACAATCCCATGTAGTTTTCGACAGTCTTCTGACGCATGTTTGGAACGAGTTTGCGAATCGGCGAATGGCCGCTCAGAACCCGGTAGAGATCCAGATCGTACAGAAAGCCGCAGGAAAGTGAGGACGTTTCGGGATGATTCTTCAGCCGCGTATCAGTGAATGGGATATCGAAGTGTCTTCCGTTATAAGTAACGACTACTTCCAGATCAGCAAGTACGTCCATATACTCGGCGAGGGCGTCCGCCTCCTCGGCCCGGCTTTCGGCCAGCACCTGGTGGAGTTCATGTGACTGAGCGTCATATACGCCGCCGAGGACAAACTTGTTCCGCGAAGGATCCAAGCCTGTCGTCTCAATATCCAGCGTCCCAGCGCGCATGCCGCCGAAGTAAAACTCCCAAAGGGAAGAATCGCAGATAGTTTGATGCCACTCTTCGACGATATGTTTCATTACTGTTCCGCACCGTCCTCTGCTCCGATGACATCGTCATCCTGTTCAAGTTCACGGTCGAATTCTACAACGTAGGCACCGAGGATTTCCTCTACAGGCAGTTTGATGAAACTGCGTATGCGTTCATCGTCGTCGAAGAAAGCGTTCGCCGGCGGCAACTCCCAATCAAGAGAGCAGTCCGCGCATTCCTTCTCCGCGTCAATAACTTCTGCCTCCAAAAAACCGTAATGGCCTGTGTTGTAGTCCCAGTAGAAGCAGCCGTCGTTATCCGCCTCATGCGGGCAGCCGCCCGCCTTCCCGGTCGGGGTGAATTCCAGATGCATGTAATCTGGTTTCTCAAGCCATGAGACGATGTTGAGCCATCCGCGCTTGCCTTCCGCTGCGACAGGCGTGTTGAATTCAATGTAGCCCCAGTCATCATCGCCATCGAAACATTCCACGTTGATCCGCAGTACCGGACGAAGTGATTCGAATCCCGGCGGAAGGAGTCGTTTGATTTCATTTTCGTCGGCTCTGTAAGCCATGACGTATTGTTTGATTATCATCGTGTATTTCATCACATTCCTCCGTGTAGAGTATATCACATTTTATGGTAAACCAATGCAGAGTGAACAAAAAAACAAAAGAAACCCGAAGGTTTCTTTTGTTAAAAGGGGTATTGGGATTAGAGATTAATGAGGTTATCAGGGGATAACCACACGTAAATAGTAACCCAGAATCGTTAGAAAAGCAAGGTTTTTATTAAAGAATTTTAAGGATAGCAAGGGGCAAGTCTGCGTTATACTAATGTATAATCACGTGAGTTGTGAGTGAAAGAGAAATACGGCATGCAAAAGACAAAAGTAGCAGCCATCGCTCTTCTCACTGTTTTGGCGCTGACGGTAACACTGATGCCGCAAGGCTCTTTCGCAACCTACAGAACTTCTGTGGGAGATGCGGAGACGCCGGAACGGTACCAGGATGGCTTCATCCAGCACAACTGTCTGGACATTTCGTCATGGAACGGAGATCTGGATAACGACGACTGGGAAGCAATTAAAGATGCCGGCGTAGACAGCGTCATCATCAGAGCGGGCTACAGCAAACTGAATACAAACCGGCTGAAGAAGGACGAGCGGTTCAAGCAGAACATCAAGAGGGCGAGAAAACACGGTCTCGATGTTGGCGTGTACTATTTCACGACCGGACTCACCAAAAAAGAGATGACCAGAGAAGCGGAATACTTCATGAAGATCATCGAACCGTACAGAGATATGATTACTCTTCCGGTTGCATTAGACTTCGAAACAAACAGCGGCGGACGTCTCAACTGGTATAAACTGAGAGAGCTCGGAAAGGACAACTGTACAGAGCTGTGCATGACGTTCTGCGACATCATTGCGGACAATGGATATGAACCGATGCTCTACGCCAGCAGAGGACTGTTCAATACTTATCTTGACGCAGATAAGCTCGAAGATAAGTACGCCATCTGGATAGCCCAGTATACGATAGATCTCTCGGCGACAGGCTACAAAGGCGACTACTACATGTGGCAGTATAGCTCCAATGTCAGGATTCCGGGAATCCGTTGCCGGTTTGACGGCAACTATCTCTATGAGAAAGATTACTCTGTCACCAACGCGCCGAAGGAAATCAAATCTTCCAAAGGCGGGACGGTCACCTATGAACTGTCTGATGGCGTCAAATCCGTCTTGCCGGTAAAGAGCAATAAGAAGACGGCAAAAGCGAATGTGACGGATATCTTTGGTGTTGTTCACACCTACAAAGTCACACGTGCGGATGGTTCAGGACATACCAGCGACGAATGTATCATGGCGGCGCTGCTCTCAGGCCTTGGGTATCAGGATGGCAACATCGAGGAACTCTCTCTGAACGATCTTGATGACTGGAGTGAAGCGCTTGATTCGCGTGGCATTATCAGCGTTCAATGCAAAGACGAGGACAGTGTATATGTAGACATCAAAGGAAATCTCGCCAACGGTATGCCGGTTATCCTGTCCATTGACGGAGATAGCGGAACGTGGCGAGGAGAAAGCCAGAGACTGCTCCTGATTGGAATGGATGAGGACGGCCGAGCGATTGTGGCGGATACGGAAGACAGGAAGTGGTTTGAAACAGATCAGCGATTCAAGCTCACCGACATCGACGAACTCATCGACTACATGGATGAAGGATATATCATCATTCAGGCCGAGCAGTAACAATTATAATATGAAACAAAAAAGCCGCGGCGCGAGAAACGCCGGCGGCTTTTTCTTTACCGTCCAAATTCTGCTGTTTAGAACAACTTCACGATTTCTTCTTTTGATGCGAAGCCTACAATCTTCCCATCTACCTGTCCGTTCTTGAATACGAACAGTGTCGGAATTGCGGTCACCTGGTACTGCATAGCGAGGAGCTGCTCCTCATCGACGTTGACTTTGCCAACTTTGACCTTGCCTTCATATTCGTCTGCAATCTCTGCCACGATAGGCCCTACCATCTTGCACGGGCCGCACCACGTCGCCCAGAAATCCACCAGAACAGGGATGTCCGATTCGAGGACTTCCGCCTGAAAGTTGTCGTTAGTTAATGTAATCTCTGCCATTCTTTTACCCTCCTGTTGTAATGTTATTGATTCGGTTGCTTCATTATATTACATATCGGTAGGCCAGTCCACCTATGGTATAATAACTTTATATGATACGGAGGCGGACATGGACAGACTCTTTAAACTCAAAGAGAATAATACGACTGTGAAGCGGGAGATCGTTGCCGGCGTGACGACCTTCATGACCATGGCGTATATCATCGCGGTCAACCCGAACATTCTGGGTGACGCGGGCATGAATCCCCACGCTGTGCTGATCGCAACCTGTCTAGCATCGACGATTGGATGCTTTTGCATGGGGTTCATGGCGAATCTTCCGTTTGCGCTTTCGGCAGGAATGGGGCTAAACGCCTTCCTCGCCTATACGGTCGTTCAGGGGATGGGCATCTCCTGGCATGTGGCGCTGATGGCTGTCTTCTGCGAAGGACTGATCTTCGTATTGCTGTCTCTGACCAATGTGCGGGAGGCTATTTTTAACGCCATTCCGATGTCGCTGAAGAACGGCGTCTCCGTAGGAATCGGCTTGTTCATTGCGTTCATCGGATTGCAGAACGCAGGTCTCTCCGTCGATGCGTCAACCACTCTCGTCACCATCACGAGCTTCCGTGATGACTTCGGAACGCACGGCATCTGTGCGCTGCTGGCCCTCTTCGGTCTGTGTGTAACGACGATTCTTTACATCAAAAAAGTCAAAGCCTCTATACTGTTCGGTATCATCATTACCTGGGGCGCCGGTATGATTTGTCAGCTGGTCGGTCTTTATGTGCCGAATCCGGATGCAGGTGTCTACAGTCTGTTCCCGGCAGCTATCGTCAGTTTTGACTTCTCGGCGATTGGCGACACCTTCGGCGAGTGTTTCCATACAGACTTCCATGGAGTCGGTATTTTTAACTTTATCGTTGTCATGTTCTCATTCCTCTTTGTAGACATGTTCGACACCATCGGTACGCTGATCGGCGTCAGCGCAAAAGCAAAAATGCTCGATGAGAACGGACGTCTTCCTGCCATTCGCCCGGCACTGCTGTCCGACGCTATTGCCACGACGTGCGGCGCGATTCTGGGCACGTCCACAACCGGAACCTACGTTGAGTCAACGGCTGGCATCGCTGTAGGAGGGCGCACGGGACTGACCGCCGTCACGACAGGGTGTCTGTTCCTCCTCTCATGCCTGTTCTCACCGCTGTTCACGGCCATCCCATCCTTCGCGACAGCGCCTGCGCTCATCATGGTAGGCTTCCTCATGTTCGAAGGAATCAAGGAGATTCGTTTTTCTGCCGAGGCGATGACCGACACGATTCCGGCTTACCTATGCATCATCACCATGCCACTGTTCTACAGCATCTCCGAAGGCATCTCCTTTGGCGTCATTTCATATGTCGTGATCAACTTGGCCTGCGGCAAGCGCGACCGGATTACCGTGATCATGTATGTGCTGGCGGTGCTGTTCATACTCAAGTACGTATTCCTGTAGAGTGGGCGAAGCCGAAAAAAGTGCTTGCACCTGCGAAATCCCTCATGTATAATGTACAAGCGCGTGTGGAAACGCAAGCGTATGATTTGTATTTAACGGGTGGTCCTCTGGTTTGCGGCGCAGACCCAGTATCTGCAACAGGCACCAAGAACATGCCGAAGGGAAGGAGGAAGAGCAATGGACGTATTAAGCTCAGTAACAAATGAATATATGAAGTCTGACATCCCTGCATTTAACGTTGGAGATACTGTCAAGGTACACGTTAAAATTAAAGAAGGTAACAGAGAAAGAATTCAGATATTCGAAGGCTTCGTACTGAAGAGACAGGGCGGCGGAATCGGTGAGACTTTCACCGTAAGAAGAATCGCTTCCGGCGTTGGCGTCGAGAAGACATTCCCGATCCACTCACCGCTGGTCGAAAAGATCGAAGTAGTAAGACGCGGCAGAGTCAGAAGAGCAAGACTGCACTACATGCGTCAGAGAACTGGTAAGTCAGCTAAGATTAAATCCCGCAAGGAGAAGTAAGCGGACTTTCAGGCAACTAAGAAAAGAAGCAGGGCCGATGTATCGGTCCTGTTTTATTGTATGATATAATTGCTGCGGAAGGAGCGGCTCATGATACAGAACATCAACTGGTATCCCGGCCACATGAAGAAGACCAGGGAACTGATTCAGGACAACTTAAAAATGGTCGACGCGGTTATCGAAGTTATCGACGCCCGCATTCCGGTGTCCAGCCGGAATCCCATCATCGACGAACTGGTCAGCGCCAAGCCGCGGATCATCGCGATCAATAAGAGCGATCTGGCGGACGATGAAGCCACCCGTCTTTGGAAGCAGAAACTGACTTCAGCAGAAAGCACCGGGGCAGCTCGTACGCAGGCGGTTGTCATGAACTCCATGACAGGCGAAGGCCGGGGGCAGCTCTTCGCCATGCTCGAAAAGATTTCGGATGCGAGGACCGGAAGCAGCGCGATCAAACCGTGCCGGCTCATGATCGTCGGCGTTCCGAACTGCGGCAAGTCCTCTCTTATCAATAGACTGACGGGGCACAAGAGCGCCAAGACGGGAGACCGTCCGGGGGTCACTAAGGGCAAGCAGTGGCTGACCTTGGAGAACGGCATGCAGCTCCTCGACACGCCGGGCATTCTCTGGCCGAAGTTCGAGGACCCGAACGTGGGGATGAATCTGGCTTTCTGCGGATCCATCAAAGATGAAATCCTGGATGTGCCGACGCTGGCTCTGGAGCTGACCAAAGTGCTGACAAAAAAGTATCCTGAGCTTTTGCGCGAGCGGTACAAGATTGAGGAGCTCCTCGGTGAGGGAGAAGAATCTCCGGAGACAGGATACCCAATCGAAACGGAGACCGACGCGGCCCTTGCCAATATGCATCAGATGGCGCTGAAGCGAGGCTGTATTCTGCCGGGCAAGCGAATCGATTATGAGCGTATGGGAAGACTCCTGCTCGATGAATTCCGGTCGGCGAAGATCGGCCGCATCACTCTGGAATGGCCGGAGGAAGACGATGACTAAGCAGGAACGGATCGAAAAGCAAAAGCAGCGGCTCGCCGAGATGAAAGAACCGGAAGCGACGCTGCACAAACAAGGCTATCGATACATCGCGGGGGTTGATGAGGTCGGCAGAGGACCTTTGGCCGGTCCGGTTGTAACAGCGGCGGTAGTTCTGCCGGAAGACTTTGCCGTGCTGGGCGTTGACGACTCTAAGAAACTCAGCGAAAAACGCCGTGAAGAACTGTACGATCAGATTCTTGACGGATGTTTGGCCTACGGAATCGGAATGGCGGACCATAAGGTCATCGACGAAATCAACATTCTTCAGGCGACGAAGAAAGCCATGCGGGATGCTATCTCTGCATGCGATCTGCAGCTGCGCGTGAAGAGCGGCGGCGCTGCGGACGCGCGCATTGATTTTGTACTTCTGGATGCTGTGAATCTGGACGGCCTGGATAAGCCGCAGCACGCCGTCATCAAGGGCGACTCCAAGGTGCTGGCCATTGCGGCGGCGTCCATCGTTGCCAAGGTCACAAGGGACAGGATGATGGTACAGTTCGCGGAAGAGTATCCATGGTATGCCTTTGAGAAGAACAAAGGCTACGGAACGGCGGCCCATTACGAAGGCCTCCGCGAGCACGGAACGTGCCCGATACACAGGATGACTTTTTTGAAGAATTTTGAAAGATAAAACGCTTAAGAAGATAGAGGTTAAAGCAGGAGACAGGAAATGGCAGAACAACTTAAAGGAGCGCCCGTCGCAGGGGCGATTACAAGAAGAAACAGTCAGGCGGTGGAAGAACTGAAAGCGAAGGGTGTTACACCGACATTGGCGATCATAAGACTCGGTGAAAAACCGGGCGACCTTTCCTATGAGAAAGGAGCGCTGAAAAGGGCGGAGAAGACCGGCGTGCAGGTAAAACAGTTCATCTTCCCGGAGACCATGACGGAGAAAGCGCTCATCAAAGAGATTGAAAAAATAAATGGGGACAGCAGCATCCACGGGGTGCTCATGTTTAGACCTCTGCCGGAGCATATCAACGAAAAGAAGGTCTGCGAAGTGCTTGCGCCGGCGAAGGATATGGACGGCATTACTTCCGGATCCATGGCAGGAGTGTTCATGGATACGGAAATCGGATATCCTCCGTGTACGGCCGAAGCGGTCATGGAGATTCTGGACCACTACGGAGTAGAACTCAAAGGAAGCAAGGTCACAATCTTCGGCAGGAGCCTCGTCATAGGCAAGCCCGTTGCCATGATGCTCATGGGGCGACATGCGACAATTACTGTCTGCCACAGCAGGACGGCCATCGATGATTTCAGAGACGCCGGACAAAATGCGGACGTTGTGGTGTCAGCCCTCGGACGCGCGAAGATGATAGGGTCGGAGATTCTGGGAAGCGGCCAGACGATTATAGATGTCGGAATCAACGTGGACGAGGAAGGGAATCTCTGCGGCGACGTCAACTTTGAGGAGGCGGAAGAGAACGCGGCAGCGATCACTCCGGTTCCGGGAGGCGTCGGCAGCGTGACTACGGCGGTGCTCATGAAGCATGTCGTCGAAGCAGCGCAGCGGAGTCTGCAGGCGTAATGAATATTTGTTTAAGTAATCAAAAAACTATATATTTCAGAGCCGATTCTGATGTAAAATGAGAATGGATAATAATGAGAAAGAATCGGGATTTAGAAAGACTATAATGAGAAGACTCGTCGAAAAGAAACATTATCACATTGCGAAACGACTGACAGCTATACTGACGGCAGTCGTTTTTGTGTTTGGGATGATATATATGCCGACGGGAATCTATGCAGTGGAAACTGATACAACTGACGACTCAGTTGTGACTAATGCGATTGAAACAATGGATGAAACGGTTGCGCCTGAAGCGGAAGCAGCTGCCGCAGAAGAGGAGGGTGTTGCGCCGGAAACTGATGCGGACACCGTCGCCGAAGAGACGCCGGGAACAGAAGATGAAGAACCGGTTGCTGAATCAGAAGTGGCATCAACAGAGGCTGCTGTGGGCGAACTAAACGATGCGCTCACGGTGAATCTGGATAGCGTAGACGAGAAAGAATATGACGGATTCATATATAAGCTTGAAGACGATGTCACGAAAAAAGAGGTCAAAGAGATGGAAAGCGCCATCGATGATCTGGATGAGAGTGAAGGGCAGAAGGTAGAGGAAGTCATCAATGAAGAACTTTACACGGCCGATTCCATTGAGACTATTGCGGAAGTCGCAGAGCCTGCGATGATTGAATACATCGAACCGGACTATATCGTGCATGCGACAGAAGTAGAAATCGATGATCCTGTCTACGAAGAGCATGATTGGTATCTGAGATTGATTAATGCCCCATATGTCTGGAACAGAGGAATGTTTGGAAATAATACAATTATTGCTGTGCTTGACTCGGGCGTTACGATCAGTCATCCGGACTTAAGAAGGGTTGCCTATACAGCTCCTTACAATGCATTTAACGGTTCGAGCAATGTAGTCGACGGATTCGGACACGGCACGAAAGTAACGGGCGTCATTGCAGCTTCTTACAACAATAATGAGGGACTTAATGGAGTCATGCCGAACACGACCATAATGCCGGTAAAGGCGTTGAATGACAGCGGCGCTTCAACGATCAGCGTGATTATCGCTGGGCTGAATCATGTGATTAATTATAATAAAAAAAGCAACAAAAAAGTTGGCGTGATTAACATGAGTTTTGGAGGGTCATTTGACGGTGACTTTTCGGTTACATTGGAAACGAAATGCAGAGAGGCCGTTAACGCTGGAATCATTCTTGTTGCGGCGGCAGGTAATGATGCAGAGTATGGCAATCCGGTAATGTATCCGGCAGCATATGATTGCGTCGTCAGTGTTGCGTCCGTTGATAGTACTGGGGAGCGTTCATACTTTTCGACTTACAACAAATACGTTACAGTATCTGCTTACGGAGAAGACTTGCTGCTTGCGTCAAACACCGGAAGGTACTGTTTAGATAGCGGAACATCTTTCTCCACTCCGCAGGTTTCAGCTATGGCGGCTTTGGTCAAGCAGATGGCGCCGTCGACAAGACATTCTGATTTCACGCGGGTAATCAAAGCAACATCTGTTGACAAAGGAGCGAAGGGGTATGATCCGTATTATGGGTATGGGCTGATCAATCTTGGCGCGGCATACCGTTATATGGCAACTGACTTGTCGACCCATGCAGCGTCTTTGTCGGGAAAGACCTTCACCTATAATGGCAAAGTCAAGACGCCGCGTGTTACTGTTTATAAGGCAAATAAAGCTCTGTCAGCTGGTTATTACAGGGCATCATATGCTGCAGGCCGAAAGAAGGTCGGCTCCTATCGGGTGACTGTGGAAGGAGTAAACGGTTACACTGGTACGAGAGTTCTTTCCTTTAATATCGTTCCTCCGCTCGTCAAGAAGATCAAAGCCCCAAAACGAGGCAAAAAGAAGCTGACGGTTCGCTGGAATGCCATGAGCAAAAAACAGAAGAAAAAGTATAAACCTGCCATCACAGGGTATCAGGTTCGCGTATCGACGAAGTCAAACTTCTCGAACGCTAAGTACATCAAAGTCAAGGGCATATCAAAGACAAAAGTGACGGTTAAGAAACTGAAGCGAAAGACGAAATACTACATGCAGTACAGATCCTATAAGACTGTTGGTTCGGCGACGTATTACTCCAAGTGGAGCAGTACGAAGAAGGCGAAGACTAAATAAAGAAGTATAAGTATAAGGAAATATAGGAGTCCGCAGGAGCGGGCTCTTTTCTTTATGGTTTTAACATTATTTTACCTGAAATTTACATTGACTTGACTATAGCCAAGATACTAATATTATAGTGGGTGGGAAGTGGCCCGCTCATAAACTGCATAGAGATGGTGGCAAGGAAATAAGATGATAGCAGTAAGTATAATTGCCTTTTTCGGCGGAATTGCGCTGTTCCTCTTCGGGATTACGCTGATGGGTGACGGACTCAAAAAAGTCGCCGGTGATAAACTGGAACTGTTTCTCTATAAATTGACGAGCAATGCGTTCAAAGGAATGCTTCTCGGCGTTGGAGTCACAGCGGTTATCCAGTCCTCATCAGCAACTTCTATTATGACAATCGGCTTCGTGAACTCAGGAATGATGAAGTTCAGACAGGCCGTCAGTATAATTCTTGGATCAATATTAGGAACAAGTATAACAGGGTGGATTGTCTGCCTCTCCGCGATTCAGGGAGCAGGTGGATGGGTCGCCCTTTTATCGACGGCGACGATTACAGGAATCGTGGCAATCATAGGTATCTATCTGCGGAAATTCACACAATCACAGGTTAAGAACCAGGTGGGCGAAATACTCATGGGATTTGCGATTCTCATGTATGGTATGACCGCAATTACTAACGCAGTCAAACCGTTCTGTGAAACAGATTCCTTCCTGAACTTCCTTTCGGCGATGGCAAATCCACTGATTGGCATTCTGGTTGGCATGGTCTTCACCGCCCTCATCCAGAGTTCCGCGGCTGCAGTTGGTATTCTGCAGGCACTGGCCATGACGGGGGTTCTGCAGTTTCAAGAAGCATTTCCTATGCTTTTGGGTATAGCCGTGGGCGGAGCGCTTCCGGTATTGATCAGCAGTATCGGTGCCAATATCAACGGTGTGAGAACAGCCCTTGTCCACCTGCTCATAGATGTGTTCGGATCGCTGATCTGCGGTGTCCTATTCTATGCGCTGAACGCTGTGTTCAGTTTTTCGTTAATGTCGTTTACTCTATCTGCGGTGAGCATGGCCTTACTCAACACCCTGTTCAGATTTGTAATTGTAGTCGTTCTCTTCCCATGCGTGGGGTTGCTTGAGAAGATAGCCTGTGCTATTGTCAAAGACAAACCGGAGGAAGAAACGCCGGGAGAGAAGCTTCCGGAGCCAATCGCCAACCTGGAAGAGAGATTCATACAACACCCTGCACTGGCTTTGGAACAGAGCCATCAGGCAATCGACGCTATGGCAACGCTCACGCAGCAGTGCCTTCAGGAGGCCTTTGATCTTCTCAACAACTACTCGGTCGACGAATTCCAGAAAGTCAGGAAAGCAGAGAAAACAGTTGACATCTACGAAGACAAACTGGGGGAATATATAGTACAGATTTCCGCTCGTGAGCTTTCAAAGAAGCAGAACGAGCAGGTATACGCCTTCCTCCATTCCATCACGGACTTTGAGCGTATTTCTGACCACGCGAGGAACATCGCGGAGTGCGCACAGGAAATACATGAGAAGGAAATCCAGTTCTCAGATGCGGCGATACGCGAGCTGAGAGTGTTGAGAGAGGCTATTACTGAAGTAGTTTCTCTGGCGACGAGCGCGTTTGTGAATAACGATATGGAACTGGCGGTCAGAGTGGAGCCTTTGGAGGAACTGATCGATAATCTCTGCGATGAGATGAAGAATCATCACGTCGAGAGACTGCAGCGAGGAGAATGCGCTCTCGAGAAGGGTTTCGTGTTCAACGATCTCATCACCAACTACGAGCGTATCTCCGACCATTGTTCGAACATCGCAGTCGGCATGATCGAAATGGAAAGCGATATGTTCGATACCCACAAGTATCTGTCCAGTCTTAAGAAAATGAAGGACGAAACTTTCACCAGATACTTCGAAGAGTATCAGGAGAGATTTTCAATTTAACGAGGAGTGCCTATGAAGAAATGGCTTGATATCAATGCGAATACTCCGGAAAAAGCAAGGGTGCTCATTTTGGGCATCCCTTTTGATGGTGGAACAAGTCAGGAAGCCGGCGCGGCCGAAGCTCCTGCGAAGATTCGGGAGTTTGGAGAAGTCTATATGCCGTGTGCGACGGATGATTGGTATGTCCTCGACACGCAGCCAGTCGTGCACGACTTCGGTGATGTTGACATGAGTGGAACTTGGGAAGAGGGTTTCGCTCGCGTCGAGGCGGAGGCGCTGCAGATGATGCGGTACGGAAAGTTCAACCTCTTTATCGGCGGCGATCATTCCGTGACGATACCACTACACAGGGCTTTTGCAAAGGCGAGAGAAGGGAAGAAGATCGGTATTATCCACTTTGACGCGCACTTCGATCTCTGCGACTGTTACGACGGTCACAAATGGTCCCATGCCAATACGGAGAAACGAGCTCTCGATGATATCATCGGGCCGGAGGACCTGCTGTTTCTCGGCATCCGCGCCGCTGAACCGGAAGAACTCAATATCATCAAACGGAATCCTGAGATTACAGTCATCTCTGCTAGCGACTTAGATGAGATGGGTTGGAAGGAATGCGCCTCCATAATTGAAAAGAAATTCAAGGGATACGACCATATTTATTTCACCCTCGATATCGATGTGCTTGATCCTGCCTTTGCACCTGGGACAGGGACTCCCGTATCCGGCGGACTTACATCTAGAGAGCTGATTAATCTCGTGCGGTTCATTCTGAAGAAGCTGCCTGTGCGCGACATGGATATTGTTGAAGTTGCGCCGCCGCTCGACGTCAACGATATTACCAGCTGGGCGGCCATGCGCATCATTGAAGAGGTTTTCTCCTTTGCTGACAAAGAATTATAAAAAGGATTGACTAATCTGGACTAAATTAGTATAATATGGACAAAGGGGTTACCAATGTGATATAATCACGAACAGTGGAAATTAATATTTACAGGAGGATAAAAAAATGAAGTGGACATGTTCAATTTGCGGATACACCCATGAAGGCGATACCCCACCGGAAAAGTGCCCTCAGTGCGGAGTTCCTGCAGAGAAGTTTAACAAAGTAGAAGAAGGCGAAAGAGAATGGGCTGCTGAGCACGTAGTAGGCGTAGCGCAGGGCGTTGACGAAGAGATCGTTCAGGGTCTTAGAGACAACTTCAATGGCGAATGCTCAGAAGTAGGTATGTATCTGGCTATGGCCAGAGTCGCTCACAGAGAAGGCTATCCTGAAATCGGCCTCTACTGGGAGAAGGCTGCTTACGAAGAGGCAGAGCACGCTGCTAAGTTCGCAGAACTGCTCGGCGAAGTCGTTACAGACTCAACGAAGAAGAACCTCGAGATGAGAGTTGACGCTGAGAACGGCGCGACTGCAGGCAAGACTGCTCTGGCTAAGAGAGCGAAGGAGCTGGGTCTGGACGCGATCCACGACACCGTTCACGAAATGGCTAGAGACGAAGCAAGACACGGCAAGGCATTCGAAGGACTGCTGAAGAGATATTTCTAAGCGGTGGCCGAGGCCTTAATAAGAAAGCGAAACAGAGAGGTCTGAGAAATCAGACCTCTCTTATGTTATAATTGACCCATGAAAACACTGATTGAATTATACGACGAAAGACCATTAGAAAACGTTCTCGGCACGGAGATGTTCCGACCGGAGGAAATGATTATGCTTTGTCCGCCGGAAGCGGTGTCGGATAAAGCACTGCGGGAGTCCCTAAGCAAGTACTTCGAATACCGGGGCTGTCAGGTGAAGCTGACGATGGTGCCGGTGAGTCTGTTGGATGCGGCTAAGGTGGAGAAACAACTGCGGACGATTCTCGAGACACATGAGGATTGCGCCATCGATATTTCAGGAGGAACAGACGCTTCTCTGTTCGCGGCTGGAACGGCCTGCGGTGATACGCCGGTGTTCACTTACAGTCACAGTAAGAATTCTTTCTTTGAGATTCAGAACGCGCCATTCGCCAGAAGCCTGCCGTGCAATGTGACACTGGATGCGAGGTCCTGTTTTCTCATGGCCGGCGGCACATTGCTCCCGGGAAGAGAAGATAACGAAGAACTGAAGAACAAGCTTCCGCAGATCGATCTGCTGTTTGCGATTTTCCGCAAGTACCGCAGAATCTGGCGCAGGCAGATTGGATACATGCAGGCGGTTTCCTCATCAGAACCCGGTGTGCTCAGCGCGGAAGGTGAGAAGACGGTCAAGGTGGATCATGGCAGAGTGACGGCGGACGAGGAACTGCTTCGTGAACTCAGCGGTGCAGGCCTGATCAGAAATCTTCAAATCGAGCAGGACAGGATCAGTTTTGAATTCCCTGATGAAGTGGTTAGGTTCTGGCTGCGGGATATCGGATCTGTTTTGGAACTGCAGGTTTACAGCGCCTGTCTGGAAGCGGGATGCTACGACGATGTTGTACTCAGTGCGGTGGTGAATTGGGAAGGCGGATCAACTCAGCGAAATGCCGTTACAAATGAAATCGACGTTGTCGCAGTGCAGGGTATCGAGCCCGTGTTCATCAGCTGCAAGACCAGCGATATCCGGACGGAAGCCTTGAATGAGCTGGCGATTCTGCGTGACAGATTCGGAGGCAGACGGTCCCGGGCCATCATCGTGACCTCCGCTCCTGCCAATAGAAATCGCGCCCTCATGCGTATGAGAGCGGCGGAATTGAATATCGAAGTGATTGAACTGGGAGACCTCACCAAAGACCGTTTGGTCAAGAGACTCAAACAGGAGATTTAAACCTCATAATCCTTACAGTCATAGATGACGATGCATTCGTCCTCGTAACGGGCGAACCACTCGGCCAGTTCTGTGTGAACAGGGATGATAACAGAAGGACGGACATCGCGGATCAGGCGGTCTATGGTATCGCTGTCCGCGTGACCGCTTGTATGAAGAACCGGCACTTCAGCGCCAATGGATTTCATAAATGAAATGAATGCTGAGGCAGCCGGTTTTAGTATTTCTGTTTCACGGCGCGCGAGGAACAGCACTCCGTCCTTAAAGGAAGTGCGATGAAGCACCTTCTGGAAGTTGATCAGACTCTGCGGCGTAAAACAGAGCATGAAATCATTGGATGCAAAGGCTTTGCGCTCGGATACGGCTGGGAAAACGGTCGCTCTACGGTGTTTGCTAAGGCCACCACCTACGCTCGTTGCGACGATCTCGCCCAGATCGGCCAGTGAATGGGAGGCGCGCAGCACAGATCCGTCTATCTTCAATCCGGCCGTTTCAGCGATCAATGCCGTCAGTTCATCCATGATGAAGCGTCTGCTGCTGCGGCGCGCGGCGTTGTAAGCTGTTACAATCCGGTCCACATTCTGCGCAGAGAGATATACGAGGGCGGGGCCTTTGCGACCGGCCAGTGTTTCTACTGCAAAATCTTCAAGCTCCTGCTCCCTTGGTTCATGAAAATCCAGACCGCGGGAGAGGGTGGTTCCCTCCGTAATAAGAACGTCGACTTCCGGCAGTTCTTCAAGCAGAGCGCTGAAATCCATTCGTCCCGTCGAGCGAAAATCGGCTGAGTAGAGGACAGTCTTTCCGCAGGCGCGAATCAGGAACATAAATGTTCCATAGGCAGAATGATCGCATAGCACAGGCGTGAGTGTAATATCTCCGACAGTGACCGGCACGCCGGCGTCCATCAGAGTAGGCGAAAAGTCGAGCTTCTTGCCTTTGTATTCGCTCATGGCGCGGGCGATGTTGTAAGCATCGCGGCCCATATAGATTGGAATGCCGGGTACTACATATTTCAGCAGCCCCATGTGATCCGAGTGGTAATGGGAGACAAAGACAGCGTCGTAAGCCGGTTTCCCTTCAAAGAGTCCGTCAACATCCGGCACAAAAGTCCGCAGTTTGCGCTCGCCCATGTTCGCGCCGGCATCGAGTATGATGCGCGATTGTTCCGTATAAACTTCTATGATGGAGCCGCCAATCTGGTTCTGACCCCGTATAATGTTAATTTTCAAAGTCATAATTGAGCTCCGGACCGTTGCTGATAGCCTTGAGCGCTGGCTTGCATATTTTCTTGACGGCGCCTTTTTCGGTGAACTTCAGAAGCCCGCATTTGTCGACGACGTCAAGGTACGTCTTGTTATGAGTTCCTTTCTTGATAAACTTCTCCCAGGTCTTCACAGCTCCGTCGAAATCCTTGCTGCTCTGATTCCAGATTTGCAGTGCGGCCAAAGCGCTGACGGTATAGCTGATGTAATACATAGGGGCCTCGAAATTGTGTGAGACGAACACCCAGGAGTAACCCGGGTCGCCCTCTGCCCAGGTGTTGTATTTCGCGTAAGTCTCCGAGTAGAGCTTGTTGATTTCATCCAAAGACATGTCGGGGTTTTCATATATGCCACGTTGGAATTCATCCTCAACGCAGCCGTCGATTACGTTTTGGAGAAGTTCGCCGACGGCATCTTTCTTGGCTTTCTCCGCGCTGCCTTTGTAGATTTCATCATAATAGTTGGTCATGAGCCCCTGCAGTCCATTGGACGCAATCTCCGCAAGATCGAGGTTATCGCTGTCAGTCAGAACATTCGATGTCTTTTCATTGTTGAACTCAACGAAGTGACCGAACTCATGGGAGAGTACGATGAAGTCTCTTTGCCCGTCCAACGTCATAGAGATGAATGGACAGTTTGTCTTGGAAATATACGTCGTGAAAGCACCGTCCTGACGGTTTTTTTCATCACCAATCGTAAACAGATTCTCATCGAGCATCTGCTGCACGGACTCGGCTGTCATATCATCGATCAGATTGCTGTATTTCTGCAGAGTTTTCAGCAGCTTCTTCGTCGTCATCTTCGGAAGGGCTTTCCCTCCGTCATCCGAATAACTGGAATAATAGATGTCAAAATACTCCTGGGAAACCTTCTTCACGTCACTATGCAGCTGCTCGATGTCCGCATCGGAGTAATCTCTGCAGTATTCCTCTTCATCCGCATAGGCTGCGTAATTATCATATCCTGCCAGATTCGCCAGTTCAGTTCGAATGTCGACCAAATCAAGATAAATCGGGCCGGCGCTGTCGTTGGCCATCTTGAGCAGGCCGTCATAGATCTCGACGTAGCCATTGTAGTCCGAATAAGCAAGTTCATTCCCCTGATCTCCGGATATCATGTCAAAGTTCCATTCCTTGCCTTTGTAAGGGTAGGTCGCGTCCTCCGCTTTCTCGATTGCATCGTAGTAGTCATCGACGAGTTCCTTCTCCTGCTTCATGAGATCCTTTTCCCGCTTGGACAGAACCCGGTATCCCGCAAAGGCGTCGAAGGCGCCCTTGCCGACGTGCTCCCGGAACTTGTCCGCACACGGGCCCTCGGTGATTTTACGGCAGACTTCGCAAAGTCTATCGTTACACTTTTGCAGATTGTCGTAGGCGTAGATTTGTTCTTTCGAATAGTAGTCGTTTGTTACGTCCGTAGAGTACATAACGTAAATGACAGAGTACAGCGTATCAAGTTCCAGATATTCTTCATACAGCTTATCGTATTGGTTGATTACAGCCGCCGCATCGTTTCCCGCTGCAAGGTCTTCCAGTTTGTCGCACATACTTTTGAAATTCGCCGGGTCGTAGTGGTAGTACTCAACGCCCGCGATACCCTTCGACACATCGGCACTTGGATTCTTCTTGTCGCTGCAGCCTGTCAGCGCAAAAGTTCCTGTTAACGCCAACGCAAAAGCAAGGATCAGACTCAGAAGAGTCTTCGCCTTACGGAGATGTTTCAGTTGTTTATTGTTTGTGCTGTTCATGAAAGCCACCCTTTGTCTGTCGTGATGCAACCATTATAACATACAAAAAGGAGGTCCTGCAGTGGACCTCCGAACAGCAGTCCTTTACCTGCTAAGACTTTTTATGTATAATAACTATGTATGTGCAATAAAGTAAAAATGACAACAAAAATCAGAACAACAATTTTCATAGCGCTGCTTGTGGTTTGCATGACGGCTCTGTCCGGATGCACCACGTGGGACAATTTCAAGTCTGCGTTCATAGACAAGCAGGAAAAGGACACGACTATACTCATAGGCGTGCTTGAGCCTGTCACCGGCGCCGATTCAAAAGCTGCCGAAGACGAGATCAGGGGAATCCAGCTGGCGAACAAAGTGCATCCGAACGTTAACGGAAAACTTATCTCTCTCATGTTTTCCGATGACAAATCAGATATCGACGCGGCAGAGACAGCGGCCAAGACACTGGTGGACAAGAAACCGATGGTCATTCTGGGCAGTTACGGCAACGTATATTCGCTGGCGGCGTCACCGTACATAAAGGAAGCGAAGATTCCGGCCATAGCAATCACCAATACGAATCCTCTGGTGACGGTGAACAACAGATTCTATTACAGAGTATGTTACGTCACATCCAATCAGGGGGATCTTCTCGCAAGATATATATTGGAGTCAGAAAATGAAAATGTCGCCGGAGTGCTTTTGCCTTCGGACAATGACGTGGCCCTGGCGGAAGCGACTGCATTCACGGATCGTATGAAAGCGGAAACGGAGAACGATGATTCCATTGCATTCTATGAGGAGTACACAACGGGTCAGAAGGACTTCAGCGAACTACTCGGCAAGCTGGCAAAATCCAAGGTAGATAAAGTGATTCTGCCGGGCGATTATACAGATGCAGCGAACATCATCAACCAGGCGGCTGAGATGGGCCTGAAAGTTACTTTCCTGGGAGATTCTGAATGGGGAAACGAGGAGTTTGTCAAACTCCTGAACGATAATGTGAAGGCTTCCAATCTGGCTTTCGTACAGTTCTTCTCTGCGGACAACAGCGGCATCGAGGGAGAAGCTGTCACCAAGGAGAGACAGAGTTTTCTCAAGGCTTATGCTGAAGAATTCGGAAACGACAGCGAACCGACTGAAGCGATGGCCCTGGGGTATGACGCCTATTTCGTGGCGGTCGACGCCATCGATAAGGCAGCGGATGACGCGACGAGCGAGGAAGTGAACGATATTTTGGCGGATGCCCAGTATAGTTTCGAAGGAGCGACCGGACTGATTAATTTCAATCAGAACGGAGACCCGATCAAGACGGCATATATAAACACATGGGAAAAAGGCAAGATGGCTACGATCTATACGGTCGAAGCTCTTAAATAAAGAAGGGAGAAAGATAATGGAAGAGAAAATCAACAACGCGCTGGATCAGATCAGACCATTCCTGCAGAGAGATGGCGGAGATATTGAGTTCGTAGAATATACAGAAGACAATATCGTCAAGGTTAGACTCAAGGGCCACTGCGCAGGATGTCCGGGAGCTCAGATGACCATCAAGGGCGTCGTCGAGAGAATCCTTCAGGAGAGCTATCCTGAAATCAAAGGTGTTGAAGCCGTACAGTAACACGCGGCAGAGGCAAAGGACAGACATGGAATTTCTGGAAACAGTAAATAGTAAAATTCTTGAGAACAGGACAGAGATGCTCGCATCTCTGTCCAAACTTATCTCCATACCGAGTGTTGCCGTTGCGACGGAAGGGGAGAAACCTTTCGGCGATGAAGTTGACAAGGCTTACCGGCTTATGCTGGAAATGGGGGAAGAGGAGGGCTTCAGTATTTTTGATGCCGACGGTTACGGTGGACACATCGATTTCGACGGGTCGGAAGACGGTGTGATCGGCGTTGTGGGTCATTTGGACGTGGTGCCCGAAGGGGACGGCTGGGATTTCGAACCTTACGGGGGAGAAATCGCAGATGGTTATGTGTATGGCCGCGGAGCCATGGACGACAAAGGGCCGGTCATCGCGTCTTTTTATGCGATGAAAGCCTTGAAGCAATGCGGATTCGAACCAGCGAAGACGATCCGACTCATTTTGGGCCTCGATGAAGAGACCGGATGGAGCGGCATGAAGTACTATCTGGAGCGGACGCCGGACTTCCCTGACGCAGGGTTTACCCCGGACGGCGATTTCCCGGTCATCAGAGGAGAAAAGGGGATACTGACCTTCGACATCATAGCGAAATTTCCTAAGTCAAAAGGCAAAGGACTGGAACTCAGCTCTCTGACCGGAGGAACCGTTCACAACGCAGTTCCTGATTTTGCGAAGGCAGTCGTAAGCGATACGGCAGGCGGTGGATATGAGTTTATCAGGGAAGCGGTTGCCGGCTGCGCGGAGAAGAACGGCTGGGATATCAGCTGCAAAGGCGTCGGCAGAAGTCTGGAAATCAGCGTACGCGGAAAGTCCGCTCACGCGGCAAAACCTGATCAGGGAGTGAACGCCATATCGATCCTCATGGATTTTCTGGGGAACCTCACGTTCCTCAACGATGGAACAGCGGACTTCGTGGATTTTTATAACAACAGGATCGGCAGCGACTTGCACGGCGAGAGGATCGGCTGCGCTTTTGAAGACGAGGATTCTGGAAAACTTACATTCAACGCTGCTGTAATTGAACTGGACAAGAATGCCGTAAGACTCACGGTCAACATCAGATATCCGATCAGTTGCACCGGAGAGCAGGTTTACGCGGGTATCATGGAGGTACTCGACGAGTACGGATACGGTATCGTCAAGGGCAGAGAGCAGAAGCCGATCAATATCGATGCAGATTCGCAGCTCGTTTCAACGCTGATGAGAGTATACCGTTCACAGACGGGCGACAGCGAAAGCGAACCCCTCGTAATCGGGGGCGGCACTTACGCCAGAGCTTTTGAGAATGTCGTTGCCTTTGGCGCCAGATTCCCGGGTGAACCGGAGTTGGGGCATCAGAAGAACGAGAAGATATCCGCTGACAACATGGTCCGGCTGGCGCAGATTTACGCAGAGGCTGTTTATGAACTGGCTAAAGCAGAAGATTGATGAAAACAGAACATTCTGCAGGGTCCTTGCCTTGGCAATCGGATGCAACCTGATTATCATCGGGCTGTTTGCCATGATTTCATACAGCGTCAAAGACATTACGGTCACTGTAAACGGACAGACGGCCCAGTACAAGACCATCCGGAATTCTGTCAGCGACATGCTCCGGGGTTGGGATGTGACGCTGGATGAGAAGGACGTGGTGAAGCCGGGAATGAATAAAGCGCTGCATGACGGAACCGACGTTGAGATAGATCTTTACGATATCCATAAAGAGACAGTTTCGGAAGCGACGGACTTCAAGACGAAGACGGAGTATACGTCCGATCTGCTGGAGGGCGAGTCGAAGATCACGACCGAGGGGGTCAAAGGAGAAGACAAGGTCACGTATGAAATCGTGACTCTCGGCGGAGTCGAACAGAGCCGGAAGGAAATCGCCAGAGAAACCATCAGCAAGCCTGTTACACAGGTCGTAGCTGAAGGCACAGCGGTATCCTATAACGGCGTCAAATACAGCAAGGTGATCACAGTGGTCGCTACAGGTTATACGCATACCGGCAACAGAACGGCAACAGGAACCTGGCCGCATAGAGGGACGATGGCTGTAGACCGCAGGGTGGTTGCCATGGGGTCCTATGGTTATGTCCCGGGATATGGCGAAGTTCACGCAGAGGATACAGGCGGCGCAATCAGGGGCAACCGCATCGACCTGTTCTTCAATTCGAGAGGGCAGGCGGTATCCTGGGGACGGCGAACCGTCGACTTATATATCAAATAAAACAGACCGCGCAGAACG
>SVCX01000005.1 GCA_015058145.1 Clostridiales bacterium | reverse complement strand
AAAGGCAGTTGAACTGGAGTTGTCCGGTGAAGAACTGGCGTATCTTGAGGAACCTTATGTTCCACATCCGCTTGCGGGAGTTATGGCGCAGAACAAGTCTTCGGCGGCAAAAGAAAAACACGTGTGGTCTACAGGAGACCAGAAGATAGGGAGGTAGCAACATGAGTGAGAAGATCGTACAGACAGCAGGAAGAGAGCAGCTGGGAGAATTCGCTCCTATGTTCGCACATCTCAATGATGATATGCTATTCGGCGAGGTATGGAATGAGAAAGCAATCGATGTGAAGACCAAGTGCGTCATCACAGTCGTTTCACTGATGGCATCCGGAATTACGGATTCATCTCTGACTTATCATCTTCAGAATGCAAAAGCACATGGCGTTACGAAGGACGAAATCGCTGCTATCATTACACATGCAACGATGTATGTTGGCTGGCCAAAGGGCTGGGCTGTGTTCCGCCTCGCGAAAGAAGTATGGAATGAAGACATCCCAGAACTGACAGAGAAGGATAAGTATCAGAACAGCATATGTTTCCCAATCGGGGAGGCAAATCCATACGGAGAGTTTTTTGTCGGACAGAGTTACCTCGCGCCCGTTTCTTCTGAGCAGGTCCCGGTTTTCAATGTTACATTCGAGCCGGGATGCCGCAATAACTGGCACACCCATCATGCGAAGAGCGGAGGCGGACAGATGCTGATATGCATTGGCGGCAGAGGCTATTATCAGGAATGGGGCAAGGAAGCAGTTGAGATGACGCCGGGCAAAGTTATCAATATCCCTGCAGAGGTCAAGCACTGGCACGGGGCCGCACCGGATTCATGGTTCTCCCATCTTGCTCTCGAGATCGAAGGAGAAGAGACAAGCAACGAGTGGCTTGAGGCGGTTTCGGAAGACGATTACAACAAATTAAAGTAAAAGAACAGAGTGCATCAATAAAGGAGAGGAATATGAAAAAGATACTTTTAATTCTGTTGAGCCTTTGCCTGATAATCGGGATGACAGCATGTTCAGGCAACAACACTTCTGATGAGGCTGTTGAGACAGAGGCAGCTGAGACAGAGACGGAAGCGGCTGCAGCTGAAGACAGCGGCACTCTTGTGGTCTACTTCTCTGTAACGGGAAATACCAAGGGAGTTGCAGAGAAAATCGCTGGTATCACCGGTGCAGATATGTATGAAATCAAAGCAGCAGAGGAATATACAAGCGAAGACATCGACTATGACAATGCAGACAGCCGTACGACCCATGAACAGAATGATCCATCTGTACGTCCTAAAATTGGAAGTGATACAATATCGCTTGAAGGATATTCAACCATCTACATCGGATATCCTATTTGGTGGGGACAAGAACCGCGCATTATGGATACCTTTGTAGAAAGTTATGACTTTGACGGGATTACAGTGATTCCGTTCTGCACATCGGGCAGCAGTGACATCGGGCAGAGCGGACAGCACCTCGCTGATTATGCGGGAAGCGGTAACTGGCTCGAGGGAAAGAGATTTGACGGCGGCGCTTCGGAAGATGAAATCCGATCATGGGTCGATGGATTTTAAGAGAAACAGCCTTGGGAACACAGCGTTCCTGAGGCTTTTTGCTTGCCCTCGATTATGGTAAAATAACCACATCTGTGTAATCGGAACAAAAGCAAAAAATGGGCAGGGTGTTCCAGTCCTATAACCTGTTCGGCCACATGACTGTGATAGAAAACATCATGTACGCCCCGGTCAAGCTTTTGGGGAAGAGCCGTCAGGACGCCTATGATAAGGGAATCGGTCAGCTATTCCTATGATGAGACCGAAGGCAGTACGATCGTAGTCGAGCTTCGATGATGCCCGCTGTTTACGGAAGAGGCATAATACATGAAACAGCTTTTTACGAACGCGAAAATATTCACATCAAACCGTGACCGTCTCTACGCTGACGCGATGCTTGTGGAGAACGGCCGCATTCAGTGGATCGGGACCGGCGCACCGGCAGAGACACCGGATGAGATCATCGACCTTCAGGGAAAGACGGTGATTCCCGGTCTCATCGATGCGCACATGCATCCGCTTATGCTGGCCGAGTACAGTAAGCAGATTGCATGTCTGCCGCCGAGGGTGAACTCCATCGAGGACCTCATCGCAGAGATCGCCCGTGTTCGACAGGAGATCATTGCCGCCGGGAATACTGAAGGCGAAGAGATCCCGTGGATCTGCGGTTGGGGTTACGATGAAGGAAAGTACGCTGAAAAGCGCAGCCCGGACCGCTACGATCTGGACCGCGGCAGCGAAGATTATCCGGTGTTTCTGGTGAGAAGCTGCGAACACATCCGCTGCGTCAACAGCAAAGCGCTTGAGATCGCAGGCATCACGAAGGACACGCCGGACCCTCCCGGCGGAAGCATCGACCGGGATGAAAACGGTGAGCCGACCGGCGTTCTGCGCGAGAACGCGCGCGACCTGGTTCTGCCGTTCATGCCGGAAGAGACAGAGGCGGAAGTAGTGGATGCGCTAGTCGGTCTCGGCCAGCTCCTGATTTCTCAGGGCATCGTTGCGATCGGCGACATGGGCAACCTGCACCCGGGCGGAAATCTTGATTATTTTGCAAAAGCAGCAGAGCGTGGTTTTCCGCAGCGCGTCAGCCTGTACTACATGTGGGATTACTTCATGGATGATCCTGAGTTTGAGATCGCCGATGCGATGATGGATTACGAAAGCCGCATCCGCATCGCGGGCATCAAGCTGATCGGCGACGGCAGCATCAGCGGTAAAACAGCCTGGTTGCATCGTCCATACCTTGGAACAGATCTTTGCGGTATGCCTGTTTACTCTGATGAGAGCATGGAGAAAGCAATTGATTTTGCGAAAAAGACAGGCTGTCAAATAGCTGTACACGCCATGGGCGGCCGCGCAGTCGATCGGGTGATCAATCGTATTTACGACGAGTCCGACTGGACAGATGGGCGTGTACCGTTCGTCAGAATCGAACATGTGACGGAACCTTCCGAGGAGGCAATGACGAAGGCGGCAGAAAAAGGCTATGCCTTTGTCACACAGCCGATCTTCGAGTACTCGGAAATCGAGACCTACAAGGTCAATATGGATGAGCAGCGGCTGAAGCAGCTGTATCCGTTCCGGACAGAAATGAATCATGGGATTCAGCTGGTTCTTTCGACCGATGCGCCGGCCACATCCTGGGCGGTGCCGTCGGATCCGTTTTCCAATATCAAGGCAGCAACAACGCGCAAAGCCTATGATGGCTCAGATACAGGGCAGGATGAGAAAATTGACATCGAAACTGCCGTTATTCTCTACACGAGGGAGGCGGCCCACGTGTGCGGCTTCGCAGGTTTGGGCCAGCTGACGCCCGGTTATTCAGCGGATTTCGCTGTTCTGAGCGAGGACATCTTCACGATGGATCCGTCGCGCATTGATCAGCTCAAAGTGGAAGCCACATATATCTGCGGAGAACAAACATATAAAGCACCATGAATCATAATTCGGTAACAAAAATATATGAGATCTTCGGAACAGACGCCCATGGGATGACGAAGTCGCTCATGGAAGCGGCCCGGATTGCAGACTGTATACCGCGGGGGTCTTCGATTGCCTTAAAGCCCAATCTGATTCTGGCGGCAAGTCCGGAGAAGGGGGCAACGACCCACGCGGGAGTTTTGTCGGGATGTATCGAATACCTGCAGGAAAAAGGATTCGCCGATATTTCCATCATCGAGAGCTCATGGTATGGCGAAGGGACGCAGAAATCCATGAAGGCCTGCGGGTATGACAAGGTCTGCGAGCAATACGGCGTCAGCTTCTACGATCTGAAGAAGGATAAGACCAGACGTGTTAAAACGCCGATGCGGCCCATGGATATCGCCATCCGCGCGCTGGACGCAGACTATCTGATCGATATGCCCGTTCTGAAAGGGCACTGTCAGACCGCCATGACCTGTGCGCTCAAGAACCTCAAAGGCTGCATTCCGGACAGCGAGAAGAGACAGTTCCATTCCGATGGATTGATTGAGCCGATTGCGGCTCTGGCATCGGTTCTGAAACCGGCGCTCATCATCGTGGACAGCATCTGCGGCGATCTGGATTACGAAGAGGGAGGCAATCCCGTACAGACGAACCGGATGATGCTCGGCACGGACCCGGTGCAGATAGACGCCTATGGCTGCCAGCTCATGGGACTGGACCTTGCAGACGTGCCGTATATTGAGCTCGCGGAAGAGTGGGGCGCCGGCTGCACCCAGATCAAAGAGGAAGATATTGTACGGCTGAATGAGCCTGCCTCTGCGGCAGACTATCCACAGCCTTCCGGGAAGGTACAGCGACTGATTCGAAATGTCCATGCGGACAGCGCGTGTTCCGCCTGTTTCGCAGCTCTTGTCCGGGCTCTGTACCAGGCAGAGGAAGAGGGACTCGCGATTCCGGATAAGATTTTCATCGGCCAGGGCAATCAGGGGAAAACACTGGATGGCCTTGGCGTCGGAAGATGCTGTAAGGGAGCTGAGACATGTGTCGTGGGCTGTCCGCCGACAGCAAGCGCTATATTAAAGCAATTAAAAGGAGAGATTGGATAAAATGCTATCTGCAGAAGAAGCGAAGAAAAAGCTAATCGAAGGCAATCAGAAATACCTTAATGCAAAGGCAGGAGCCGGCGATGTATCGAAGGAACTGCGCCGGAAGACCGCAGAGCAGGGACAGCATCCCTACGCCATCGTCATCACTTGTTCCGACTCCAGAGTCATCCCGGAGAGCATTTTTTCCGCCGGGATCGGAGAGTTGTTTGTGATTCGGGTTGCGGGAAACGTATTGGATAACCATCAGCTCGGGAGCATCGAATACGCCACCGAGCATCTGGGAACGAAACTGATTGTCATGCTGGGGCATACTCGCTGCGGCGCAGTCAGCGCTGTTCTTGCGGGACATTCCGGCGGTTTCATCGATTACATTCTGAAAGATATCGCCCTGGCAATCGGCGATGAAAAGGATGATTTCAAGGCCAGCTGCCTGAACGTGCAGCATGGCGTCGAGCGGATTCGGCATGAACTTGAAATTCATCCCATCGAAGACGAGAAGGGCCTGGAAGTCATCGGCGCAATCTATCATATAGAGGACGGAACCGTCGAATTCCTTCCGGACGGGGAGGAAGCATGAGCCCTATCATCATTCAGGCGATCGGATTCGTCGGAGTCCTGTTCTTCATTATTTCCTATCAGATCAAGTCGAACAAAATGCTGTTTCTGCTGCAGCTGCTTGGAACGGCTACTTTTTGCTGTCAGTTTTTGCTCCTCGGAGCGACCAGCGGCGCAGTCAATCTGATTGGAATCATCGTGAGGAACGGCCTGCTGATGAAGTACCGCGACTGGGCGTGGGTCAGATCGAAGTGGACGGAGATCATCTTTCTGGTCCTCTTTACCATAGCCTTTATCGCAACATGGCAGGGAATGATCAGTCTCCTGCCTTATGCCGCGGTGCTGGGTACGACGATCACATACTGGACGGATAACGCCCAGAAGATCCGGCTGGGAAATCTGGCCTGCGGATCGCCATGCTGGCTCGTATATGACGCCCTGATTGGGTCCTGGGCCGGGGTGCTGAACGAATCCATTACACTGGGGTCAATCCTCGTTTCCATCTGGAGATACGGATGGAAGGAGATGGGGAAGCCTGATTCCGGATTCTAATGTGACATCAAAAGGAGGAGCAACAATATGGAGTACAGAACAAATCGGAAGACGGGAGACAGGTTCAGCGAGATTGGACTTGGCACAGCGTATCTGTTTGAATCCGGAATGGAGGAAGGCGTCAGGGCTTTGCATCGCGCTGTCGAAGGAGGCATCAACATCTTCGATCTGGCGGCAGGGCACGGTGACACCTATCCGATATTCGGGGAGGCGCTTGCCGATGTCCGCAAGGATATCTTTTATCAGATTCACTTCGGGGCGGAGTATTCACAGGGCGTCTACGGATGGTCTCTTGATCTGGATACAGTAAAACGATCTGTCGACAGTCAGCTTTCGCAACTTAAGACAGACTACATCGATTACGGCTTTATCCACTGCCTGGATGAAGAAAAAGACTGGGAGACGTTTCAGAAAAACGGCATCCTGGATTACATCTATGAACTGAAGAAGACAGGGACCGTACATCACATCGGTTTCTCATCACATACACCGTCCGTCATACAGAAGGTCCTCGATGAAGTGGGGCCGGACCTGCTCATGTTCTCCATCAACGCGGCCTATGACAGCGGCGAGGGGGAGTACGCCAAGGGCAGCTTAAACGACAGAAACAGTGTCTACCGCAGATGTGAGGCGGAGGGTCTTGGCATCACTGTCATGAAGCCTTTTAGCAGCGGACAGCTTCTGGACGCGAAGCAGTCGCCTTTCAAGGTGGCTCTGACAAAGGCGCAGTGCATTCACTACGCCCTCGACAGACCCGGGGTGCTGTCTGTACTGGCAGGAACGCGCAACACCCGGGAGGTGGAGGAACTCCTTGCCTATCACGACCTACCGGAAGAAGAGAAGGATTACTCCGTGATCGCGTCCTTTGATCCCGTCGATACAGAGGGCACCTGTGTTTACTGCAATCACTGCAGTCCTTGCCCGGCAGGTCTGGACGTCGGCCTGATCAACAAGTACTACGATCTTGCAAAAGCAGGAGATCTGCTTGCCGCGGAGCATTACCGCACTCTCGAGCATACGGCGGCAGACTGCACGGGCTGCGGCCACTGTGACGACAGATGTCCTTTTGGCGTGGAGCAGAGCAACAGGATGCAGGAGATAAGAACATACTTTGGAGGATAATTCACTGAAATGATGAAAAGAGTAATAGCAGCAGTTGTAATTCTTGCTTTTGCATTGTGCATGGCAGGATGCGGAGCGTCGGATCAGACGGAAGAATCGAATACTGACCAGACGGCCGCGGCGACGGAAACACAGAGAGAGACAATGGAAATGAAACTGCTCATCGGAGAGGAAGAAGTAACGGTCGACTGGGAAAATAATGACGCCGTCGCCGCCTTGCAGGAGTCCGTCGGGGAGGAGCCGCTCACGATTGACATGTCCATGTACGATGATTTCGAGCAGGTGGGCGATCTCGGGATGAGCCTGCCGGCGGACGATGAACAGATTACGACGGAAGCCGGAGACATCATGCTCTATTCCGGCGATAAGATCGTCGTGTTCTACGGGTCTAACACATGGGATTATACTCGCTTGGGCAAGGTGACGGACAAATCGCCGGAAGAGATGGCGGAGCAGCTCGGACAGGGCGATGTCACAATCACAATAACGCAAGAATAAGTAATATGATATACTGAAATACAATGCTGATGCAGTCGATAAAGGGATAAACAATCAGTGAGAACCATATTCGACATTTTCAAAAATGATATACGCGCGATCACAAAGTACATCTTCGTGCTCATCATTGTCATTGCGTTGGGAACGCTGCCGTCGCTGTACGCGTGGATCAACATCTACGCGAACTGGGACCCGTATTCCGAAACCGGCAATGTTGAGGTGGCGCTGGCGTCCAGGGACGCGGGAATCGACCTGAAGAACGGACAGCATGTCAACAGCGCTGATGAGGTGATTGCAGATGTCAGGGACGATGAGGACATTGCCTACAGGCCGCTGGATGACCCGGAGGAAGCTATCGAAGGAGTCCGGTCGGGCCGGTTTTATGCTGCCATCGTTTTTGAAGATGGATTCACCTATGACATGCATCATTTCGAAGAGGCCATCGGCGACAGACAGCCGAGGATTACATACTATACGAACATCAAGAAGAACCCTGTCGCCAGCAAGATCACCGACGGCGTCGCAGATAATCTGCTCGCGGACATCAATTCGAAGTATCTGAGGAGCATGCTCGACCAGTACTTCGGCGATGCCGACGAGGCTCTCGAGAACCTGGATACAGAAGGGGCCGTGGATGCGGCGCTGGAGCAGCTGATCGGGACCAGAGACGCGATCCATGATTACAATGAGTCCATCGCACAGATCAGAACGGCCAAAGGCGACGTGACAACGGCCCTGAACAACGCGCAGAAGAAGCTGGATAAAGGGAGAAGCAAAGGCAGCGCGGATATCGCGAAGGCAGAGAAAGATGTTGAGAACGCCAAGAAGACAATACAGAGCGTATCGAAGACCATTAACAGCGAGACAGAGAGCCTGAGGACGGCAATTGATGATTTGAAACAGACGCTGGACGATTCCCAGGGACCGATTGACAAAGAGAAGGCCCTGGAACGGACAGACCGCGTGCTGACGATTCTTGAGAATCTGCGCGCGATGCTTCCGGAAGATCCTCAGACTACTGCGGGACGCATTTCTGCGGATACGATGGATATGATGATATCGAATGCGAAACACATCAAAACCCTTCTGCAGAGCGATCCGACCCAGCCTGAAATGATAACCGATGTGGAGGCATTAAAGCAGCTGCTGGATGAGGATCTGAAACCGAGCATGGAGCTGATGATATCCGATATCAAACAGGCGCTTGAGAGAACCAAGCCGATTCTGGCCTCGGCAGGGGGTGTTCTGGATGATATAGATCCGGTCATCAACAGCGCCGATTCTATCGTCGACAGTATGGATTCCACACTGGGAGGCCTGCAGGCTACCCTTGTTCCTCTGGAAACGAAGCTGAACGATATTATCGAGCAGGTGCAGAACGCCAAGGACAGCGATAAAGCTGAAGTTCTGGCGCATCTGCTGGGCGGCGACGCGGACGAGTACAGTTCTTTCTTCGCGAATCTCGTGGAAGTGGAAGCTCATGAACTCTATAAACCTGTTTCCTACGGCGCGGCAATGACGCCGTTCTATTCCATTATCGCGCTGTGGGTCGGCGGCGTTATGCTGGTTACGCTGATGAACTGCAACGTGGACAGGAGAAAATATCCGCAGATTACGGAACCACAGGGATTCTTCGGAAGGTATCTGATCTTCTTCCTGATCGGACAGATTCAGGCTGCCGTCGTCGTGGCGGGAGACGTTTTCCTGCTGCACTGCAGTCCGGTACATCCGTGGCTCATGTGGCTGTCCGCCGCAGTGACCAGCATGGTATTTGTGGCGCTGATCTACGCCCTGACCCTCGCCTTCGGTGATATCGGCCGGGCGGCGGTGATTGTAATTATGATGATACAAATTGCCGGTTCCAGCGGAACCTATCCGATTGAGATCCTGCCTGACATATTCGAAAAGATATTCCTGTTCTTCCCATTCCCGTATGCGATCAATGCTATGCGTGAAGCAATCTGCGGAATGTATGGACATGATTTCATAATCTGCCTGGCGCAGCTGATGGTATTCTTCCTGTGCGCTGCCGCCATAGGCATATTCGTCCGGAAACCGTTCTCCGGCGTGAAACAGTTCATGTACGATAAGATGAAAGAAACGGAGGTGATGTAATGGAGCAAAAGCAAGATAACCGTTACAGAGACCTCAGTTCATACGCCCATGAACTGCATGAAAAGAACAAGAAACGCGTCAAAGTCAGCGGTATCGTACTGATTCTTCTTCCTGTTGTGCTGGGACTGATCCGATGGATGACGGACAGTGACAAAAACGTATTTCTGTTCATCTGGGTGCTGTGCATGTTTGCGGTCGCAGCATACCTGGTCAGTGTGGAGTACCTGGATCACGTTCTTCAGCGGAAACTGAAGGGGCTGACCGGAAGTGAAGAAGAGTTTGACAGCTTGCTGGACGGCGAGGAACTTGTCAGTCGGATAGCGCGGCGGAAGGAGGGGGACGAATGAGAAATATCCTGAACATCATCGTCCATGACTTCAGACGCCTGACTTCCAGTGTGGTTGCGCTCGTCATTCTCATGGGAATCATTGTGGTTCCTTGTCTCTTCGCGTGGTTCAACACCCTGTCCAATGATGACCCGTTCAAACCGCAGTCAACCGGCAGGATCCCTGTTGCTGTCGTATCAGAAGACGAAGGTACGGAGATGCTCGGACTGAATATCAATGTCGGTGAGAAATTCATCGATGCGGTGAACGGTAACGATATGATCGGGTGGGACATCCTGGAAGACAAAGAGAAAGCCATCGAAGGCGTTTATGCAGGAGATTATTACGCCGCCGTCATCGTTCCGGAGGAGTTCAGCGAGAATGTGCTGAGCTTTTCCAAGGGAGAAATGCGGCATCCGAAGATCCTGTTCTACGAAAACGAGAAAACAAATGCCATTGCGCCGAAGATTACAGGCAAAGTCAGAGAAGTCCTGGAGGAGGAAATTGACCGCGCCTTTGTCGATACCATCGGAAGCTACATTACAGAAGCAGCGGACGCTGCAAAAGCAGCAGGCCTGGATCCGCAGGACGCCTTCGGTGATCTGAGCAGCACCATGACGGATCTGAGCACAGACCTGGAGGGCGCTCTGGTCATGGTCAGAGGAGCAGCGGGACTTTCCGATGCGGCAGGTACTCTGCTGAAAGCTTCCGACGATCTGATCGGCAGCTCAGAAGATACCCTCGGTCTGGCAGAGGAACTCCTGGAATCCGCAGAGGGCAGAATTCCGGAGAAGGCTGACACAACAAATGTCCAGAACTTGATTGATAAGATTACGGAGCAGCTGTCGAAGGATCTTGACAAGATCGACAGTGATCTCTCCTCAGCAGAAGAAAGCGTGGAACAGTTCAACCAGTACATCCACAATGACCTGAAAGATCTCAAGGAATTGGTCGAGACGAGGAAGAGTTCCACAGATGAGATTGCAGATAATCTGAAGGATATGGGATTCACGGGACTGGCCTCCAGATTCTCCCGGATATCCGGTAAACTCGACCACATACTCGATGTAATGGGTAATCTGGAAGATGCGAATGATTCCAACTGGGCCACGATGAAGGGATATATCGATGAAATCCTGTCAGATGTCGCCTTTTCGGAGGATTCGATTACCAAAATCGAGGCGGATGTGGATGATGAACTGGACAAGAAACTCAATCAAGTCATCAGCGACGCCAGACAGTCGATATCTGAAACACGCGCATCCCTGTCCGGAATATACGGTGACATGGACCTTCTGGAGGGAGCTCTTGACAAGTCGGATAAGTCGCTCAAGTCCCTGAAAGGCGGGTTGAACGGAACGTTATCCACTCTTACGTCACTGCAGAATGGCGCAAAGAACCTCGCAGCACTCTTTGAAAACCTCTCCGGAAGCGATATGCTGGAGGATGTCAATCACCTGATGACAAATGACGCGGCGGTGATTGCTGAGAATATGGCTACGCCGATCAAGATGAACACGGAGGAGGTTTATCCGATCCGGAACTTCGGTTCCGTCATGGCCCCGTTCTATATGGTCATTGCACAGTGGATCGGAGCGATGTTTGCAGCCGTCATGATCCACGTTCAGGTGAAGCGCAGAGAGGAAGAACCGGGAGCGATAAAACTGCACGAAGCCTTCTTCGGCAGGTACCGTCTGTTCTTGATGATCGGTCTGGCTCAGGCGCTGCTGGTTTCAGTTGGAGAGCTGCTGTATGTGGGCATCCAGTGTCTGCATCCTCTGTTGTTCATTCTGGCTGCCCTCGTGAACAGCATCGTCTTTACCCTGATCGTCTATTCTCTTGTCTTTGCGCTGGGGAATATCGGTCTGGCGGCCGGCGTCATCATAATGATTCTCCAGGTTGCAGGAGGCGGGGGAACCTTCCCGGTAGAGGTGCTGCCGCCGGTATTCAAGGCTATGTTCCCGTTCATGCCGTTCCACTACGCCATGGACGCCATGAGGGAGTGCATCGGCGGAATGTACGATCACACCTATATCAAATGCCTTGGCATACTGATTCTCTTCGGCCTTGCTGCAATCGCCTTCGGGCTGCTTTTGCACAAGCCGATGAGAGGCATTATTGAGACAGTGGAAGAAAGCAAGCGTGAAAGCGACGTTATGTTATAAATCATGAGCAACATCTACATCATCCGACACGGTCAGACAAATCTGAATAAAAATCAAGTCCTGCAGGGACGGGTGGACGAACCCCTCAACGAGGACGGCGTCCGCCAGGCAAAGGCCGCCGCTGCGCTGCTCCGGTCTTTGGATGTGTCCATCGATCAGGTGTGGTCGAGTCCGCTGCAGCGGGCGCAGGATACAGCGGCGATTATCGTAGGCGAGAATGTTCCGATTCGGACAGACGACAGACTCCTTGAGATGGACTACGGGCCCTTTGAAGGGACGGATCTGACGTCCCCGCCGCCGGAGATCATAAGGTTTTTCGGGGACTTCGTGAATCAGCCGGCCCCTGAGGGGATGGAATCCCTGTCTCATGTGACGCAAAGGCTGGGCGGTTTTCTGGAGGAACTGCGCAGTAACCCGCCGGAGGGGGATGTTCTGATTTCCACCCATGCGATCGCCATGAAGGGAGCGCTGGAATACCTGACCCCTGACGCCGGCGGATCATACTGGGGAAAACATATCAAGAACTGCGACGTCTACGTGACGACACTGGAAGATGGAACCTATACAGTTCCGGTGCCGGTAGAAGAGCAGGGCGGAACGGTACAGCTGCAGACAGACCGCCTGATCCTGCGGAGACATAAAGGGGAAGACGCAGAAGTCCTCTTCCGGAATTTCGGCCTGGACCCGAAGATGTTCGAGTACTCCGGATGGAATCCCTATGCTACTTTGGAAATGGCGAAGGAGACAGTCTGTCAGTTCATCGAGAACTATGCTGACGAGCGGTTTTATGGTTGGGCCGTGGAACATGGAGGCCGGCTGATCGGTACCGTGGGAGCATACGATTACAATCCGGAAACCGACAGTATTGAAATCGGCTGCAGCATCGAACGCGAAAGCTGGGGCAGGGGCTTTGCCGGCGAGGCAGTATCTGCAGTGCTGGACTATCTGACGCGTCAGGCAGGCATTTGGAACGTGAAAGCCTGGTGTGCTGCAGATAACATCGCTTCCATGAAGGTCATGGAGAAAGCCGGCATGAAACGCGTCAGCGTAGAACCTGGCGCGTTGGAAATCGACGGACACAAGTTCGACAAACTGAATTATGAGTTTTGCTGTTCTTGAAAAAACTGTATAATACGATCGTATTGTTATACAATTCAAACGGAGTATAGCGAAAGAACGAAGAATGAAAAGATCCAACGGGTCAAAAAGAATAATCAGAAAATACACACTATTCTTTGTGTGTGTTTTGCTTACGCTCACGATGATGCCGCAGATAGTTTTTGCTGCGGATGAGGAGGCAGGAACCGAGACCAAAACGGAAGCCGTTGACCCGATTGAAATGGAGGATTACAAGGGAAATCAGCCGAAGGAATAGCTTTTGCAGAAGGCGACGAAAGTCCTGACCAGAAGCGTGGTCTCTTTGATCGGCAGTGTAGCCAGCCCGATGGTGCGGTGCTGCGGCGGATCCAGAGGAATCGCGGCGAGATCGAAGGCGCATGTCTGAAGCATCATTTCAGGTATCAGTGCGATGCCTTCGTTCTGGGCTACCATCCCCATCACAGAGATATCGTCATCTAAGGTGTACTTCGTCTTTGGACGGATCTTCGCCTTCCGGATGATTTGCTGCATATCGTGATTCGAACCCTGAAATTGCGAGATGAAAGAGTACTTCTTCAACTCTTGCAAAGGCAGGGTTTTCTTTTTTGCCAGCTCGTGTTTCGGCGACAGGATGACCAGCATGGGATCGTCAAACAGAGGTGTGAAGTCGAGAGGGTCGTTTTCGACGGAGCTCAGAAAGCCGCAGTCCAGTCTGCCCTCTGTGATGCCGTTCTCGATATCCCGATAGACGCCGTTCGTCAGTTCGACCTTCACCTCAGGGAATTGCTCCGTAAACGACTGGATGATCTTCGCCATCCAGATGGCCGTGAAACTGGTGAAGCTGCCCACACGAAGGGTGCCGGCCACGCGGTTGGAGAGAGCGTCCATGGCCTGATCCAGAGAGTGCTGCTTGTTGACCAGCTCCTGTACCATAGGCAACAGCGTCCTGCCGTTATCTGTCAGAGTCACGCCCGTCTTGCTTCGGTGAAACAGGGTGCAGCCGGCCTCCCGTTCCATAGCGGCGATGGCGTGGCTGACGCCGGACTGGGTGTAGCTGAGGGCGTCGGCAGCCAGGGTGATGTTTCCGAGCTCCGCCACCTTCAGGAATATCTCATATCTGATCTGTGAATTGTTCATTTCATGCTCCTTGCTTTTGCATTTAAACATTACAGCTTGTAATGTTTAGCATTAATATCATTCGCTTTTCAAATGTCTCGCCATCAGTATAATCATACTTGAAAGATAAATCAACCAATGATTCAGGAGCATAAAATGATCCATCTCATCGCGAACGGATTTGGAGTACTGTCCACACTGTGCTTCATCGCATCCTTCCAGGTAAAATCGAATAAAGGGCTGTACATCATTCAGTCGGTAGCCAACGTATTCTACGGCATCCAGTTTTATCTGCTGGGCGCTTACGGCGGGCTCTTCAATATGGGGATGCAGATCGTACGAAATCTGCTGCTCTGCAAGATCGACGACTGGAAGTGGCTGCGTTGGAAGGGTATGGCTCCGCTGCTGTGCGTACCGTCCCTGATCTACATGATCGCGACCTGGTCAGGTCCGCTGGACATCCTTCCGTTCATCGCGATGACCGTTGGAACCTTAGGCTACTGGACGAACAGCGCCAAAAAGCTCCGTCTGGCGGAACTCTTCTGCGTCTCCCCGGCGTGGATGACATACGACCTGATTGAAGGAGCGTACGGCGGCGTGCTGAATGAATTCGTAATACTTGCTTCCATCGTCTTCTCCATCATCCGCTTCGGATGGAAGGGACTGGATGATCCGAGCTTCGCAGGGAAAGGAGAATCGAAATGCCAGGCGTAGGAACACTTATAGATATGTCGGGAATCATCGCAGGCGGCGCAACGGCGCTCGCCTTCGGCAGATTGTTCTCCGAGCAGATGAAAAACATGATGATGACGGTCTGCGGACTATCCATATTCGTCATCGGCATCACAGGAATCATGCAGGGCATGCTGACCGTAACGGGCGGCGCGATCTCCGTGAAAGGATCCATTCCGCTTCTCATCAGCCTGGTGGCAGGTGCGGCGATCGGCGAAGCTCTCGGCATCGAGAAGAAGATCAACCAGCTGGGAGCCTTTATGCAAAAGCAGGTCAAACAGGATGACGGCGAAGGGTTTGCCAATGGGTTTGTGAAGGCGACCATGGTCGTCGGCATCGGAGCCATGGCGGTTATGGGTCCCATCACAGAGGGACTGTATGGAGACCACTCCATGCTCTTCGCGAAAGCGGCTATCGACTTTGTGATCATTATGGTCCTGACCGTTCCGTATGGAAAGGGATGCCTGTTCGCATCCGTTCCCGTCGGCGTTCTGCAGGGAGGTATGACCCTGATCGCGTGCCAGGCAAAGGCGTTGCTGACGGATGCGGCCTTAGCGTCTCTTACGACGACAGGTTCCATCATGATCATGTGCCTGGGAATCAACCTGATCTGGAACAAGGAAATCCGAGTAGCGAATATGCTGCCGATGGTCATAATCGGTGTAGCGTTATCCTATGTCCCTGGGTTATAATTGGGATAGAATTAGGAGGGAAATAACATGTTTAGGAAAATGAGAAGATTCAAACAGCAGATAACCCACGAAGAGTGTGTCGAGGTGCTGAAGGGCGCCAAGCGCGGCGTTCTGAGCGTCATAGGCGAAGACGGATACCCGTACGGCCTGCCGGTCAGCCACTGGTACAATGAGGATGACGGCAAGCTTTACTTCCACGGCGCGAAGGTGGGACATAAAGTCGACGCAATCAACGCCTGCAACAAAGTGTCTTTCTGCGCTATGGACGAAGGATATACAGAAGGCGACGACTGGGCGCTGAACATCAAGAGCGTCATCATCTTCGGAACCATCCGGAGCTTCCTGTATGAGGAGGAACCAGAGAAAGTGCGCGAGATCTGCATCGGCCTCAGCGCCAAGTTCACGGACGATCCGAACTACGCGGACGACGAGATCGCGAAGGTCGGCAGAAACGTTCGCTGCTTCGAGATTACAATAGATCACATGACCGGCAAGCTGGTCAACGAAGCGTAACAGCGGCAATGAGTGAATCACAGCTGAATAGATTGGCAAAAGGAGCGGCGGCGCCGGAAGGCAGCCGCCTTTTTGTTGCTTTTGCGCGAAAACTGCGGTAAAAATGCCGCTGAATCCGCACTCGGTGCGATGTTGAAGCGGCCGAAAGGGCAGTATCATATAGCCGTAGAAAGGAGTGGGAGACATGTATAACGCAATGAATATCAGAGCGAGAAGAGTCGCAGTGCTCTCGTACATCACATGGGTTGGCTGGATCGTCGCGTTCCTGATTAGGGATAAAGGGGATAGTTTCCAGACGCATCACATCAACCAGGCACTGATGATCAACCTGCTCAAGATCGCGGGCGGACTGTGCGCGGCGCTTCCGGGAATTGGACACAGCGTATCGGCTGTCGCAGGCGTAGCGGCTTTCGTGTTCATCGTGATGGGCATCTACAGAGCGGCCAACTGGAGAACCGATCCGCTGCCGCTCATCGGCGAGTTCCATCTGATGTATTAATAGAGATTGTAGGGCGCGGGGGTGCCCAAAAAAGGGGTTTTCATATAGATTCAGACGTTATAGCTGTGTTGATCCGGAAAGGAGGCCTGCTATGGAACTGAGTGAAAAGAGAAAGACCATTATTATTGTAGCGGCGCTGATCGTGATAGGGCTTCTGTCCCTCTTCGTGATCTCGGGGTTCGCCTCGTCAGAGGATAATTTCTCGGGCACCTACGCCGCGCTGGACCAGAAGCGTACGACAGTCACGGAACTGATGGGCGTGACGGCGGCCTCTTCGACAGCCATATCGCTGCTGCCGGGTGACGCAGGAACGCCGATTGCCGAACAGCTTGCGGATCTCTCCGGTTACTTCATGTTCATACTGGGAGCGATCTGTCTGGAAAAATGGATGGTGACAATCACAGGAACCTTGGCCTTCAAGATCCTGATACCAGCAGCGTGCCTGATCCTGATTCTAGCCTATTGCTTCTTCGGAGACACGTGGAAGTCCGTCGGGATCAAGCTCATATGCTTCGCGCTGATGATGTTCGCCATCGTACCGGCAAGCGTCGTCGTATCGGAAAAGATCGACGCCAGCTATGAAGCGTCCATGCAGCAGATGATCGAAGACACGCAGAAGGACGCCGAACAGATCCAGGCGACCGTCGGCAAGGAACAGGACGAGGGCGTCTTCAACAAGCTGTTCAGCAAAGTCAAGGGCGGCGTCACGGGTCAGCTGGATAAGTTCGAGAACACGCTGAACAGACTGACGGAATCCATCGCGGTTCTCATCGTCACATCCTGCGCGATACCAATCGCGGTGATGGTGTTCTTCATCTGGCTCATCAAATTGCTGACCGGCGTCAACATACAGATCCCGAACGTCAGAATGTCGAAAGTGATCTGGCGGAAGAAACCGGGACTGGACTAACATCAATAAGTTACTACCTTTAACAAAACCATCACATAATATACACCTCCTCCAAACGCCGTGCTCATACACGGCGTTTATCATTGGGTTGTAAGATAATAAGAACAGACAACCAGGAGGATCCGAATATGAACGGAAACAACAAACGAAAAGCAAAAGCAGCAAAAGCCGCAGCTCTCGTCATGACGCTGATGCTGACGGTTTCTACGATGGTGCTGTCCGGCTGCGGTACAGACACGGTGTCGACTGATACGGGCAGCGGAGACAAGAGCGCTGTGACGTGGGAATATGTGGCGCCATCTGATCTGAAGGGCGACACGGCAAAGGCAGACACCGACACGGATGCAAAGGCAGAGGGGCAGGCTCCGCCGGACGGCGAAGCACCGAGCGGGCAGCCGCCTGAGAAACCGGACGGTGACACGCAAGCCAAGGGCGAAGCGCCGAGCGGTGAAGCACCGAGCGGACAGCCACCTGAGATGCCGGAAGGCGATAACAGCAACGGGCAGCCGCCTGAGATGCCGAACGGAGAAGCGCCAAGCGGCGGAGCTCCTGGACAGGGCGGTCCGGATACAGCAAACTACGATTTCAGCGGCGATACAGCTGGCAAACTGACCGCGGATGGTGAGGAAGTTACTTCCGACGGCGAGTCAATTGAATCAACTACAGCTGATGAGAATGTGCTCCTCGCCAAAAACGGCGGCGTACTCAAAGTAACCGGCGCGGACATCACCAAATCCGGCGATGACAGCAACGGTGACAACTGCAATTTCTACGGAATCAATTCCAGCGTTCTCAGCACAGGAGAGGACTCTGAAGTATATCTCTCCGACAGCAAGGTCAGCTCCACAGGTGAAGGTAATAATGGAGTCTTTGCAACAGATGGAGGAACGGCTTACCTGAACAAGGTGGAAATCAATACAACAAAGGGCAGCAGTTCCAGAGGTCTGGACGCAACCTACGGCGGCGTCATCTACGGTAACGAACTGACTGTCAGCACAGCCAAAGACCACTGCGCGGCGCTGGCCACGGACAGAGGCGGCGGATACATTTCCGTGACGAACAGCAGTCTGGATACAGCAGGCAACGGATCGCCGCTGATCTACTCCACGGGAGATATCGAAGTGGACAACGTCACCGGTACATCCACGGGCAGCCAGATTGCGGGCATCGAAGGGTACAACCGCATCGTGATCAACAACTCTACGCTGGAGAGCACTAACGACGCCACATCAGGCAGCGATCCGATCAAGAACGGCGTCATCCTGTACCAGTCCATGTCAGGCGACGCGGACACGGCGTCCACAGATTCCTGTGAGTTTGAAGCGGTCGATTCAACCCTGAAGACATCGATCTCCGACGGTGCCATGTTCTACGTAACCAATACGAAGGCAGACATCGTGCTGCAGAACACGGTGCTGGATTTTGACAGCGAAAACGTACAGCTGATCAACGCGGCGGGCAACAGTTCCAACAACTGGGGCACCGAAGGCAAGAACGGCGGTACGGTCACGCTGACAGCTATCGACCAGACCATGGTGGGCAACGTCTATACTGATGAGATTAGCAATGTGGACATGTCTCTGACAGAGGGTTCTACCTGGACCGGAGTATCAGAAGGAGAGAACAATCTGAATGTAACCGTTGACGATACATCCGCCTGGGTAGTTACAGGCAATACGACTGTTGCCGACCTGAATGCGGAAGATGGCGCGCAGATCATCGACGCCGATGGCAAGACAGTTACCATCGTGGCTGACGGCAAGACTGTCGTAGAAGGGGACAGTGACGTTACCGTTACTGTGACCGGCGAGTACAGCACAGATGCGGCTGAAGCTGCAGCCGATGAGTTGCCTGATACGGCGGGACTCGACACCAAGGTTCTCGACAGAACAGTCTTTGACGAGTACTACAAGACATCGACACAGTTCGGAACGAACAATAAATAACGCTTTAGAAGCGACTTGTCGTAGTTACTTAGTCGGAATGACAAGTTTTCTAGGGAAAAAGTGTTGCCTGAAGGGGAAGTAGGCAGTGGAGAAGCCTTAAACTAAGGCTTCTCCACTCGATAATCATAGAAAATGCCTCGTGTTAAGCAAAATGCTACAAATATTCAATTCAGAATCCATTCATCATAGCGTGAAAGAGCTGAAAATGACAGAAACCAATAAAAAGAGTAATCAAAACTACGACAAGTCGCTTTTGGGACAGCGTTAGGTGGCTACGCATAGAAAAAAGGACCGGTATTAACTTAACCGGTCCTTTGTGTTTGGTGACCCGTATTGGACTTGAACCAATGACCTTCTGGTTGTCACCCAGACGCTCTCCCAGCTGAGCTAACGGATCCCGCACGGAGTATTATAGCCATAGTTTCCCGTTTCGTCAACCCGCGTTTATGCTATTTCGTCAGCCCTGCGATGAACAGCGGCAGCATCTTCTCCGAGTACTGGCAGAGGGAGTAGTTGCCGCTGGAGATGCACCAGTCGTACATCATGCCGCGCTCAAAGAGGGCGTAGGATTTCGTGATGTCGTTGACGGAGAGGTCGTCGCGAAAGAGCCCCTGAGCCTGACCTTCGATGGCAATCTGCCGCAAAAGCTTGTAGTAGGTCCGATCCGGATCCAGCAGGTGCTTTTCGCTCATACTCGTCAGCTGCGCAGCGAAGAGCTGGGACAGCATGGAGACAGAGACTGTGTTCTCGATCATGAGGAACAGCTCCCGGTTCATGGTGATCAGTTTATCGACCGGCGACAGGGAAGGGTCCATGGTTTCGGCCAACTCCTCGTACTTCTCGTCGAAGAGGTAGGAGAGGGAGCCCATAAGATCGTCCTTCGAACTGAAGTAGTGGTAGAAGGAGCCTTTGGATGTGTTGGATTCCTCCACGATGTCGTCGATGGTCGTGTTGTTGTAACCGTATTGGTAGAACAGCTTCCAGGCGGCCGATACGATGCGGCCTTTGGTCTCATTTGTAACTCTTTTTGATGCTTTTGCCATAATTAATGAAGATTCCTATCTTTAGTATTTATTTTAGTCTAATTTAAAATCGTTGAAATTTCAACAAATTTTTGCAAAAACAATAAGTTTTAGTCTAAATAATCTAGAATTCAGTCGATATTTCATTCAGCCTTTTGTTCTGCTACACTCGTGTCGTACCAAAAAAAGGAAAGAGGTATTATTATGGCTGAAATTGTTGTATTTATAGGATATTTTGTGATCCTGTTCTTCGTTGCGTTGATCTTCTTCTTCAACGGAAGCAACCAGAACGACAAGGACTACTTCCTCGGCGGCAGAAGCATGGGACCGTGGGTCGCGGCCATGTCAGCTCAGGCGTCAGACATGTCGGCCTGGCTGCTCATGGGACTTCCGGGATCGATTCTGGCTTTTGGATTCGGACAGATTTGGATCGGTATCGGTCTGGCGATGGGAACCGCGGCCAACTGGATCTTTTGCGCTAAGAGACTCAGAAAGTTCAGTAAGGTGTCAAACGATTCCATCACGCTTCCGCAGTACCTGACCAACCGGTTCGCGACGAGCAACAAGGCGCTGCAGGTCATCTGCGCGGTCATCTTCCTGATCGCGTTTACAGTTTACGTTGCGTCAGCATTTGTTGCGGGCACATCCGTATTCACCATGCTCTTCCCGGCTATGCCGGAGAGCACAGCGATGCTCCTCTTCGCGCTGATCATCGTCGGATACACCTTCCTGGGCGGATTCCGGGCAGTCTGCTGGACGGACTTCTTCCAGGGCATCCTGATGCTGCTGGCGCTGCTCGCTATTCCAATTATCGTCGTGGCCACCCAAAATCTGGACACCTCGCTGCTGCAGGTTTCCTACAGCTATGTGGACGCCGATGGTTCGAAAGTTGTCTGCGACTTCGGCGCAGGCCTGTTCAGCGCTTCCTGGCAGGAAGTCGTTTCTGGTCTTGCATGGGGTCTCGGCTACTTCGGTATGCCGCACATTCTGGTACGGTTCATGTCCATCGAAAAACCATCTATGATGCATAAATCAGCAGCAGTCGCTATCATCTGGGTCGTGCTCGCCATCGGCGGCGCATGCCTGGTGGCATATCTGGCCAGAATGGTCATGGCAGAGGAACTGCTGACTGTCGGCGCACAGAAGACCGTATTCATCGCCATGGCGAGGAGATTCTTCCCGCCGGCCATCGCAGGCTTCCTGCTGGCGGCCATCATGGCGGCGTCCGTTTCCACAGCGGACTCCCAGCTACTCGTTGCGTCCAGCTCCTTCACGGCGGACATCTATAAACCGATGCTCAGAAAGAGCGCCAACGACAGAGAGACTCTCATGGTCGGAAGAATTGCGGTTGTAATCATCGCTATCATCGCTTTCATGCTGGCGTCATCAAAAGGCTCAGGAGCCCAGGCCATCATGAACTTAGTAGAAAATGCGTGGGGCATCTTCGGCGCGGCCTTCGGACCGGTCGTGATTCTGTCTCTCTTCTGGAGGCGGTTCAACTACGCCGGCGCATGCATCGGCGTTATCGTCGGCGCGGCCGTGGACATCATCTGGCTCTTCTGCCTGTCCTCCACGGGCGTCTATGAGCTGTTCCCTGGCTTCGTGGCAGGCGGTATCGCGGCGATCATCGGAACCCTCGTGACAAAGGCTCCAGAAAAGGCAGTCACCGATATCTTCGACAAAGCCGCAGATCCGAACTACGACGAGTAATTCATCGAGTAATATCGTGCGTGCAAATAAAAAGACCGGCCTCATCCATTTCAGATGGGGCCAGTCCTTTTTTTGTTTACTTCAGGTCGTCGATTTTGTCTTTGATCTTGTCGTCGATGTCGGTCTTCTCAAGTGCGCCTTCAATGGCGTCTCCCGCCTTGTCCTTCAGTTCACCGGCCTTGGCGATCAGTTTCTCATCGACATCCGTCTTGTCCAGAGCGGCGTCAGCCTTGTCCTTCAGCTCGCCCGCCTTGTCCTTCAGTTCGCCAGCTTTTGCAGCGACCTTCTCATCAATGTCCGTCTTGTCCAGAACATCCTTCGCCTTATCTGCGATTTTGTCATCGATGTCAGTCTTATCCAGGACTTCCTTTGCCTTTTCGGCTACTTTTTCATCTACATCGGTCTTACCGAACAGTTTACTGAAAAAACCCATTTGAATTCTCCTTTCGTATCAATATAATTACAAATGTATTATATTGCAAAAAATCAGGCAAATCAATATAATCGAAAGGGAAAGAAAACCTAAAATTAAAGGAGGACATACATATGGATACTGCTACTATCAGCGCATGGGGAAGCAAGATGATCGACGTCTGCACATCTCTGGGCATCAAGATTGTGATGGCGCTCCTGATACTCATCATCGGACGTTTCATCATCAAAATGATTCTCGCGAAACTGGATAAGAGCAAAGGCATGGAAAAGGTGGATCCTGCGGTCAAATCGTTCCTGATGAGCTTCTTCAAGATTGGTCTGTGGGTTGTGGTGATCATCTCGATCATCAGCGTACTGGGCGTACCGATGGCGTCCGTCATCACCGTGCTGGCCACCTGCGGACTGGCCATCGGCATGGCGCTGCAGGGCGCGCTGTCCAATCTGGCTGGCGGCATCATGCTGCTGATGTTTAAGCCATTCGGCATCGGCGATCTGATCGTGGCGACGGACGCGGAGGGCGTCGTCAAGGAGATCAATCTCTTCTACACGGTCATCAATACGCTTGACAATAAGGTCGTGTCGATTCCGAACGGAACGCTCATGGCCGCCAACATCACCAACCTCACCAAGGAGGATCTGCGCCGCGTGGACCTGACCTTCAACGTGAGCGGGGCGGACATCGCCGGCGCGCGCAAGGTCATGCTGGAACAGGCTGCGGCCAACGACAAAGTCCTCAACGAACCGGCCGCGCCGTTTGCGGAACCGGTGGAAGGCATTCCGGGCGGCATGTCCTTCGCCGTCAGAGTCTGGACGAAGACGGAAGATTACTGGGACGTCTACCACGCTCTCATGGAAGCCATTCCGACGGCTCTCGGCGAGGCGGGTATCGGCGGACCGCTGCCTGCGACACAAATTGTCACAGACAAATAATGCAAAGGCTATAAACCGCGCAACACAAAAAGCGGGGGATCGTAAGATCTCCCGCTTTCTATATAAACAGTGGATCACATCCACTGCTGCAGATCGACCGCGTCGTCGATGTGGGACGTGCCGCCTTCGATCTGGCGTCGTATGTTCTGCATGCGCATATCCAGATCCGCGCTGGTGGTCGCGCACTCCAGCAGTTCCTCCACCAGACGGTCGTTGATGTCCGCCGGCAGCTCTTTCTTGTACTTGAGCTTGTGCTCCAGACTTGCCCAGAAGTCCATGGCGATGGTGCGCAGCTGGACCTCAACTTTCATATCCCGCTTCTCGTGCTCCAGGAAGATCGGCACGGTCACGATCAGGTGCAGACTGCGGTATCCGTTTGGCTTCGGATTTTTGATGTAGTCTTTGCAGTCGATGAGGGTGATGTCATCCTGCTGCAGGAAGCAGTCGGCGACGAGGTAGATGTCCTCCGGAAAACCGCAGATGACGCGGATGCCGGCGATGTCTTCGATCTTGTCCTGAATGTCTTCGAAGCTGGTTTTGGCTTTGTACAGGTGGGACTTGGCCACCAGGCTGTCCAGGGTCTTGAGCCTGGATTTGATCGTCTCGATCGGGCTGTATTCCCGCGTCAGTTCGAACTCGGAATTCAGCACCTTGAACTTGGTCTCCGCTTCCATCATGGCGCACTCATAGTAGGTCATGAGTTTCTGCAGTTCTTTGTCGTTCTTCTCGAAATAACGGATGAATTTGTCCGAAGACATCTCTTCGTAGTACTTCTTTTTTCTCTTTTCGTCTATGTAATCTTTGATGTTCATATTACAGTTTCTCTCCTCCCGAATCTCTAATGCCGTAGACAGTATATCACAAAGGTCGGGGAGAAATATGTCGAGCTGATGAAAAATACAGAAAAATACAATCAATTGCGGGCAGGGCAGGTTTGGATATATAATACCTTCATGGAGGCGAAGATAGACAACATGCTTACGAAGAAAGAAATACGCAACGCGGTGCTGGCCCAGCGCAGCGCTTTGGACGAAGAGACGGCGGCCCTGGCGGCCCAGGTCATCTGCCGCAAAATCATGGACATCGACGCATACGAGGAGGCCACCGATGTGTGCCTCTACATGCCGACGCGCAACGAAGTGGACGTGCTGCTTCTGGCGAAGCCGGCCGAGGCTGCCGGCAAGCGCGTCTGGGTGCCGAAGGTCGTGGAGAAGACCACGGGAAAAGGCGACGGCAAGAAGGCCGGTGTCATGGTATTCAATCGGTTCACAGGACTGGGTGAAGAGGACATCATCACCGGCGCCTACGACATCCGCGAGTCCCGCTCCGAGGAGATACTGGAGCCCAACGACAAGACCCTGATCATCATGCCGGGGGCGGTCTTCACACCGTGGAAGGACCGCATCGGATACGGCGGCGGATTCTACGACCGGTTCCTCGACGAACACCCGCAGTGTAAGACCATCGCAGTCTGCTACGATCTGCAGGTGGTGGACGAGCTGCCGGTGGAGGAACACGACAGAAAACCGGACTACGTGGTCAGCGAGACCAGCGTATTCAGATAGGAAGAACAGAAGATAGATGAACATACTTGATACGACAATCAAAGCGAAGGAACTCTTCAGCGGCTTTGAACTGTGCCGCCATCAGGAAGAGGAAACACGCAAACTGCAGGAACGGCTGGAAGACAAGAAGGTCACCATCGCCGTCATCGGTCAGTTCAAGCGGGGCAAGACGACCTTGATCAACACGATTCTGGGCGCGCCGCTGCTGCCTGTGGGCATCGTCCCGATCACGGCGGCAATCACGCGGATCGAGTACGCCGAGCAGAAGGACGGCGTAGACAGTACGATGGCTACGGTCTACTTCACCAACGGCCTCAGCCAGCAGGTGCCTGCGGCTGACCTGCACGCATACATCAGCGAGCAGGAAAACCACGACAACGAGCGGGGCGTGGCCGAGGTGGAACTGCTGACCGACGCGGACTTTCTGAAGGACGGCCTCACCCTGGTGGACACGCCGGGCGTGGGATCCGTGCACGAGCAGAACTCCAAATCGGCTATGGATTTCGCCCGGGAGAGCGATGGCGTCATCTTCATGCTCTCTGTGGACAGCCCCCTCAATCAGATCGAGGTGGACTTCCTCCGAAAGGTGCGCCGTTTCGCCGGCAAGTTCTACTTCGCCGTGAACAAGATCGACCGGGTGGACGAGGAGGAACTGGCCGAGTACCTTGACTACTGCCGGGACCTGATCATCGCCATCATGGAGCTGGAGGACGAAGATGCAAAGGCATTAAAACTCCTGCCGGTCAGCGCCAAGAAGAACATGGGCGTGGACGCCCTGACGGAGATGATCCGGGAAGACCTGGTGAATAAGGGCACCGAGATCATGGAACGCTCCGTGGGGTTGAAACTCCTGGAGATTTTGAACAACACCCGCAGTCAGATCGCGTCCTACCGGGAAGTGCTGAAGATGGCGCCGAACGTGTTCAACCGGCGATTCAAGGAAATGAAGACCCTCATGGAGGAGCAAAGGCAGCAGCTGGAGCTTTTGGAAGAGGGGCAGTACCTGCGGGCGCGGCTCAATGAAGAGAAAGCGTTCCTGACCAGGAAGGTGCGGGAGCTTTTTGGAATAGAATATTACTACTACGTGGATAGAGACGACGCGGCGGAGCTCATGGACCGGGACGCGTACCGGGCGGAGTTGGAGGCGGTCTACGAGGAGCTGGAGACTACGGTGAACCGGATCTTCATGTACAAGGAGGAGAACGCCTACGCCGTAGCGCGGCGGATCGAGGACCTGAACATCCTGATGCAGCAGATGCGGAAGCTGACCCGCCAACTTGAGACAAACCTGAAGTGAGGATTTTGCATGAAAGAAGACTATTTGAAAGAACTGATCAGAAACGTGAAAGACGGAACGGTCTCGGAGGAGGAAGCCCTCGAGCAGCTGAAGGTGCTGCCGTACAAGGAGATGGGCTTCGCCAACCTGGACTTCCACCGGCAGATCCGGACGGGCTTCCCGGAGGTGGTCTACTGCGAAGGCAAGACGCCGGCGCAGATCCGGGACATCTTCGCGGCGCTGTCGGAGCATGGGACCGTCATGGGAACCCGCGCCACGCGGAACGATTACGAGGCAGTGCTGAAGAAACTGCCGGACGCCGTGTACCATGAAGCGGCCCGGATTATCGTGAGCAAAAACGCGGACGTGGCTGACGAAGAACCGATCGGCAAGGTCGCCGTCGTCAGCGCAGGCACCGCGGACATTCCGGTGGCCGAGGAAGCGGCCGTGACGGCGGAGACGCTGGGCAACGAGGTCATGCGCATCTACGATGTGGGCGTGTCGGGCATCCACAGGCTCTTCGACAAGCTGGATCAGATTAGAAGCGCCGACGTGATCATCGTGGTGGCCGGTATGGAAGGGGCTCTGGCAAGCGTACTGGGCGGCCTTGTAGCGGCGCCTGTCATCGCCGTTCCGACCAGCGTGGGATACGGCGCCAACTTCGGCGGACTGTCGGCTCTGCTGTCCATGCTGAACAGCTGCGCCAACGGCGTGAGCATCGTGAACATCGACAACGGATTCGGCGCGGGATATACTGCCTCCGTCATCAATAAAAGGTAGATATCACCATCGCATATATGGTACAATTATTAAGTGAATATACGCAGAACACACAAGACAGATCCGGAGGAAGTCTTATGAAACCAAAATACAAACGCGTGCTGATCAAAGTCAGCGGCGAGGCCATGGCCGGCGAGCAGAAACACGGCATCAACGAAGAGATGACGGCCGAAACAGCGAAGATGCTGAAAGAGGTCGTCGAAGCAGGCGTACAGGTCGCAGTCGTCGTAGGAGGCGGCAACTTCTGGAGAGGCAGAAGCTCCGAGAAGATGAACCGGGCCTCGGCGGATTACATCGGCATGATGGCGACGATCATGAACGCCATCGCCCTGCAGGAAGCCCTGGAAGCGGAAGGCGTTTCGACGGTCGTGCAGACAGCCATCCAGATGCCGCAGGTGGCAGAGGTCTACAACCGCAGGAGAGCCCTGTTCCATCTGAACAAGGGTCGCGTGGTCATCTTCGGCGGCGGAACGGGCAGCCCGTTCTTCTCCACGGACACGACGGCGTCCCTGCGGGCGGCAGAAGTGGAAGCGGAAGTCATCCTCATGGCCAAGAACATCGACGCGGTCTACTCGGACGATCCGAACAAGAATCCGGACGCCGTGAAGTACACCCACCTGACCCACGCAGAGGTGCTGGAGAAGGATCTGAAAGTCATGGACGCTACGGCGGCCGCAATGTGCAGAGATAACAACATCGCAATCCACGTCTTCGGTCTGGCCGAAGAAAACGGTATTATGAGAGCGATCTGCGGTGAAGAAATAGGAACGATAGTAAAGTAACCGGGAGGTAACAACATGAGCGATTTTTCAATGGAATTATTAGAAGAAAAGATTCAGAAGAGTGAGAGTCTCTTAAAAGAAGATCTGGCAACCGTCAGAGCGGGCAGAGCCAATGCGGCCATCGTGGACAAGGTCATGGTTGACTACTACGGAAGCCCGACACCGCTCAAGTCACTGGCGAACATCAGCGTTCCTGAACCGAGAACGCTTCTGATCACACCGTTCGATCCGAAGAGCATCGCGGAGATCGAGAAGGCCATCAACATCGCCAACATCGGCATCAACCCGATCAACGACGGCAAAGTCGTCAGACTGCAGATTCCGCAGGTTACGGAGGAGCGCAGAAAGGAACTGACCAAGACCGTCAAGAAGATGGGCGAAGAGACCAAGGTTGCCGTCAGAAATCTCAGAAGAGACGCCAACGACAAGGTCAAGAAGCTGGAGAAGGCCGGCGACTACACAGAGGACGACGTCAAGGATACCCTCAAGGAGATTCAGGAACTGACGGACAAGTCCATCAAGGAAATCGATGAGATCGTCGCGGCCAAAGAAAAGGAAATCATGGAAGTCTAGTCAGACGAAGACGGAACGGATATGACGGAATTAATTCAAGAACTGATGCCTCAGCACGTTGCCATCATCATGGATGGCAACGGCCGCTGGGCGAAGCAGAGAGGCGTACCAAGGGTAGCAGGTCACAGAGCTGGAATGGAGGCCATGAAGAAGATCGTGGACCATTCGGACAAGCTCGGCATCAGGTACCTGACAGTGTACGCTTTTTCTACAGAAAACTGGAAACGGTCGGTGGAGGAAGTCTCGGGGATCTTCGGACTGCTCGTCACCTTTGTGAAGCGGGACCTGAAGGAACTCATCGAGAACAACGTGCGCGTGGAAGTGCTGGGGGACTACTCCTCCATACCGGCGGACGCGCGGAGGTCTTTGCAGAAGACTCTCGATGACACGAAGAACAATACAGGGCTTCAGTTTAACATCGCCCTGAATTACGGCGCCCGCGATGAGATCCGGCGCTCCGTGGAGGCCATCGCGGCCAAAGCGAAAGCGGGGGAGATCCAGCCGGAGGACGTGACGGAGGAGATGATCGAAGCAGGTCTGTGGACGGGCAAAGATCACGCCTACAGCCCGGATCCGGAGCTGATCATCCGGACCAGCGGCGAGGAGCGACTTTCCAACTTCATGCTCTGGCAGGGGGCCTACAGCGAGTTCGTCTTCTCCGACGTGCTGTGGCCGGACTTCACACCGGAAGAATATGAAAAATGCATCGTCGAATACCAGTCGAGAGACCGGCGCTTCGGCGGCAGATAAACTGCGAGGAAATGGACCTATGAAAACAAGAATATTGTCGGGACTCATCATGCTCCCGCTGCTCGTCATCATCATACTGCGGGGATGGGTACTCTTCGCGGGATGCTTCGTGCTGAGCCTGTTGGCCGTGTATGAGTTTTTCCGCGGCTTCAAGGAACTGAACATCAAACCGAGCTACCCGATCGCGGTGGGATCCACGATCCTGCTGTACCTGATGGGAATGCTGTGCTACGTAGGAAGCTCCTTCAGCACGAGCATGTTCTCCAGCACTTTTATCTTCATGCTGTGGGCGTTCGTCACAGTAATTGCATGCCTGCTGTATCTGTTCAAGATCGAGGAACGAAAGCTCGAAGACGCCATGGTGACACTCACCGGCATCTTCTATGTGGTGTTCTTCCTGTATCATCTGGCGCTGCTGGGCATGGATGAATTCCTGGGGCTTGCCGTATGGCTCGTGGTCATCACGGCCTTCGGAACGGACATCTGCGCTTACTTCGCCGGAGTCGCCTTAGGCAAGCACAAACTGTGCCCGATCATCAGCCCGAAGAAGACCTGGGAAGGCGCCATCGGCGGCGTGCTGGGCAGCATGATCCTGTGCCTGATCTTCGGCCTGATCTTCATGAAGGACGCCATCGCCCTGTGCCTGATCGTTGGATTCCTGGGCAGCATCATCTCCATGTTCGGCGACCTGACGGCCTCCATCTTCAAGCGCAAGATGGGCATCAAGGACTACGGCAACCTGATCCCGGGCCACGGCGGCATCATGGACCGCTTCGACAGCATCCTGTTCACCGCGCCGCTGGTCTACTACGTGGTCAACATCATCACCATGCTCTAGATGCAAAAGCATCAACCCTAAAGGCATCAACATGAAACGAATTGCAATTCTCGGGAGCACCGGTTCCATCGGAACCCAGGCCCTCGAAATCATTAGAAACAATCCGGATAAATACAAGGCGGTGGCCCTGAGCTGCGGCAAAAACACCGCGCTTCTGCAGCAGCAGATCGAGGAGTTTGACCCCGAGATGGTCTACTGCGACGCGGACAGCAGTCTGAATAAGAATGCGGATCGGCTGATCGACATCGCCACCATGGAGGATGCGGACATAGTCCTCAACTCCCTCATGGGCATGAGGGGACTGGAACCGACCCTGGCGGCCATTGAAGCCGGCAGGGATATTGCTTTTGCGAACAAAGAGACCCTGGTCGTCGGCGGAGAGATCGTCATGGACGCGGTCGCGCGCAAAGGCGTCAAGCTCTTGCCGGTGGACAGCGAGCACAGCGCCATCTTCCAGGCTTTGCAGGGAAACGCGGGGGACAAGATCCGCCGCATCCTGCTGACAGCGTCCGGCGGCCCTTTTAGAGGCTACAGCCGGGAGCAGCTGGAGCAGGTCACTCTGGAGCAGGCCCTGAAGCACCCGAACTGGTCCATGGGAAGCAAAATTACCATCGACTCGGCCTCCATGATGAACAAGGGGCTGGAGATTATCGAAGCCAAGTGGCTCTTCGACGTGCCTTTGGATAAGATTCAGGTGGTCGTCCATCCGCAGAGCATTCTGCACTCGGCCGTGGAGTACGAGGACGGTTCGGTTGTGGGACAGATGGGCAACCCGGACATGAAAGTGCCGATCGCCTACGCCTTCTCCTACCCAGAGAGGATCGACCTGACCACGGACGGCTCGGTCAAGAGCCTGGACTTGTTCAGCCTGAAAGAGGGCATGACCTTCTACCCGGCGGACGACAAGGTCTTCAAGACCATCGCTCTGGCGCGGCAGGCCAGCGAGACGGGCGGCAGCTGTCCGGTGGTGCTCAACGGCGCCAACGAAGTGCTGGTCGATATGTTTTTGCATAAGAAAATACGTTTTGTTGAGATACAGGATACCCTGGAAAAGATCCTGAACGAGCACGTACCGAAGTTCGGACTGGATCTGGAGGGCGTTCTCGAAGAGGATCGGAAGATTAGAGATTACGTGAGAAAGTTATTGGAGGATAGAGAATGACCATTGTTTACGCAGTAATTATATTCTGCCTGCTCATCTTCGTGCACGAGCTGGGACACTTCATCGTGGCCAAGGCCTGCGGGGTCAAGGTCAACCAGTTCGCCATCGGCATGGGACCGGCCATCTACAAGAAGCAGAAAGGCGAGACACTTTACGCCATCCGCGCGTTCCCGATCGGCGGGTTCTGCGCCATGGAGGGCGAAGATGAAGACTCCGACGAGCCGCGCGCACTGAACAACCAGCCAGCCTGGCAGAGAGCCTGCATTCTGGCAGCGGGATCGGTGATGAACTTCATCACCTGCGTTGTGCTGCTCATCGTCATCGCTTTCTGGGTGGGCACGGCGACCCTGACCATCGATCAGGTCATGGAGGATTCCCCGGCGCAGAAGGCAGGGCTGGTCAGCGGCGACACGGTTGTCAGCATCGACGGCAAGGAGATGGGCGAGTGGAACGACCTCATCGAGGCCATCGGCTACAGCGAGGCAGACACCGCCGAAATCACCGTCCTGCGGGACGGCCAGGAGGAGACTCTGACGGCGGAGCTGGAATACGATAAAGAAGCAGGCCGCAATATGGTCGGCATCACGCCGGTCATGAAGCACAGCGTGGCCAAAGCCATCCCGGGCGGCATCAAAAACACCGGCACCATGACGGTGATGATGTACACGGTCATCAAGCAGCTCTTCACGGGCGAAGTGGCCGTAAGCGAACTGTCCGGACCGGTGGGCATCGTCTACGCTACCAATGAAGCGGCCAAATCCGGCATCATGTACGTCATCTATCTGGCGGCGCTGCTGTCCCTGAACCTGGCCATCATCAACATGCTGCCGTTCCCGGCCCTGGACGGCGGGCGGCTCCTGTTCCTGGTGATCCGGCTCTTCACGGGCAAGCGTGTCTCCGACGAGACCGAAGGCAAGATCCACTTCATCGGCATCTGCCTGCTCTTCGCCCTGATGATTTACGTGACCTTCAATGATGTGATCAAGTTTATTATTCCGATATTCTAAGTTATGAAAAAGCAAGTAAAGGTAGGGGACATTTTCATAGGCGGCGGCGCGCCCGTCAGCATCCAGTCCATGTGCAACACCCGGACTTCTGATGCAAAGGCATCCATCTCCCAGGTGAAGCGCCTGGAGGAAGCGGGCTGTGAAATCGTGCGGCTGACCGTGCCGGATCAGGACGCGGTGGAGGGCTTCCGGGAAGTGAAGCGCCACGCGAACATTCCTGTAGTCGCCGACATCCACTTCGACTACCGCATGGCCATCGCGGCCATGGACGCGGGCGCCGACAAGATCCGGATCAACCCAGGCAACATCGGCTCCGAGGATCGCGTGAAGGCCGTCGTGGAGAAGGCCAAGGCCTGCCATGTACCAATCCGTGTCGGCGTCAACGGCGGCTCCCTGGAGAAGGACATTCTGGAGAGGTACGGCCGCGTGACGGCGGAAGGTCTAGCCGAGAGCGCCCTCAGAAATGTGGCCCTGCTTGAGAAATATGATTTCGAGGACATCGTGATTTCCCTGAAGTCCTCGGACGTTCAGATGAACTACGACGCCTATAAGATTGTCCACGAGCAGTCGGATTATCCGCTGCACATCGGCGTGACGGAAGCGGGCACACCGTCCCGGGGCAAGATCAAGTCCGCCGCCGGCGTGGGGGCTTTGCTTTTGGCGGGCATCGGCGATACGATGCGGATTTCCCTGACGGCAGACCCGGTGGAGGAAGTGTACTTCGCGCGGGAACTGCTGGCGGCTGTGGGCCTTAGGAAGAACGGACCGAACGTGGTATCCTGTCCGACCTGCGGCAGGACCGAAGTGGATCTGGAGAAGATCGCCACGGAAGTGGAGCGGCGCCTTGCGGACATGTACAGACAGGACCCGGCAGTCGGCGAACTCAACGTCGCCGTCATGGGCTGCGCGGTCAACGGACCGGGGGAGGCCAGAGAGGCTGACTTCGGCGTGGCATGCGGACGGGGCGAAGGCCTGCTCTTCGCCAAAGGCGAGATCATCCGAAAAGTGAAAGAAGAAGACATAGTGGACGAGCTGATGCGGCTCGTGATGGGCAATTGATGCGCAATGACGCAACCTTTTGGGTAAGATTTCAAAATAGTATGGGTAATTTCCCCATGATTATTCTGAATAATACCCAACAACAACCTCAAATATCCATCAAATCAAATAGACAGACAGGAAACTGACAACGCATGGAGAAGATTCTAAAGGAATCGATCGATTTTTCGAAGACACCGGAATTCAATCAAGACGACCTGAAGGTCGAAGTGAAGGGAGCGACTCTCGACAAGGACAGCCTGGTGCTGCACCTTGCGCTGGAGCTCAATTTTATTGTGCGCGCGGAGACCGCGGAGGACATCAAGTCCAACATCCGCCGCGCCATGCCGGACATCCGGGACGTGGACCTGACCATCACCTACAAGGACGTGAAGGGCAGCGAGATCCCGGCGCCGGAGAAGCGAGCCAGAAACGGCAACGGAGCGGCCAACGGAAACGGCGGCAGCAGCAACGGCAACGGCAGCGGAAACGGCGGAGGCTGGAGCGGCGCAAACGGCAAAGGCAGGCGCCACGCCTACCGGCCGGTCAAGGGCAACATCATCCTGGGCAACGCCATCAATCTGGACTGCATGCCTCTCGACGAAATCGATTCCGAAAGCGGCACCGTTGCTTTTGAAGGAGAACTCTTCAAGAAGGACGCCAGGACGGTCAACGAAGGCCGGAAACTGGCGAGCCTTTTTGTGACCAATAAGCGAAACAGCATCTGTGTGAAGGCCTTCGTCCACAACCAGAAGTGGGAGGACTTCGAGACCTATCTGCCGGAAGGATCCCACGTGAAAGTCAAGGGCAAGGCCCAGTGGGACAGATACGACAACGCGGTCACCGTCATGGCCGACAGCATCGAGAAGACGGAGATCAAGGAGCGCAGGGACGAGGCGCCGATCAAGCGCGTCGAGCTCCACTGCCATACGAAGATGAGCGCCATGGACGGCCTCATTGTCACCAAGGATATGATGAAGCGCCTCAACGACTGGGGGCACAAGGCCGTCGCCATCACGGACCACGGCGTGGTACAGTCCTTCCCGGACGCGGCCAACAACGCAGGGAACGTGAAGGTGCTCTTTGGATGCGAGGGATACTTGCTGGACGACGAGGGTCTGATCCGGGAGGACGGCTCCATCGACTACAAAGGCCGCAAGACCAATCACATCATCATTCTGGCCCAGAACAAGACGGGCCTGCTGAACCTGTACAAGCTGATTTCAAAATCCCACATCGACTACTTCTATTACCGGCCGAGGATTCCGAGGTCGGTCCTGGACGCGCACAGGGAAGGGCTTTTGCTCGGCTCCGCCTGCGAGGCGGGCGAACTGTACAGCGCCATCCGGTCGGGACAGACGGAGGAGAAGATCGAGCAGATTGCATCTTATTACGACTATTTGGAGATACAGCCTCTCATCAACAACCGGTTCATGATCACAGGCGGCATGGCCGCCGGTGAAGAGGTGCTGAAGGATTACAACCGCAGGATCGTGGCTCTCGGCGAGAAGCTGGGCAAGCCGGTAGTGGCCACCTGCGACGCTCACTACTTCGACGAGGAGGAAGCCCTCTACCGCCGCATCATCATGGCGGGCCAGGACTTCAAAGACGCCGAGAGCGGACAGGGTCTCTACTTCCGGACCACGGAGGAGATGCTGGACGAGTTCGCGTACCTGGGTGAGGAGAAAGCCTTTGAAGTGGTCGTCACCAACACCAACAAGATCGCGGATATGATCGAGCCGATGAAGCCGGTGCCGGAGGGCAAGTACCCGCCGCACATCGACGGGGCCGAGGAGTATCTGCGCACCGTCTGCGAGGAGAGGGCGGCCGCCATGTACGGCAATCCGCTGCCGGATGTGATCCGCGCCAGACTGGATAAAGAACTCAACTCCATCATCGATAACGGCTACGCTGTCATGTACCGGTCGGCGGAGATGCTGGTGGACAAGTCCATGGAAGCCGGCTACCTGGTCGGCTCGAGAGGTTCCGTCGGATCCTCCTTTGCGGCGACCATGGCGGGCATCACCGAGGTCAATCCGCTGGCGGCTCACTACCTCTGCCCGAAGTGCAAAAACATCGAATGGGATGACACGGGCGAGTACGACTGCGGCGTCGACATGCCGGACAAGGTCTGCCCGGTCTGCGGCACGCCGTACACGAAGCAGGGATTCACGATTCCGTTCGAGACCTTCCTGGGATTCGAGGCCAACAAAGAGCCCGACATCGACCTGAACTTTGCAAACGAATATCAGAGCACCGCGCAGAAATACGTCGAAGAGATTTTTGGCGCGGAGAATGTATATAAAGCGGGGACCATCTCGACGGTCAAGAGCAACAAGGCCTTCGGCTACGTGGCTAAGTACTTCGAGGAGCTGGGACAGCAGGTCTCCAGCGCGGAGCTGGATCGTCTGACCCAGTGCTGCGAAGGCGTCAAAGCCACCACGGGACAGCACCCGGGCGGCGTTGTCGTCGTGCCGCGGGATCACGAGATCTACGAGTTCTGTCCGGTGCAGCACCCGGCCAACAACGCCAAATCCGGCGTCATCACGACCCACTTCGACTACCACTCCATCGATGAGAACCTGCTGAAGCTGGACATACTGGGACACGATATTCCGTCCATGTGCAAGCAGCTCAAGGACCTGACCGGAGTCGACCCGCTGGACGTACCAATCAAGGACGACAAGGTCATGACCATCTTCATCGGCACGGAGGGTCTGGACATCAAGGATCCGGACTACAAGTTCACCCACGGCAGCTACGGCATCCACGAGTTCGGCACGTCCTTCGTCCGCCAGATGCTGGACGACATCCAGCCGACGACCATCGAGGAGCTGGTCCGTATTTCCGGCCTGTCCCACGGCACCGACGTGTGGCTGGGCAACGCCCAGGATCTGGTCGTCAATGGCGTGACCACCATGCGCGAGGCCATCGCCACCCGTGACGACATCATGAACTACCTGCGGAAAAAAGGCCTGAACAACGGCGACGCCTTCACCATTATGGAGAAAGTCCGTAAGGGTAAAGGCGTCACGGAGGAGCAGGAGCAGCTCATGGTCGAGCACGACGTACCGGACTGGTACATCGACTCCTGCCGGAAGATCAAGTACATGTTCCCGCGTGCCCACGCGGTAGCTTACGTACTCATGTCCATGCGTGAGGCCTACTACAAAGTCTACCATCCGCTGGAGTTCTACGCGGTGTACTTTACGACGAAGGCGGCTTACTTCGACGCCGGCGTCATCCTCAGGGGACAGAAGGCGGTAGAGGACCGCATGGCCGAAATCGAGCGCATGGGTAAGGACGCCACCAAGAAGGACGAGAACGACTATACCGTCCTGGAGGTGGCCTACGAGATGTACGCGCGCGGCTATGAGTTCGCGCCGGCCCGTCTGGGCGTGTCCGACGCCCTGAAGTTCCGCGTCGCAGACGGCAAGGTGGTCCTGCCGTTCGTGGCCATCCCGGGTATGGGAGAGCAGGCGGCGACGGCCTTTGCGAGCGAGTACGAGCGGCAGCCGTACGAAACCGTCGAAGACGTCATCGACCGGGGCAAAGTCAACAAGACGGTTGTAGAAAAACTGCGCGATCACGGCGTCCTGGAGGGACTGCCGGAGACCGCTCAGATCAGTTTCTTCTAGATAAAAAAGGGAAAAGAAATGAACGTAGAATTCACACTGTTATCTGTTGAGCAGGCGTTCGGAGACGGACGGCTGGGCGTCATCAGAAAGATCGGTACAAAATGTCCGGAGACAGCCTTTGCGGCGGCTCTGGGAGGAAACGGCAGCTGGTGGCTGCGGTCCGCGGCGGGTTACGGAGACGTCTGCATCGTCAAGGAGGACGGGGAGCACGCAGTCGGATACGCCAACGCCGGCGGCGGCCTGCGTCCTGCCTTTGCATGTGATGACGTGAGTCAGATTGCGGGCGGCCTGGCGAAGGACGTGACCGGGTGCTGGCTGGTGGAATACGGCGAGTATCCGCAAGCATTGGCGGAGAAGATGATCGGCCGATTCCTGGAGGACGAATACGGATTGGGCATGCTGCGCAAAACCGGCAAAACCTATCTGGACGCTTACGAGGAATTCGAATACAAAGGCAACAAGTTCGTCCGCGTCAAGCCTGAGGACGAGCGGGCCAAGTGGTTCGAAGTGGCGCCTTTGCAGTGGTATTACGATGAGGAGGAAGGCCTGCTCATCAGCAAAAACATCGTTTCTTTTGTGAAAGAGTACTGTCTGGACAACCACTACGGAGGGGAGTTCGAGAAGACAGAAGCCTATAGATTTCTGAACGGCGGGTTCGCGAAGGACATCGTACCGAGCGTGATTCGCGAGATGACAGCGGAAGAGCAGGCGGAATACGACGCCTACATCGAACGTGCCGAGGCGCGGCGCAATCCGTACGATTTGACCTTCAAGCAGGTCACCGAGGAGGACATCATCCGCGGCGCCATCGAGAGCGACATCGCTGTCTTCCTGCACGGACCGTCTTCGGAGGGAAAGAGCGCCAGGATCCGCCAGATCGATCCGACCTGCGAGATCATCTATCTGCGGAACGCCACCCCGGACAGCCTGAACGGCAGAAGCGTGTACAATCAGGACACCGGCGAGATGATCGATCTGCCGCCGACCTGGTACAAGAAGGTGGTCGCCAAGTGCGAGGCGGAGCCGGACAAGCTGCACGTGGTGTTCTTCGATGAAATCAACAATGCGCTGCCGAGCATCCAGGGCATGGCCTTCAACATCGTGCTGGACAAAGAAGTCAACGGCCTTTGGAAACTGCCGGAGAACGCCAGAGTCGTGGCGGCCGGAAACGATATGCAGGATTCCATCGCCGCCAACCAGCTGGCCGCGCCGTTCTTCAACCGCTTCGCCCACGTGTACATCAACACGACGACGGAGAAGTGGCTCGACTGGGCGCGGGAGTATGACATCCATCCGGCCATCTATTCCTTTATCGCATACAAGCGCGGGGAGACTTTGCGCAGCACCTACGACGGCGAGAAGCCGAACGCGGACCCGAGAAAGTGGGAGATGGCGTCGAAGATGCTCTACGCCACGGGGTGCCCGGAGATGCTGCGGTCCCTGATCGGAGAGGAAATTACAGAAGAGTTCGTGCGCTTCTGCAGCAAGCCTGTCATCACCCTGGAGCGGGTGCTGGCCGGCGACTATACAGAACAGGAAATCGCGGAGCTGGATACGGCCGAGCGCTACGCCACGGCCATCGGTCTCTCCCAGGCCGGCGAAGAACAGGCCGAAGTGGCCAGCGCCTTCGTGCGAAAGCTGGGACCGGAGTTTCTGGCAGTCTTTGATTCCCTGCGGGGACAGGGCGGATCCAGGCTATGGTAGCTCTGGAAGCGGCGAAAAAAGAGATGCTCGCCAGATACCCCTTCTTCGGCAGTCTGGCGGCCAGCGTGGAGTGCGTGAAGGCGACGAACCTGCGCACCATGGGCAGCAACGGCAGGACCATCTTCTACAATCCCGACTACATCGAAAGTCTCAGTGAGGAAGACCGCGTCTTCGTGCTCACCCATGAGATCTGCCACATCGCCTTCGATCACATCCGCCGGGGACGGGGCAGGGACCCGGTCGTCTGGCAGGAAGCTACAGACGCGGTGATCAACCAGCTGCTCAAGCGGGACGGCATGAAAATTATCAAGGGCGGGGTCGACTACCCGGAGGCCATCGACTACGACGCCGACAGCTACTACGAGTTCCTCATGGAGCACAAGCTGGAGATCGATCTGCAGGAGGGGATGCTGGACGGCGCCCAGAGCGGATCGGGCGGGGACAGCGACGACGACGAAAACGTGATCTTCGAAGAAGCCCCCGACGACGCCCACCTGCTGTGGGACGACGAGGAACTGGAAGAGATCGAGAACTTCACCCCTCGCAAAGGCGCCAAAGCGGGCAATGCCATCGTCCGTGACGAGCGTCCCATCGAAGACATCGGGCACGCCAGGCCGATTCTGGACTGGCGCTACATCCTTCGGGATACGATCAACTACGGCGTAGACTGGTCCATGGCCCATGCGGAGATCGAAGGAGGCATCGTTCGGCCGGTGCTGGAAGCCTGGCCCATGCCGGAGACGGAGATTGTCCTGGACACCAGCTGGTCCGTGGATGACAACCTTCTCCGAAACTTCCTCCGCGAATGCAAAAACATCCTGAAGTTTTCCCGTCTCAAGGCGGGCTGCTTCGATACTTTGTTCTACGGGTTCCATGAGATCCGGACCGAGGAGGACATCGACAACATGGTCTTCCTGGGCGGCGGCGGCACCGACTTCGACGTGGCCACGTCGGCCTTCTCCTTGCGTGTGGACAACAAGATCATCTTCACGGACGGCTGCGCGCCCATGCCGAAGGAGCCTATCGACGCCGTCTGGCTGGTTTACGGCGACGAGAAGATCGAGCCGAAGGGCGGGAAAGTGATCTATATCACAGACGAACAGATGAAGAAATTGACACGATGAATATTACGGTTTACTTAGGTTCATACAAAGGAAAGGACGACTCCCTGACCGACGCCGTGCGCGAGCTGGGCACGTGGATCGGGGAGAGCGGGCACACGCTGGTCTACGGCGGCTCGAAGGTCGGCCTCATGGGCATTCTGGCCCAGAGCGTCATCGCAGCCGGCGGCAAAGCCATCGGCGTAGAGCCCCAGTTTCTGGTCGACCAGGTTTTGCAGTACGACGATCTGACCGAGCTGATCGTCACCCTGGACATGTCCTCGCGCAAAGCCAAGATGATCGAGCTGGGCGATGCTTTCATCGCTCTTCCGGGCGGCACCGGAACCCTGGAGGAGATTGCGGAAATCATGTCCTCCGTATCTTTGGGCCTGCTCCGGGCCCCGTGCATCCTATACAACCACAAAGGCTACTATGATTCTCTGCGGGCGCAGCTTGGGCGGATGGTGAAAGAGGGATTATCCACCTCGGAGCGCCAGCAGGGCATCCATTTCGCCGACAGCGTGGAGGAGATCAGGGGGATATTGGAATCCAAATAGTGTGATTCGTATGCCCTCATGGGTTTTTCTATCGCTTTTTCTCATGCTTTTTCCTATCGCCCTCATGAAAGGAAGTACCACAGAGCCTAATTCTTCGTTGGGTTTTCATGAGAATCGATGGGAATAAGCTGGGTTCTCATGAAAAGGATTACCATGAACCCTAATCCTTCGCCGGTCTTTCATGAGAACCGATCGGAATGAGCCCGTTTCTCATGAAAGGAATCGCCATGAACCCTAATTCTTCGTTGGGCTTTCATGAGAACCAATCGGAATGACCTCGTTTTTCATGAAAAGCATCTCTGAAAACCCATTTTTTTCGTTGACCTTTCATGAGAGAGAGCCGAAAATGGCTTAACCCCTTGCATTATCCGCATTTATGTGTTATTGTTAGCAAGGTTAATAGATAAGTTATCACTGGAGTGGGCGAGAGGCCCACTCCTCTTTTATGAAAATAATGGACTATGGCGAAGAAAAAGATCACAGATGTTGTAACAGAGCTGGCGGGAGACTTCCTGGCAGAGAACGGCTATGAGCTGTACAATACGGAGTTCGTCAAGGAGGGCCGGGACTGGTTCCTGCGGGTCTACGTGGATCTGGCACAGCCGGACAAGGAGAGTCAGCCGGCCAAGGAAAGTCAGGCGGACGAGGACGAGCCGCGCTACATCAGCACGGAGGACTGCGAGAAGGTCAGCCGCTTCCTGAGCGAGAAACTGGATGAAGCGGACCCGATCGAGCAGAACTACTATCTGGAGGTCAGCTCCCCGGGACTGGACAGACCGCTCATCAAGCCGGAGCACTACGCGCGCTACGTAGGCGAAGAGGTGGAGGTCAAACTCTACAAGGCCATCGACGGAGTCAAGAACCTTCAGGGCGTACTGGAGTCCTTCGATGCGGAGAGCGGCGCGGTCACAGTGCGGTGCCCAGAGCAGGGCAAGAACGCCGATCCGGAAGGCAAAACCTACGAACTGACTCTGGCCGACATCGCCAAGGCCAACCTGGCCGTCGTGTTCTAACGCAAAGGCCACAAACGGCCGCCACAAGCGGCCGCCATAAACAAAGTTCAAACATAGTTAAACCTATTGAAGATATATAGAAGATATGAGGAAAAGAAAATGAGTGATTTTATGGACGCAATCAATGATCTGGTGAAGGAGAAGGGCATCACGAAGGACGTGATCATGGAGGCAATCGAGTCCGCCCTGGTTTCCGCGTACAAGAAGAACTACGGTACTGCCGCCAACGTACGCGCCGAGATGAATGAAGAGACCGGCGACGTCGAAGTGCTCATGCAGAAGGACGTAGTCGAGGAAGTCGAAGACGACGCGACCCAGATCTCTCTGGAAGAGGCCCGCGAAATCGACCCGAGATATGAGGTGAACGACATCGTAGAATATCAGGTCACCCCGAAGGACTTCGGCAGAATCGCGGCACAGACAGCCAAGCAGGTAGTAGTTCAGAGACTCAGAGAAGCAGAGCGCGGAATGGTCTATGACAACTACATCAAGAAGCAGGGTGAGCTGGTCACAGGCGTCGTGCAGAGAATCAGCAACGAGACCATCTTCGTGAACATCGGCAATACCGAAGGCATCCTGGTAGCCGGCGAGAGAGCTGCAGGCGAGAGATACAGAGTCAACGATAGAATCAAGGCCTACATCATGGACGTCAGAAAGAGCAACAAGGGACCTCAGATCTTTTTGAGCAGGACCCATCCTGGATTCGTCGAGAAGCTCTTTGAACTGGAAGTGCCTGAGATCGAGGATGGCGACGTCGTCATCAAGAGCATCGCCAGAGAAGCGGGCTCCAGAACCAAGATTGCTGTTTATACAGAAGATGAAGATATCGATCCGGTAGGCGCATGCGTCGGCCAGAACGGCAACAGAGTCAGAAACATCGTGGACGAGCTCTGGGGTGAGAAGATCGACATCACTACATGGGACGAAGACCCGGCTATCCTGATCAGCAACGTGCTCAGCCCGGCCAAGGTCGAAGCCGTCGCCATCGATGAAGAAGAGAAGTCCGCCATCGCGGTCGTTCCGGATTACCAGCTGTCCCTGGCCATCGGCAAGGAAGGTCAGAACGTCAGACTGGCAGCCAGACTCTGCGGATGGAAGATCGACATCAAGAGCCATTCCCAGTACTTCGGCGACGAGGACCCTGAGGATCTGGAATTCGACGAGTACGAAGATGAAGTAGAAGAAAATGAAGAATAGAGAAAAACCCATGCGCCGGTGCATCGGCTGCATGGAGTCCAAGACAAAAGACGAACTCGTAAGAGTCACGTGGTACGAGGGCAAGCTGGCCGTCGACACCACGGGCAAGGCCAAGGGCCGCGGCGTCTACATCTGCAAAGACAAGGAATGCGTCGCCAAGGCAGCCCGGAAGGGAGCCTTTGCAAGAAGTCTGCGGGTGGACCCGGGCAGAGAGCAGATCGACCGTGTCGTCGAGGAGCTCAGAAAGCTGGCGGAGGAGACGGACCATGCGGACTAAAGCCATGAGCCTCTTAGGGTTTGCGAAGAAATCCGGGAATTTGGTTTCCGGAGTGAATACATGCGGCTTTGCAATAGGCAAGGGCAGAGCCAAGCTCGTGATCCTGGCCGAGGACATCTCAGCGGGCAGCGAGAAGAAGATAATGAAGGAGATAAGGAAGAAAGACGTTCCTTACATAAAGTACGGCACCATCGACGAGCTCTCCCACATTGCGGGAGAAAGCGGGAGAAGCGTGTTCGCGGTGCTGGACAAGGGCTTCGCCGATAGTATTCGGGAGGCGCTGGAGCAAAAATCATAGCATAAAGGAGGATGTGCGTATGAAGATAACAGAATTAGCAAAGGAACTGGGTATGACCGGCAAAGAGGTGCTGGAGAAGGCGATCGCGATGGGTGTGCCTGTGGCGAAGACCACTGACACCATGTCGGACATCGACACAGCTGCCGTGAGAAACACGATTACACGCGCGAGCAGCAAGGCGGAGACCAAGGTGGCCAGAAAGACAGCCACGAAGAAGGCAGCCGCCGAAAAGAAGGAGAACGAACCGAAGGTGACCGTCAAGGCCGCCAATCTTAAGCTGCCGGAAAAGAAGACCACGAAGAAGGCGGCGGGACTTGGCGCGACGAAACCGGCCTCTGCAGCAGCGACTGCAGCCGCTAAAGCAAAAGCCGCAGCCAAGGAGACGATCAGCAAGGCCAAGCCACCGGTAGGTGCTCCGAAGGTTTCAAAGGCAAAACTCGAGGAACGTATCGCCAAGGAGCAGGCGGAAGCTAAAGCAAAGGCAGAAGCCGAAGCGAAGGCAGCCAGAGAAGCAGCGGAAGCAGCCAAGGCAGAAGCAGCCAAGGCGGCGGAAGCAGCGGCTAAGGAAGCCAAGGAAGCGGCTGAAGCGGCTAAGGCGGAAGCTGAGGAAGCAGCGGAAGCGGCCAAGGCAGCGAAGGCTGAGGCGAAGGAAGCAGCCAAGGTAGCCAAGGCAGCGGAAAAGGAAGCAGCCAAGGCGGCAAAGGCGGAAGAAAAGGCCAAGACCGAAGAAAAGGCTGAACCAACGGAAGAAGCGAAGAAGGAAGAGCCTAAGGAAGAGAAGAAAGAAGAGGCGAAGAAGGAAGAAAAGCCTAGAAGCAGAATCAAGATCATCAAGAGAGCAGAAGACATCCGTCGCGAAGAGAAGGAAGCCGCTGCGCGCAAGGCGGCCGCTCGCAAGGAGAAAGAGGCAGAAGAAAAATCCTCCAAGAAATCTGCCAAGTCTTCCGACAAAGCTGACTCCCGCAAAAAATCAGCAGACAGATCCGCAGCCCCTGCAACTGTGAAGACCTCCAGCCACAGCAAGAAGGGCAAGGATAAGGATAAAGAAAAAGAGAGAGATAAGTTCTCAAGACTCGAAAGAGGCGGAAAGAAGGGCGGCAAGCCGTCGATTCCGGCGTCTCTCGAGAAGCAGGCGAGACCGAAGAGACATCAGAACAAGCCGAAGGTCGAGCACGAAGAACCTGAAATGGAACTGGAAGCCGGCACCGTTCTGATCAACTGCCCGATCACCGTAGCGGGATTCGTTGAGCAGACGAAGACGACTCTTTCACAGGCGATCATGACCCTGATGAAGATGGGCGTCATGGCAAACCAGAACCAGAACCTGGACGAAGACACCGTTCAGCTGCTGGCCGACGAGATGGGCATCCAGATCGCCATCGGCAGCGTAGACGAGGAAGAAGAATATCTGGAAGAAGAAGGCATCGAGACCTTTGAGGACAAGGAAGAAGACCTGAAGCCGCGCGCTCCGATCGTTACGGTCATGGGACACGTCGACCACGGTAAGACATCACTGCTCGACGCCATCAGAAATACAAACGTTACGGCAGGCGAGTCCGGCGGCATCACCCAGCACATCGGTGCTTCGGAAGTCGAGATCAACGGACAGAAGATCGTCTTCCTGGATACGCCGGGACACGAAGCCTTTACCGCCATGAGAGCCAGAGGCGCGCACACCACGGACATCGCAGTCCTGGTCGTTGCAGCCGACGACAGCGTCATGCCGCAGACCATCGAGTCCATCAGCCACGCCAAGGCTGCCGGCGTTCCGATCATCGTAGCCATCAACAAGATGGACAAGCCGGGCGCTAACCCTGATATGGTCAAGAAGGACTTGGCTGAGAACGGCGTACTGGTCGAAGACTGGGGCGGCGACGTCATCAGCGTACCGGTATCCGCTAAGACCGGCGACGGCATCAAGAACCTGCTGGAGATGATTCTCCTCCAGGCGGAAGTACTGGAACTGAAGGCAAATCCGGACAGACTGGCCATGGGTACCGTACTGGAAGCCAGACTGGACAAGGCCAAGGGCCCGATTGCGTCCCTGCTGATTCTCAACGGAACCCTGAGATCGGATATGAGCGTTGTCGCAGGTACCTGCTCCGGCAAGATCCGACTCATGACAAACAGCAAAGGCGAGAAGCTCAAGAAGGCAGGCCCGGCAACGGCCGTAGAGATTCTGGGCCTCTCAGACGTTCCTGTGGCAGGCGACCAGTTTAACGCGGTCAAGAAGTCCAGCCAGGCGAAGGAAATCGCTTACCAGAGACAGCAGAAGGTCAGACAGGAGATCCTGGCGAGAAAGGCCAGCACTACTTTGGAAGAGCTCTTCAGCCAGATTCAGGAGGGAGAGGTCAAGGAACTGAACCTGATCGTCAAGGCGGACGTACAGGGCTCCGTGGGAGCTATCGTCACGTCGCTTGAGAAGCTGTCCAACAGCGAAGTCAAGGTCAACATCGTACATACAGGCGTCGGCGCCATCAACGAGTCCGACGTCATGCTGGCGGGCACATCCGGATCCGTCATCATCGGATTCAACGTCCGTCCGAGCATAACCGTTACAGGTATGGCCGAGAGAGACGGCATCCAGATCAGAACCTACAACGTCATCTACAACATCATCGACGACGTAGAGAACGCTATGAAGGGTATGCTGGATCCGGAGTACAAGGAAGTCGTACTGGGTACCGTGGAGATTCGCGAGACCTTCAAGGTGCCGAACGTGGGCATCATCGGCGGCGCATACGTGACCGACGGCAAGGTCGTCCGCAACGAGTCCGTCAGACTGGTGCGTGACGGTATCGTCATCCACGAGGGCAAGATCTCGTCCCTGAAGAGATACAAGGACGACGCAAAGGAAGTGGCCCAGGGCTACGAGTGCGGTATCGGCATCGAAAACTACAATGATATCAAGGAAGGCGATATCATTGAGTGCTTCACCATGGAAGAGGTTGCAAGAGACTAATGGCTAAGAACTACAGACAGGACAGAATCGGGGAGGAAATCCGCAGGATCATCAGCGAGATGCTCCTGTCGGACCTGAAGGACCCGCGTCTGGACTCCATGATCAGCATTACTGATGTGGAAGTTACCCGGGACAACAGCTACGCCACCGTGTACTTCTCGCCGCTGGGCGTGAAGGGCAGCGAAGAGGAGCTGAAAGCCCATCAGGAAGAGGTTCTGGAGGCGTTTAACAGCGCCAAAGGCTTCATCCGCAGCCGCATCGGCCACGAACTGAAGCTCAGACACACGCCGGAGCTGATTTTCAAGGTGGATCACTCCATGGAGTACTCCAGACACATCGAAGATATCATCAGCACGCTGTAAGAGCAAAGGCAGCGGAGGTATCATGAAGAAAAATACCGATCTGAAAACCATAAGTGAAAAAATATTTGCAGCGAAGACAGTACTCTTGTTTCCGCACAAGAACCCGGACGGCGACAGCGTCGGGGCGTGCAGCGCCCTGAGCCTGGCCCTGCGGGCCGCAGGAGTGGAGTGCTACGTCTACGCGGACGAGGCGCCGAAGTACCTGAGCTTCCTCAATATGGAGGCGTTTGACAGGAGCTGGGACAAGATTTCCAATCCTGACGTCTGCGTCGCCATCGACTGCAATGAATACCAGAGGCTGCAGGGTCGCGCCGAAATCTTCGACAGGGGACAGACGCGTATCTGCATCGACCACCACGAACACGACCAGGGATTCGGTGATCTCTACTACATCGACGAGGGAGCGGCAGCAGCCTGTGAGCTCGTCTATGAGGTGATCAAGGAATCCGGCGTGGAAATCACCAAAGACATCGCAAACGCCCTTTATACGGGCATTGTGACCGATACAGGGAGCTTCCGCTACTCCAATACCAAGGCGGAAACCTTCAAAATGGCAGCGGAACTGTTCGAAATAGGAGTAGACCATATCAATATTATGGTCAATCTCTTCAACAACAAGAATCTGAAGAAGGTTCGCTGCGAAAACAAGGCTGTGGCGAGAGCAGTGTTCTTCGCCGACGGCAAAGGCGTCATCAGTTACCTGACCAGCGGAGAAATGGCCGCCATGGACGCCCATCCGCAGCACGCGGATGAGATCATCGACCGGCTCCGCGACATCGAAGGCGTGGAAATGGCCGCCTATCTGGAGGAGCGGGAGGACGGCATCAAGGTCAGCATGCGGTCCAAGACTTATTCCAGCGTTCTGGAAATCTGCCAGAGAAACGGCGGCGGCGGGCACGTTAAGGCTGCCGGCTGCACCATCCACTCAACCCTGGAGAATGCCTTTGCAATCATCAAGGAAGCCATGGAGACCGCGCTGGACTGATGAGAGACGGAATTCTGGTACTTTACAAACCCCAGAACTGGACGTCCAGCGACTGCGTGGCGGTGTGCCGCAGGGCTCTTGGCGTCAAAGGCGTCAAGAAAGTGGGCCACGGCGGTACTCTTGACCCTATGGCGACAGGCGTACTGCCTGTTTTTGTGGGCCAGGCCACCCGCATCATGGAATACACGGAGCTGGACAGCAAAACCTACGTCTGCGCCGCCAAACTGGGCGTGACGACGGACACCCTGGATATCTGGGGCCAGGTCCTGGAAGAACAGCCCTGGGAACAGATTCAGCAGGAGAAGGGCATCGCAAAGGCCGATATCCTGGAGGCTATCGCTTCTTTTCAGGGTGAAATCGAGCAGATCCCGCCCAAGTACTCTGCTGTGAGAGTCGACGGCAAGCGCCTCTACGACTACGCGTACAAAGGCAAGGAGATCGATTTCGAGATCAAACCGCGGAAGGCCTTCGTCGACCGCATCTCTGTCATCGACGTGGATATGGAGACGGGGCAGTTCGCCTTTGAGATAGAGTGTTCGAAGGGCACCTACGTGCGGACCATCTGCAGCGACATCGGGGCGCGGCTCGGGTGCGGATGCACCATGACGGCTCTGGAGCGCACGGCGGTGGGGCCCATCCACATCGAACAGGCCAAAGTGTCCGCCGAGGACGTGAAGACCATGGACGGAGCGGAGCTGGAGCAGATGCTTTTGCCCGTGGACGAGGTGCTGGTGCACTTCGGCAGAATCACCATGCCATCAGAGCGGGCCGACTACTTTCGCAAAGGCAACAGCATCTGGATGACCCAGGTGACGGTGGAAGAGGAGACGGACCCGGAGGTGGCGGGCCTGCAGAACGCCCGGGGCAGGGATTACGCCTTCATTTACAAAGTGTACGAGGCGGAGACCGGGGAATTCCTGGGAACCGGATACATAGACAACGAGACTGGAAGATTAAAAGCAGACAAAGTACTGATATGATCGTATTTGAAAGACTGGAAGACATCAACAATATAGAGCCGACGGTAGTGGCGCTGGGCAATTTCGACGGAGTCCACAAGGGACATCAGGAGATCATCGGCCGCACGGTCAAAGAAGCGGAGGCGGCAGGTCTGAAGAGCGCTGTTTTCACCTTCTCCAACCACACCAGTTCGATTCTGAAGAACGTGCCTCAGGTCAAGAACATCCTCTATCCTGAGGATAAACTGAGGATTCTGGGCGAGATGGGCGTGGACTACGTGTTCAACGTCCCCTTCACCGAGGAAATCCTGCGCATGAGCCCAGAGGCCTTCATCGAGGAGATTCTGGTCAAGCGGTTCAACATCCGCGAGGCATACTGCGGCTTCAACTACAGCTTCGGCTACAAAGCCTCCGGCACGCCGGAAATCCTCATGCACGAGGGACTGAAGCACGGCTTCGGCATCCACGTGCAGGAACCGTACATCATCGACGGCGTCGTTGTCAGCAGCACTCACATCCGCCAGCTTATCGAAGAAGGGCGCATGGAGGAAGCGGCGAAGTTCATGGGCAGAATGTACTCCGTCAGCGGCGAGATCATCGTGGGCAACAAGATAGGGAGAACCATCGGATTCCCAACTTGCAACACTCTGGTGGACGACACCATGATCACCCCGCCGAACGGCGTCTATATCACCACCTGCACCATCGACGGCGTAACCCGTCCGAGCGTGACCAACGTGGGCGTCAAGCCGACCATCGGCACCTACGAGAAGAACATCGAGACCCACATCTTCGACTTCAACGAGGACGTCTACGGCAAGCAGATCCGCGTGGACTTCATCAAGCACACCCGCGGGGAGCGGAAATTCGATGGCATCGACGAACTCAAGAAGCAAATCGAGAGCGATTCCATCGAGGCGAGGGTCTGGCACAGGCAGAACCGTTAAAAAACATTTGCTTTAACCAGTGCGAAGTGTTACAATACTCTTCGCACGGGCCGTAATGGCCAATATCGGAGTATGGCGCAGCTTGGTAGCGCGCTTCGTTCGGGACGAAGAGGCCTAGGGTTCAAATCCCTATACTCCGACCAAAGAAAAACGCTGAGGCAGACACGCACCTCGGCGTTTTTCATTCTTGTGGTATAATCAGAGCATGGAAAAGATCTTACTGACAAAAGCAAACGGCCACCAGGTTCCCTGCATCGCGGAGTTTCCGGAGGGCCTAGAGAAGCTGGTCATCGTGGTCCACGGCTACGACAGCAGCAAGGAGAGTGCGAACGCGGCCAACCTGATGCGTCAACTGCCGGGCAAAGGCTTCGGCGTTCTGGCCTACGACCAGCCGCACCACGGAACCGCCCAGGCGGCGGAAGAGGAACTCACCGTCGAGAACTGCCTGGACAGCCTGGCCTGCGTGGAGGACTATCTGGCTGAGCGGTTTCCGGAAACGGAACTCTGCTACTTCGGCTCCAGTTTCGGCGCCTACATCACGTGCATCTACCTGGCGACACGTCCGCACAGAGGATGCAAAGCCTTCCTGCGCTGCGCCGCGGTGAACTTCCCGGAGCTCGCAATAGACGAAGGAGCCGACGACGTGGAACTGCCGGATCTGTTTGCTTTGTATGAGCAGGCAAAGCCCGAAGGAGTGGCTATGGCCTTTGCACACGGAGCGTGCGACAGCACCGTGAAGGTAGAAGCAGCCATCGCATTCACGGATCGTTTCGGATATCCGCTGACCATCTTCCCGGGGGAAGAGCACACCATCAGCGACTTTCCAGAATCGCCGATCAGGGTTGCGCAGCTGGCGGCAGAGTTATATACTAGGTAGCGTGTTGTCAGGGGTATTGGAAGGGACTATTGGAGGAAAGAACTAGATATGTGGGACAGAAAAGAACTTAAATTACGCGGAAAAGAAAGATTTAAAGCAAACTACTGGAGGAGCGTGCTGTCAGCATTCCTGATCTCGATACTGGCCGGCGGATCAGGCATTGCAAGCAGTTTCAGCACATCATCGGACGAGGAACCGGTTGACGATACGACCACCCAGGAACTGCAGAACATCACCAATACGGTAGAAAGCATGCCTGCAGAAGACCAGGCCGTCGCAGGAATGATCTTCGCAGGTATCCTGGTGGCAATCTTCGTCATCTTCATCATCGGCTTCATCCTCAAGATCTTCGTATTCAACCCGCTGCAGGTGGGCTGCTACGGATTCTTCCGTGAGAACGCCAAGAATCAGAACCCGGATCTGGGTATCCTGAAAACCGGATTCACCAAGTACGGACATACCTTTATCACACTGTTTTTGAGAGACCTGTTCCAGATACTTTGGACACTGCTGTTCATCGTACCGGGCGTGATCAAAGCATACTCGTATCGAATGGTACCGTTTATTTTGCGCGACCATCCGGAACTCTCGGCGACGCAAGTCATCACCGCCTCGCGTAAGCTCATGAACGGCCACAAGTGGAACACCTTCGTCTTCGACCTGTCCTATATCGGATGGTACCTGCTCGGCTGCATCACCTGCGGACTGGTGAACGTATTCTGGACCGAGCCGTACAGACAGAACGCCAACGCGGCACTGTACCTGACCCTGATCGGAGAGAACGACTTCGAGGAGGAAGAGAAGTTTGAACCTGAAGTAGTAGTACCAATTTCCCAGTAGCCAGTGCAAAAGGCGAGATTTTGGATTATAATATAACTAGCGGGCGGGCGAAACCACCCCGCCTGCAATCTATGCGGATGTAGTTTAGTGGTAAAATATCAGCTTCCCAAGCTGAGGTTGGGGGTTCGATTCCCCTCATCCGCTCCATAACGAAAAACGTGCCCCCGAAAGACTAACTATCTTTAGTCAAGTCTTTCTTTGCGTGAAAAGCGCTGCTTTTTTGGGCATAACAAATAAACCCTAATGGGCGAAATGAAAACTGTTTTATGCTCGAGAAATGTATTCCTGATTCGTTTTCAACAGATGGAAAATGACTCGAACGAGTTTTTTCACTACATGTGAAAGAGCAACATAATAGTGCTTGCCTTCACATTGTTTTTTCTCAAGATACGCCGCAAAAGTTGGATCCCACTGGCATACATATCTCGCCGCATTAAAAAGCGCATACCGCAAGTATTTTGATCCTCTTTTCTCCATTCGGGCATTATTCGATTCATAAGTTCCCGATTGGTATGTGGAGGGCGACATTCCGGAAAAAGCCAGAAGCTTATCTGCATTTTCAAAGCGATTAATATCTCCGATTTCCGCTAGGATAATTGACCCGAGGTTAGTCCCTATCCCTGGAATCGTTGTGATTGGAGAATGCAACTGATTCATGTAATCTTTGATCAATTCGTCCAACTCATTAATCTCGCGGTCATATTCTTGAATTAACTTGATCGTATGTTGCAGCTCAATGGATTTTGCGCGCAAATCAAGTCCTATGGACTGACGGGCTTCAGCCCGAACATGAATAGCAAAATCCTTCTTAAAATGATTCAATGAATACTTGTTGAGTAAACTGGATAATCGTGTCAGATGAGCCTCTGCAATCAACTTGGCCGATGGATAGTTTAATAACATCTGGTATATCGCAGTAGAGTGTATGGAATATACGCAGTGAAGCAGCTCTGGGAAAAGTATTGTAACAAGACGTGTTACTGAAACTTTCAACCTTCCTCGTTCCTGTGCTTTTTCAAACCGATAGCGTGTTAGTGATTTTAATTCGCTAATATGATATGATTCACATCGACAGGGCTTGAAGTCAAAACCAGATGAAAGCAAGAATGCAATGTTGCGTGCATCAATGCGATCAGTCTTTGTTCTTCGGAGACTAGTCGCTTTTCTGAACTGATTGGTGTAGAGCGGATTGATGACAACAGGCGGCATATTGTTGTCAGTCAGGAAACTCTGGATGTTGTAGCTAAAGTGTCCGGTTGCTTCAAGCCCTATCGTCACATTTTCAGATGATCGAGTAACTGACTTGATGCAATCCAGCAATTCGACAAAGCCAGTCCGTGTATTTGATATGGTGAACACATCAAATAACACCGTTCCATCTGAATCCATGATGAAGCAATCGTGTTTATCTTTAGCCACATCAATTCCAACATAAATCATAAAAAACCTCCTGTAAAAGAATTCGACACTGTTTTAGGGCCCACAGTACATCCTGTTTCCGTAACCTCGTTCTACATAAACCGTCTGGCGGTATCTAACTCATTAACAGATCAACAAGACGACTGTGGTTAGAGCCTTTCGGTAACCATCAAAGTGGTAGGGCGCGTGAACTAATCCACAGTATCAAAAAAAGTATAGCATTATCCTTTTGGAAACAAAGGATATTACTATACTTCTATGATACGAGGGCCGGAGCGTGAAGCAGAACTGTCCGGTGGACAGTTCTGTAGCGACGGGTCCAAGCCGCCTGTGCGGGGCGGCGCAGGACGGCGGAGGGGCAGGGGCCCCGCCGCTCAATTCCCCTCATCCTTCCTATTGGTGCGAAAAATGACCAATTAGAGCCGAATCAGCACCATTGAAATAGCACAATTCGAGCTTTTAGGAACGTCATTCTTGTGTTATGGGTACGGAATGGGATTTTTATGGGTATTTTCCCCATAGGAAAGTGAGAATCTTACCCATAAAAATTTTCACTACCGAGTTTTTATGGGTAAGGATTTCGAAAAACTATGGGTATTTTCCACATAATAATGTCGAATATTACCCAAACAACAGAAATCATCGATTTCAGAAAGGAAAAGAGAGTTGGATGAATGGGTCTAAGTACGCGATAAAACACGCACAGAGGCGAATTCTATTCGTGAAGAATCTGAAAATCTCATTTCCCCGCACCCCATCACCCACCTATGATATAATTACCTCAACAAAGAAGGGAGATGACCAAAAGATGAAAAAACGACTCATATTACTGGCCACCACAGCCATATGCGTCCTCCTCATGATCGGCATGACCGCCTGCGGAGAGGACCAGAATGCAGAACAAGAGAATGAAAGCACCACAGCCGCAGCCGAAGAACCTGCAGAGGCGCAGTCTTCGGACGATATGAGCGCCAAACTGATTGGTGCCTGGATGCCGGCCGATGGTCTGGATAGCAGCGCTTTTTCCTTTGGCTATATGACGGATCAAGGATTATCAGCTGATCCTGACAGCGGGGAATTCTGCATTCAGGAGAAATATGTGAAGTATGATGGCGGCGGAGTAACGACTGTCACCTCCGAAACCGATAACGGCAAGATAATCTATACCTCAGAACTCAGTGAATACAGCGCCGGCGGAGAAATCGGCAAGGAAGGTGTCGTTGTGGTCGAAAACATCACGGATCACACAGCGATAATCAATGACGCTCCGTATGAGAAACTGACGGACGACCCGGCAGACCCGGAGATGATTGTCAACAAGACCATTGATTCCAGACTTGCATCTATTGTTGCCGGAGAATGGGGAACGGATGACGGAGCAATTCTCCTCAAACTCAATGATGACGGAACCATGCACTATAAGAATGGCTCAGTGGACGCAGACGGAACCTGGAAATCCGACGGAAGTATGTATATAACACTCGACTACACCGATCCGGATACGAACGAAGCCGGTAACGATGCCTATGAATACGAAGTCGATAATGACTGGATGAGCGGAACCGGCGAGAATACGGATGTCATAACATTACTTAGGAAATAACTCATGAAAACCTGTCCAAGATGTGATTCCGACAACGTAGTCCGCGTGCTGACATCCAGCATGATCCTGGCCGTCCCGGAACTTCGCCAAGAAGTGAAGGAGGGGCGCGCCATTGTTTGCACTGCCTGCTGCGGTACGGGCAGCAGCCGCACCTTCAAATGCAAAAGCTGCAAGCTCCAGTGGGACGAAAACATGGAAGAAGCCATAAGAAACGCACGGTGAAACCAATGATAGACAAAGAAAGACTAACCCGGCAGATGGATTTCTGCCGTGAAGTGGATAAAGAGAAGGAAGTATTCCGCCAGTCGTTCCTCTGCGATGGCAGCCGTCGGGAAAACGACGCGGAGCACGCCTGGCATATGAGCATCATGGCCATGATCCTACAGGAATACTCCAATGAGGACGTAGACCTGCTCAAGGTCATCGAGATGCTTCTGATTCACGACATCGTGGAAATTGACGCGGGAGACACTTACGCCTACGACACCGAGGGCCTGAAATCCCAGGCGGAACGAGAAGCAAAGGCTGCAGACCGGATCTTCGGTATGCTTCCGGAGGACCAGCGGGACTGGATGTTCCAACTCTTCCATGAGTTCGAAGAAGGAAACACGCCTGAAGCTAAGTTCGCCCGGTCGCTGGACAATGTGCAGCCCGTCATGCAGAATGACGCATCCGAGGGAAAAGACTGGAAAGAGAAGGGTATCCGACTCTCCCAGGCCATCGAACGCCAGCGCCGCACTGCCGAAGGGTCTCAGATTCTGTGGGACGAAGTATCGAAACCGATGATTCAGAAGAACATCGACCTAGGCAACATCATTGGGGACGTTTCATTAGATAAGATATAACAAAAAAGCGAGGCTAGTCCTCGCTTTTCTCTTTCCTTACTTTCTGTTCTTCATTCAGAATCCGTATCTCCTCCAGATACCCGGCCGTAACGACGCCGGCAGGAAGGGCGATGACCGCGATGCCGACAAAGGTGGAAAGAATGGTGAACAGCCGCCCCATAGATGAAACTGCGGTGATGTCACCGTATCCTACGGTCGCCAGGGATACCGTCGCCCAGTAGAACGCATTCAGAAAATTACCGAAGGTGTCCGGCTCAATCTGGAACATGATGATTGCGGTGATCAGAATGTACGCGAGTGTAAATCCGAATACCGCCAGAAGTGCTTCTTTCTGCCTCTGGAATACCCGTTTTAGAATCTGCACGCTCTTGGAGTACCGCAGCAGGGCAATCACGCGCAGGGCGATGATAAGCCGCAGCAGACGGAGCGCTCTGAAACCATTGTGAAGCGGCGAGATGAACGGCAGGATCGACAACAGATCGATGATTGCCAGAGGGGAAACCGGATACCGCAGAAATGACCGAAGCCTGTGGTCCTTGAAGTAGTAATCGGCTGTGACCAGCCGCAGAATGTAGTCGATGCTGAAGACGGTAACTGCGATACCGTCGAATACGTCGAACACCGCGTTCGTTTCCCGGACCATCAGAGGAATCGTGCAGAGAATGATGACGACGATCATGAAGATATCATAAACGCGGCTCAGAGAGCCTTCTCTGATGCCCGGTTCCAGGACGTCGTATATCTTTTTTCTCCAATCATTCATATCATTCACCTGCCAATGAAAGCATTATAACATATGGTATAATGATAGCGTATCAAAGAGGTGTCATTATGGCAAAAAGCAACCACGTACTATATTTCGACAACCACTACGCCGCGCCGGTCATGGTCCGCGGCGAAGGACCGTACCTCTATGACGAGGAGGGCAATAGGTATCTGGAAACATGCGGCGGTTCCATCAGCAACAGCCTGGCATACGGCCGTGAAGATATGGCGAGCGTCATCGGTGATCAGGCCCTGACGCTTCCCTTCGCGTACAACGCCCATATGGACTCCGGCATCCAGCATGAAGCGGCAGACGCTCTTGCAAAAGCATTCCCGGCCTTTGACCGTTTCTTCTTCTGCTCCGGCGGTAGCGAAGCTACGGAAATTGCCACCAAGATCGCTCGTCTCCACTTCTACCACAGCGGCAGACCAGAGAAGAACAAAATCATCGGCAGATGGATGTCCTACCATGGGTATACGGAAGGTGCATTGGCCTATGGAGGCCACCCATCCAGACGGAAAGAGTTTGTGGAGATCCTCCGTGAGGATGGACATATTCCGCCTGCCTATTGCTACCGCTGCTGGTACGGCAAGTCATGCAAAAGCTGCAATATGGAATGCGCCTATGCTTTGGAAGAAGAGATCCTGAAGGCAGATCCTGAGACAGTGGCGGCATTTATTGCGGAGCCTGTCGTGGGAACAGCACTCAGCGGCGTTCCTGCGCCGGACGGATACTTCAAAATCATCCGTGAGATCTGTGACAAATATGATGTGCTGCTGATTACCGATGAAGTCATGTGCGGAACCGGCAGAACCGGAACCATGTCTTGCATCGAGCAGTACGGCGTGGAACCTGACATCATCGCCCTGGCCAAGTCTCTGGGCGGATCCTACTTCCCGGTCGGCGCCGTGGGCATGAAGGAAGCAGTCGCAAAGCCAATCATGGACAACGGCATCTTCCCGGTGCTCCACACATGGACGGGAAGCCCTATGGCCTGCGCTGTTATAAAGAAGACACTGGATATCATACAGTCCGAAAACCTTCTCGCCAACGTCAGAAAAGTGGGCACCTATTTTATGGACCAGCTTTGTGAGCTGGCGGAACGGAGTCCATACATCGGTGACGTCCGGGGCAAAGGCATGATGATCGGCGTGGAATTCGTTAAGGATAAGGCGACGAAAGAACCATTCCCGCCGGAAATGAAGCTTGGTGAAAAGCTGTACCAAAAGGGCATCGAAAATGGCCTAATCCTCATGGAGTGCATGGGAATCGACCACGGCAAACAGGGCGATGCGCTGCTGTTCGGACCATGCTTTGAGTTTACGAAGGAGAACGTGGATGAAGCGATAAGGTTGTTGGAGAAGACGATTAATGAAGTAGTATAAGAGGGAAGCAGCAAGTTCGATTTGAATTGGGAGAGTAGGCACTCCCTTTTTAAGAGAATGGTTAGAGTTCAAATGTGCAATGGCGTACCAAACAAGCCCCGAAGTCTCAAAAACTTCAGGTTTTTCATTTTTTCAATAATATGTGATTCATGAGTTCCCCATATTTTTATCTGCTGGTCATCTATAATGATAATTATTGTTCGACTCGTTCACGAATAAGTTCAGCAGTTACATTCTCCCAATAATTGATATACACTAACTTGACCCCATGTTCTTTACTTAATTCCGCCTTTTCTCTATCTCGCTTTTGAACGCTTTCAAAGGCTTCTACACCACCAAAGAAATCAACTGGTTCGAAATGTTGTTTTCCTTGATACTCAATCGCAACATTTAGGCCTGTTATGAACACATCAAATGACATTTGACCACCTTTGGAACTTCTCAAGTAGAATGGTCTATGATGGTATATGACATGGTATTCTTTGTATAATTGTTTCACTAATTTATATACAAATTCTTCAGACACCCATTTGTTGACCGGTTTACAGAAACACTGCGTCTGATTGTCTTGACCTGTTTGCAAGAATCGGAGCAATGAGAAACACATGTGACCAGAATATCATCAACTGCTTTTCAAGGGCATATATCGAGAATCCGGATTTAGCCATGAAGATCCTGTTTTATGCAAGGGATATCCGTGGTGGACTCGGTGAAAGAAGAGTATTCCGTGTCATCATGAACTGGCTCGCTGGTTTCAATAAAGAGTCGGTAGTCAAGAACATTGAACAAATCGCCGAATTCGGTAGATTTGATGATGTTGTTGAGCTCTTAGATACAGGGTGCGACGGAAGCGCTCTGGAATATATAAGAAAGCAGTTGTCAATTGATCTGACGGCGCTCGAAAACGGCGGCAACGTTTCATTACTGGCCAAGTGGCTGCCATCTGTCAACGCATCCAATGCGGAAACAGTCAGAAAGGCGAAGAAGGTTGCCAGAGCACTCAATATGACTGACGCTCAGTACAGAAAGGCACTGAGCAAGCTTAGAGCGCAGATTAAGATTATTGAGAACAACCTGCGTGAAAAGGATTATTCCTTTGACTATTCTAAGCAGCCGTCCAAGGCCATGTTCAAGTACAGACAGGCGTTCATCAGAAATGATAATGAACGTTACATGGAGTTTTTGAACAAGGTTGAGAAGGGCGAAGCGAAGCTTAATGCGAAGACGCTGATGCCATATGACATCATTGCGCCAATCCTTGACCGTAGAAACTTTACTATAGAACAGCGCAAAGCGATAAATATTTCCTGGAACGCATTGGAAGACTTCGCAGACGGAAGAAATGCACTGGCAGTTGTTGATGGGTCAGGATCCATGTATTGGGGTGGAACTCCGATTCCGGAAGCTGTAGCGATTTCGTTGGGAATCTACTTCGCAGAAAGAAATACCGGTGCGTTCAAGAATCACTTCATCACTTTCTCCTCATCTCCTCAGCTTGTTGAGATCAAGGGAAAAGATATCGTTGATAAGACGGTGTACTGTGAGGGATTCAACGAAATCAGCAACACGAATATACAAAGAGTTTTTGAACTTTTGCTTGATGTTGCATTAGCGAACAAATTGCCGCAGGAAGACCTGCCAGAGACTTTGTATATCATATCCGATATGGAGTTCGACTATTGTGCCGATGGTGCAGATATCACCAACTTTGAGTATGCGAAGCAGTTGTATACCAAATTCGGCTACAATTTGCCGCAAGTAGTGTTCTGGAACGTACAGAGCAGAAACGAGCAGGTTCCGGTAACCATGAACGAACAGGGCGTCGTGCTCGTATCCGGATGCACACCGAGACTGTTCTCAATGGTCGCTTCCGGGAACTACAACCCATATGACTTCATGATGGAGGTCATCGGCAGCGAGCGATATGCGAGCATTGCAGCATAAAAAGCTGTACAATATGAAAGGCACACACAGCAATCATACGATCGGTCTGTTAAACCGCAACACGTAGCGAGTGCCTTGAAACGATGATAAAAGGCGCGGACAGCAAAGGTAGAATAATGCATTAATCCTAGTGGAGGATATCTGGGTCATACCCAGGGGGTGGCAGGTTCGAATCCTGCATGCACGAAAAACCGCGCCTTGTACGCATCACGACACGCATCAACAGGCGAGATGTGATTAGACTACAGGTTTAATGCAGTAGGTACGGTAACGTGTTATCATACCTAATATGGAAAGAATAAGTGAAAGGATTTCATTAAGAGATGATATTTAACAGACAATACTTACCGACAATCGAACAGACACATAGATCACACTTCAACTATGGCGGCGGAAGTGATTGTTTGTTATGTCAAAAAAAGATAAGCAGTGGAAGAGGGCGGAGTAGATGATAGTACGCTCTGTAATGTAATAGAAACATAGAGAAACTGCTTATCGAGAAGATAGGCAGTTTTTTAGATAGGAGGAAAATAAAATGAATCTGATGTTGCCGACCATTGATATGGTTGCGACTGGTAATAACATAACCAGACTCAGAGAGCAGGCAGGCATGACCGTGAGAGATCTGCAGGACGTCTTTGGTTTTGCGTCTCCACAGGCCATCTACAAGTGGCAGAACGGTATCTCTATGCCAACGGTAGATAATCTGATCGTTCTGTCTGCAGTTCTGAACGTCACGGTAGAAGATATCGTAGTGCTGAACAGATAGCACGGAGTGGTCCCTCAGGGACACCATATGGTGAAGTAACTCAGTTGGTAGAGTAGCGGTCTTTTAAACCGCGGGTCGCTGGTTCGAATCCAGTCTTCATCACCAATACCGCAGGGTAGTCTCGTACGGCGCGAGGGCGGACTGTAAATCCGTTGTCTGATTTGACCCAGTGAGTTCGATTCTCACCCCTGCGACCAACATGCGGAGGGATACCGAAGTGGTCATAACGGCGCAGACCTGAAATCTGTTGTGGCGCAAGCCTCGCGGGTTCGAATCCTGCTCCCTCCGCCACAGAGAGATGCACCCTTAATCCAATTGGCAGAGATAGAGGTCTTAAAATCCTCCAAGTCTGGGTTCGAATCCCAGAGGGTGCACCATCGTAACGAGACGGCATGGCCCAATGGTAAGGCAGGGGTCTGCAAAATCCCGGTTCCCGGTTCGACTCCGGGTGTCGTCTCCATATCCGGGTGTAGCTCAGTTTGTGTAGAGCGCCTGATTTGGGTTCAGGAGGCCGCAGGTTCGAATCCTGCTACTCGGACCAGTATGTGGATGTAGTGTTTAACGGCTAGCATGTGAGTCTTCCAAACTCAGGGTGCGGGTTCGAATCCCGCTATCCACTCCAAATATGTGGTTGGTAGTTCAGTGGCAGAACGCCGGATTGTGGCTCCGGAGACACGGGTTCGATTCCCGTCCTTCCACCCAGTATGTGCCGGAGTAGCGCAATTGGTAGAGCGACTGTTTTGTAATCAGCAGGTTAGGGGTTCAAGTCCCTTCTCCGGCTCCATGTGGGCATGGTGTTTAATGGCAGCATATGAGTCCACCAAACTCGAGGTGCGGGTTCGAATCCCGCTGCCCACTCCATTATTAAACCACAGGGTAAATATACAGAGGTAAAACTAGGTGGTAAATTGATTACAGAAAAAGCCGAAAGGCGGAAAGGAAAAGAAATGTTGTACAGAACTATTTTTGCACAAATTATGAATAGCTTTATGGAACAGAGAAGCTTCGATTGGAACATAGATCAGGAGCAGAGCTTTGCGTGCAAAAATGAGACAGGTAAGATAGATATGCGGCACCTGGAGTAGAACCGCAGACAGTCAATACAGAAATCAGATTCGCTTGTCTCATACAGAGGTAAGCGGATTTTTTTAGGAGGAAAATGAAATGTCAACGAAACCGGTCGGTGTAACAAAAGTCCCGGTCATCGACCTAGCAGCTACCGGGCGCAACATCACGAAACTTCGTGTAAAAGCAGGGATCTCGGTCAGGGATCTGCAGGCAGTCATGGGTTTCACCAACCCTCAGGCGATTTACAAATGGCAGAATGGCTGCTGCCTTCCGACAGTCGACAATCTTGTGATCCTGGCAGCAGTGCTGGGGACAACAGTCGACGACATCCTTGTGTGCGAAGAGGAATCATCAGATGATATCGCCAGTCAGTTCGATATGATGAGCAATTGGCAAAGAATAACCATACAACTGAATAGTATATCGGCTCATTTCTGAGCCGATCCACGGTCTCTTAGCTCAATCGGTAGAGCGGCACCCTGTTAAGGTGAGGGTTGCAGGTTCGATTCCTGCAGAGACCGCCAACGGTACCATCGTCTAAAGGTAGGACACCGGATTTTCACTCCGGCAATGCTGAGTTCGATTCTCGCTGGTATCACCATATGCGCCCTTAGCTCAGTTGGCCAGAGCACCCGTTTCATACGCGGGGAGTCCGTGGTTCAAATCCACGAGGGCGTACCATATAGCCCTTTCGTCTAATCGGCAGGATGCCGGATTCTGATTCCGGAGGTGCAGGTTCAAGTCCTGCAGGGGCCGCCAACATACTCCATTAGCTCAACAGGATAGAGCAGCGGTCTTCTAAACCGCTGA
>SVCX01000047.1 GCA_015058145.1 Clostridiales bacterium | reverse complement strand
CCTTGCAGAGTCGGCGTGTATCAGATGATCCAGATTCTTGAAAACATCCTGGATATCGATACGGACAGTTCAACAGATGATCTGGTGCTTTTGCAGAAGACAGCGGAAACCGTCCGCGATTCTTCAGACTGCGCAATCGGATGGGAAACCGCAGAGATCGTTCTCAAGAGTCTCCAGAGTTTCAGCGAGGACTACATGTCCCACATCGAGAGAAAACGCTGCTCCGACAGCGTAACAGATCTGAGAAACACTGTCCCTTGTGTTTCCAAGTGCCCTGCCGAAGTCGATATCCCGGGCTACATTTCACTGATCAAGGCCGGAAGATATGACGACGCAGTTAAACTTATCAGAAAAGACAACCCGTTCCCTACCGTATGCGCGCTCATCTGCGAGCATCCTTGCGAAGGACACTGCAGAAGAAACATCCTGGATGCCTCCATCAATATCAGAGGCCTGAAGATGTTCGCCGTGGACAACTGCTCTGACGTGGTTCCGATTCCGGAGATCAGAGAGAACACGGGCAAGAAGATCGCTATCATCGGCGGCGGCCCAAGCGGACTGACTGCCGCATACTACCTCTCGCTCATGGGACACAAATGCAAAGTCTTTGAGAGAAGAGCGCAGCTCGGCGGAATGCTCAGATACGGCATTCCTAGCTACCGTCTGCCGAGACACAGACTCGACTGGGATATCAAGTCAATCCTGTCTGCAGGCATCGACGTAGAGCTGAACGCGGATATCAACACAGAAGCGGCTGTAAACAAGCTGATGAAAGAATATGACGCCGTATACGTAGCCATCGGTGCGCACAACTACAAGATGATCGGCATCGAAGGCGAAGAGAGCAAAGGCGTTCTCTCAGCCGTTGACATGCTCCGCGGAATCGGCGACGACAAGATGCCGGACTTCAAAGGCAAGAGAGTCGTCGTAGTCGGCGGCGGAAACGTAGCCATGGACGTAGCGCGTACCGCAATGCGTCTCGGAGCTGCGCACGTTGACATCGCCTACAGAAGACGTAAGGTCGACATGACTGCCCTTCCTGAGGAAATCGACGGTGCCATCGCTGAGGGCTGCCGTCTGCTCGAACTGAGAACCCCTGTCAGAATCGAACATGACGATGACGGCAACGTCAAGGCTCTGGTCGTTCAGCCGCAGAAGGTCGGTCCGTACGACTCATCCGGACGTCCTAAATCATTCCCGGCCCAGAAAGAAGAGCAGGTTCTCGAATGCGACATCGTAGTCGGCGCAATCGGACAGGAAATTGATTCAGAAGTCTTCGAAAAAGCCGGCGTTTCCGTACTCTGGAAGAAGCTGAACACTGACGAATCCATGGCCGTGGAAGGCATGGAAGGCGTATTCGCCGGCGGCGACAGCGTAACCGGTCCTTCGACAGTAATCAACGCCATCGCTCAGGGAAGAGTAGCTGCTGCAAACATCGACAATTACCTCGGATATAACCATGAAATAAAAGTTGAGCTCGACATCCCGGAACCTGAACTGGATGACTACATTCAGTGCGGAAGATCCGAACTCACCAGCCGTTATCCTGATGAAAGAAACCGTGACTTCGACGGATTCGAAAACGGCCTTCTCCTGGAAGAGGCCATTCAGGAAGCCAGCCGCTGCCTGAGATGTGACTGCAACAATCTCGGCGCATTCAGAGGAGGGAGGCACACATCATGGTAAACGTAACAATAAACGGAAGAAAAACTTCAGTGCAGCAGGGAACAACCATCATGAATGCTGCCAAATCAATCGGCATAGAGATTCCACACATCTGTTACTGGGAAGGTCTCAACGATATCGGTGCCTGCCGAATCTGTGTTGTTGAACTGGAAGGCAAGGACAAGCTCGTCTCCTCCTGCAATACGGAAGTTGAAGAAGGCATGGTCATCTACACCAACAGCCCTAAGGTAAGACAGGCGAGAAAGATCAACGTTCAGCTTGTTCTGGCAGAACACGACTGCAAATGCGCGACATGTCCGAGAAGCGGCAACTGCGCACTGCAGGGCATAGCCAGAGATCTCGGTATCGTCGGCACTTCCTTCGTGGAGAATCCTGACGACTACAGGTGGGATGAATCCTTCCCTCTCATCAGAAACGCTACAAAGTGCGTAACCTGTCTGCGCTGCGTGCAGGTCTGCGACAAGATCCAGAACATGGGCGTCTGGGAAAAGCTCGGTTCCTCATTCCGTACTACCGTCGGCGTAACGGACGGCGTGCAGATCAGAAATGCCAACTGCACCCTTTGCGGTCAGTGCATCACCCACTGCCCTGTCGGCGCCCTCAGCGAGAGAAACGACACAGACAAGGTTCTCGACGCGCTTGCTGATCCTGAAACTGTCACGATGGTACAGTTCGCGCCGGCAGTCAGAGTCGCCTGGGGCGAAAAGATCGGCATGAACAGAGTTGAGCAGACGACAGGCAAGCTGGTTGCCGCTCTGAAGCAGATCGGTTTCGACTACGTATTCGATACCGTTTACACTGCTGACATGACTATCATGGAAGAAGGCAGCGAGCTGATCGACAGAATCGGACACAAGGACGAACACCCATGGCCGATGTTCACTTCCTGCTGCCCGGGCTGGCTCAGATTCGTGCAGCTCGAGTATCCGGAACTTATCCCGAACCTCTCTACTGCAAAATCACCGCAGCAGATGTTCGGAGCAATCGCAAAAACATACATGGCCGAAAAGCTCGGCGTGGATCCTGCAAAGATCTGCTGCGTATCCATCATGCCTTGCACAGCCAAGAAATATGAATGCGACGAGCACACGCTCCGCGATTCCGGGTTCAAGGATGTCGATGTCGTCCTCACTACAAGAGAACTGGACAACCTGATTTCCATGGACGGAATCAAGGCCGCTCAGCTTCCTGAGATGCCATTCGATTCCTTCTTCGGCGAGGGAACCGGCGCAGGCGTTATCTTCGGAGCGACAGGCGGCGTTATGGAAGCGGCACTGCGTTCCGCGTACTTCCTGATTACCGGAGAGAACCCACCTGTTGACGCGTTCCAGAACGTCCGCGGAATGGACGGCTGGAAGGAAGCCACCTTCACCGTTGCCGGAATCAAACTGCGCATTGCGGTAGCCAACGGACTAGGTAACACAAGGAAGCTGATCGAAGCGATCAAGGCCGGCGAAGTATCCTATGATTTCGTAGAGATCATGGCTTGTCCTGGCGGATGCTCCGGTGGCGGCGGACAGCCAATCCACGACGGAACTGAAATGGCCGCTCTCAGAGGAAGCGAGCTCTACAATATCGACAACACTCTGGAAATCCGATTCTCACATGAGAACCCTACTGTCACTATGTCCTATGAGGAATACTTCGGCAAGCCGAATTCCGAAAAGGCGCATCACCTGCTTCACACAGACGTATCTCAGTGGAGGCTGTAATGGCTGAATACAACAGCACATCGACAATAGCAGAAGAATTTATCAACGACGCGAAGATCAAGGAGACCCTTGCTTTTGCGGAGGCACACAAGGATGATCTGGAACTGATGAATGAAATCCTGAACAAAGGCAGAGAGTACAAAGGCCTCTCCTATGCAGAGGCCGCTACTCTCCTCGAATGCGAGGATCCGGAAATCATTCAGCAGATTTTCGACCTGGGCAAGGAGATCAAAGAGCACTTCTACGGCAACCGTATCGTCATGTTCGCTCCGTTGTATCTCTCCAATTACTGCGTCAACGGATGTGTCTACTGCCCTTACCATGGACAGAACAAAACCATCCCACGCAAGAAGCTGACTCAGGAAGAGATCCGCGATGAGGTGATCGCCCTGCAGGATATGGGTCACAAGAGACTCGCTATCGAGGCCGGCGAACACCCGAAGGAAAACCCGATTGAGTACATCCTGGAGAGCATCCGCACCATCTACAGCATCAAGCACAAAAACGGCGCCATCCGAAGGGTCAACGTCAACATCGCGGCGACGACGGTTGAGAACTATCGCAAGCTCAAGGAAGCCGGCATCGGCACCTACATCCTGTTCCAGGAAACCTACAACAAAGAAGCTTACGAGCAGCTCCATCCGACCGGACCGAAGAGCGATTACGCCTACCACACGGAAGCGATGGACCGCGCCATGCAGGCCGGCATTGACGATGTCGGCTGCGGCGTTCTCTACGGACTCAACAACTACAAGTACGACTTCGTGGGCATGCTGATGCACGCTCACCATCTTGAGAAGACCTACGGCTGCGGACCGCACACCATCAGCGTACCGCGCGTGCGTCCTGCCGATGATATCGACCCGGATGCCTTCGATAACGGCGTGCCTGATGATGTCTTCAAGAGAATCGTTGCGGTGCTCCGTATCGCGGTTCCGTATACAGGCATGATCATGTCCACCCGCGAGAGCGCGAAGACGCGGCGCGAGTGTCTGGAGATCGGCATCACGCAGATCAGCGGCGGAAGCAGAACCAGCGTCGGCGGTTATGCGGACGAACTGGATGAACAAGGTAAGTTCGATTCTGAAGACACCGCACAGTTCGATGTGGAAGACAGGCGTACACTGTCTGAAGTCGTCGACTGGCTCATCGACCTGGGATATGTGCCGAGTTTCTGCACGGCGTGCTACCGGGAAGGCCGTACTGGCGACCGCTTTATGAGCCTTCTCAAGTCCGGCCAGATTGCCAACTGCTGTCAGCCGAACGCCATGATGACGCTCAAAGAGTTTCTCATGGACTACGCCAACGAGGAGACCCGCGCTAAAGGCGACGCCCTGATCGAGGAAAAACTGTCACTGATTCCGAACGAGAAAGTTCGCAAAATCTGCCGCGAACATCTGAAGGAAATCGAAAATGGGAACAGAGACTTTAGATTTTAAAACCATCAAGCAGATTCTCTCCGGCGCAGACTCGGATGAGAATCTGTTCGCAGAAGCAGACCGCATTCGCAGATCGATCTACGGCGATGCGGTCTATTTACGCGGGCTGATTGAAATATCAAACCACTGCAAAAACAACTGCTACTACTGCGGCATCCGGGCTGACAATACAAACTTGACACGCTACCGTCTGGACAAGGATGCCATCTTCGACTGCTGCCGCAAAGGCTACGAACTCGGCTTCCGCACCTTCGTGCTGCAGGGTGGCGAAGACCCGTACTTCACCGATGACAGACTTTGTGAAATCGTATCGAAGATCCACGAATGCTATCCGGACTGCGCCGTGACTCTTTCTGTCGGTGAGCGCTCCCGCGAAAGCTATCAGCGCCTCTTCGAAGCCGGAGCACGCAGATACCTGCTGCGTCATGAAGCCGCATCGGAAGAATTATACGGGGTGCTGCATCCTTCTGATATGAGCCTTGCAAACCGTCTGCGATGCCTCTATGATTTAAAAGAGATCGGTTATCAGGTCGGCGCCGGACTCATGGTCGGCGCGCCGGGGCAGACACTGGATCATCTGCTCGAGGACATCCGGTTCATGGAGAAACTGCAGCCCGATATGATCGGCATCGGTCCATATCTGCGTCATGCAGACACTCCTTTTGGCCGAAGTTCCGCCAAATGCGCCCAGGGTCTCGAAAAAGAGCAGAAGCTGCAGCTGACGATTCGACTGCTGGCGATTCTCCGCATCCTGTTCCCTTACGCGCTGATTCCGTCGACCACAGCCCTTGGGACAATCGATCCGGAGGGACGCGCCCTCGGTCTGAAGGCGGGCGCCAATGTTATCATGCCGAATCTCTCCCCTGCCGACGCGCGAGAGAAATATGCGATTTATAACAACAAGCTCTATACGGGCGCGGAATCCGCTCAGGGTATCGCCCTCCTGCGGAAGCAGGTCGAAGAAGCCGGTTACAGAATCGTGACTGACATCGGAGACGTGAAGAGAAAGGACAGCCAATGAGCCTCAACAATACGCCGAGAAGCAACAGAGTGCACATAGGAATATTCGGCCGGCGCAATGCAGGAAAATCTTCTCTGATCAATGCGCTTACAGGACAGAATCTGGCCATTGTTTCCGATACGCCGGGGACGACTGCAGATCCCGTCTACAAGTCCATGGAACTTCACCCCATCGGTCCTGTCGTCTTCATCGACACGGCAGGCATCGATGACGAGGGAGACCTGGGCCGGCTTCGCGTTGCGAAAACCGAGGATGTCATCGCGCGCACAGATGTGGCGATTCTCGTGGCTGACGGTCTCGCCCCAGACTTCGAATACGAGAAGCGATGGTTCGACCGTCTAAATAAAGCCGGTATCCCTGTCATTACAGTTCTCAACAAAATCGACGGACCAACTAGTAAAAACAGCTCTGGTGATTTTGCGTCCGCGATTCGCGTTAGCGCGAAGACCGGCGAAGGCATCGATCAGCTTCGTGAGGCGATTGCAGACGCCGTGCCGGAAGAATATATGCAGGAGCGGATTCTCGGCGAACTGCTGGAAGACGGCAGTCTCGTGATGCTCGTCATGCCCCAGGACATTCAGGCTCCGAAAGGACGTCTGATCCTGCCTCAGGTCCAGACGCTGCGCGAGCTGCTCGACAGAAAGTGTTCCGTCCTGTCCACAACTGCCGATGGTTTCGAGAAGGCTCTAAACGCCTTAAACCGTGCGCCGGATCTGATCATCACCGACTCCCAGTGTTTTCATGAAGTACATCAAAAAAAGCCGGAGCAAAGCGCTCTGACTTCTTTCTCCATTCTGATGGCTGCCGCCAAGGGCGACATCCATGTATTTCTCGACGGAGTATCGGCGATCGATACAGCACTGAACTGCGCTGCGGACAAGGATTTCCGTGTTCTCATCGCCGAAGCCTGCACACACGTACCGCTTGCGGAAGACATCGGAACAGTCAAGATTCCGAAGCTTTTGCATAAGGCCTTCGGAGACCGCGTTGCAATTGCGAACGTCCGCGGAAATGACTTCCCGGATGCGAAAAGTCTGAAGCAGTATGATCTCATCATCCACTGCGGCGCCTGCATGTTCAACCGCAGACACGTGATGAGCCGCATCACTGCCGCCCGAGAAGCAGGCGTGCCGATTACGAATTACGGCATCTTCCTGGCGAAGATGGCAGGAATCCTGGACAAAGTCACGCTCCCGCTTTAGAGTCTGGCGAGTTCCCGATCGTAATAACTCTTGGTTCTCTCGTCGAAGAGAATCCACTCCACCAAATCCAGTTTACCTGGATTTTTTTCTATGAAACGACGCACTTCATCTACAGCAATCTGCGCTGCCTGTTCCAGCGGGAAGTGGTACACGCCTGTCGAAATCGATGGGAACGCAACGCTTCGGATTCCATTCTCCACGGCGACTTCCAGCGATCTGCGGTAGCAGGAAGCCAGTTTCTCCGGTTCATTGTGATTGCCGCCCCGCCAAATTGGGCCGACGGTATGAATCACATAACTGCATGGAAGTTTGTACGCTCCGGTAATCTTCGCGTCTCCTGTGTCGCAGCCATTCAGTGTTCTGCATTCGGCCAGAAGTTCCTTTCCCGCGGCGCGATGAATGGCGCCGTCAACGCCGCCTCCTCCCAACAGCGATGTGTTGGCTGCGTTGGCGATGGCTTCCACGTCAGTAATTGTCGTAATATCCCCGAGTTGTGCTTCCACTCGCGTCGTATTGACTTTGCTCATAACGATTCCTTTCTGCTAAAGAACGCTCTGTAATTTCCCTTTTATATACACTCTCTCCGGTACTACATCGTGCAGGCGGTATGGATCCACTTCAAACAGATTCTCCCCCAAAACCAGAAAATCCGCATCTTTCCCGGTTTCAATCGAACCAATCTGATTCTCCACGCCCAGTTGTTTGGCGCCGCCCAGGGTATACCCTTCTATGAGCTGTTCCAGGGTCAGACGTTCTTCTGCAGGCGGATAGATCGGTGCAGCCGCTCCATCCATTCCTCCGTCCTCCCGCACCTGTCCGAAATCCGGATCCTGCCTGGTGAGACCGACCTCCATACCCCAAAAGGGGCTCCAGTGGCTCATTCTGTGCAGTTCCACTTCATCGGAACTGAAGGATACCGTTGCTCCCGTATCGAAAACCGTTCGGCTCTGGAGTGTGCGGATGCCCCGCTCCGGACCAAGCAGCTTCTGCATGTTCTCCGGTTCCGAACCGCAGTTTCCGCCGTTCCAGCTCGGTGTGAAGTTCGCCACGATGCCCAGTTCTCTGAACCGCCCGATGTCTTCTGGACGCAGCACCTCATCGTGGGCGCAGGTCACCGTGATACGGAATGGTTCTCCCGCACCGGAATCCCCTTCAGCGCGGAGTTTCTCCACACAGTTCATGACTTTACGCACGGCTCCTTCGCCGACGGTATGCAAGTGGAAATCAATCCCCTCATGATTCAACTCTCTCATGAAATCCAGCAGGCGATCTTCGGAAATCAACGTCCCTCCGCAGGTTCCTGTGTCCGCGTATGGTTCCACCATGCAGGCTGTATGTATCCGCTGGGTTCCGTCGAACATCATCTTCATGGTTTCGAAGCGGACGTTCGCCGTTTCATATTTTCCTTTGTATCTTTTCAGCTGCTCGATGGCATCTTCCACCATGTCCGGATGCCACAGCATATGACTCATGAACATGCGAACGGGTATCTTCCCTTCTTCGTCCATCGATCTGAACGTACGGAAGATGAAATCTTCATCGGTCATGTTGCCGGCTTCAAATATTGTCGTAACGCCCCGTGAAATCAAATAGCTGAGCAGCTTTGTGATTCCCAGACGGAGTTCCTGCTCCTTTGGCCTCTCCGTCGCCAGAATCGGCACCATGGTCATCTCAGTAATCATCCCCGTCAGCCTGCCCTCGTCATCGCGCTCATAGCGGCTCAGTCCCGGCGCAATATCCGTGGCGTCTTCTTTGATTTTGAAATACCGCAGGGCTGCGGAATTCAAAATCGCACTGTGACACTCCTCCTCCAGCAGAATCACCGGTCTGAAACGGACGATTCTATCCAGATCGTCGCGGGTAATCGGATCATCTGCCAGAATCTCGACCTTCCCGTAGAACATGGCGTAGAACAACCTGAAGGGATGCTTTCTGACCATTTCTTTGAGCTTTTGCAGCACTTCCTCCTTCGACCGGCAGTCGCACATAGGCATTTCATCGTCATCCCCGCCCAGGAATACGCTCATGGCGATGTGCGTGTGGGAATCGATGATGCCGGGCATAACAAACCGGCCGTTCAGATCCAGCATTTCCTCCGGTTCCGTCAGCACTTCCGTGTCCCGGGATACGACCCAGTCGTCGATTTCTTCATTTGTGCCGACGCAGGCGAACTTCCCGCCGCGCACTGCGAAGGCCTCCGCCCACGGATGTTCTTTATCCTGCGTGTAAATATTTGCGTTTTTTACAATGAAATCTTTCATGGTTACAGTATAGCACCATTCCCTTTTTTTGCACAAATCCCGCCGCAAATTGACCGCCGCAGGCGCTTGCTCTATAATGAGTACGGTAACATTCATGCAAAAGCAACAACAAGGATCTTGAAAGCGAATCGAACAATGACTTTGGAAATGAACATGAAGACAGACTCTGCATCTTTTGATTTTAATAAATGGGAAGCGTGCATGCAGGAAGTCCTGAACGAGACACCTAACCTGCTCCTGACGGAGAGCGACCGTCAGGGCGAACCGGTCCTGCGCGCGGAAATCGCGGACTATCTGCACCGCACCAGAGGCGTTGTGTGCAGTCAGAAGC
>SVCX01000046.1 GCA_015058145.1 Clostridiales bacterium | reverse complement strand
CTGACAGGCACCTTGACATTATCCATGATCAATTCGCCTGTGTAGGAGCCCTTCAGCCCCATCTTGTTCTCTTCTCTGCCCGGCTTGAAGCCTTCTGTCCCCGCTTCAATAGCGATGGTCGACATGATAGGACGGCCTTTCTCATCTTCGCCGGTTCTGCATGTGATGACAGTAACCCCGGCGCAGTGGGAATTCGTGATGAAGCACTTTCTGCCATTGATGGTCCAGGTGTCTCCATCGAGGACCGCCTCTGTCTTCAGTCCGGCTACGTCGCTTCCGCCGCCAGGCTCAGTGACAGCCAGCCCGCATACGCAGCTTCCGTCGCACATGCCCGGAAGCCACTTCTGCTTCTGTTCCTCACTGCCGTAGTCGACGATGGCCGCAACGCCCAGATGATGGGTGAACACCATCATGGCGAGCCCCGCCGAATATCTGGCGATCTCCTCAAGCGCTATGCACCGTTCCACGTGCCCCAGACCAACGCCGCCGTACTCCTCCGGAACGAAGATTCCCATAATGCCCATCTCGCCCAGTTTCGGAACGATTTCCATCGGCACACAGTCTTCTTCATCCCACTTGGCCGCGTGAGGAGCGATCTCCTCCTTCGCGAACTGCGCGAATGCTTCACGGAGCATGACCTGCTCTTCGGTGAAGTTGAAATCCATATGTTATTCCTCCTCTATGGTTACCTTGGCCATTCTCTGGGCCTTCTTCGGTTTGTCGTTCATATCTCTCGGCGTATTTACGATGCCGTCCGCGACTTCCTGTCCTTCGATGATCTTACCGAAAGCTGCGTACTCGCCGTCCAGGAACGGCGCATCGTGAACCATGATGAAGAACTGGGACCCCGCTGAATCAGGGAACATAGTTCTCGCCATGGACATGACGCCGGTCGTGTGCTTCAGGTTGTTCTCGAATCCGTTGGAAGTGAACTCACCCTTGATCGTCCATCCCGGACCGCCTGTTCCATTGCCCTTCGGGCATCCTCCCTGGATCATGAATCCCGGGATGACTCTGTGGAATGTGAGGCCGTCGTAGAAACCATCCTTGACCAGTTTCTCAAAGTTGGCCACTGTTTCCGGCGCGATTTCAGGATACAGTTCCCCTCTCATAACGCCGCCGTCTTCCATTTCGATTCTTACGTATTTCATTGCAAGTCCTCCTGTTAATAAGTGTTTGCTGCTTTTGCTTTATTGATCACGCATTCTGAATGCATCGTAGTCGATACTGCCCTGCTCCAGATGCTGCCACAGTTCATGGCGTAAAAACTCCGGATACAGATTCTCCAGCGCCGCGACTTCCTCCCGGCTCATAAACCGAATGTCCGCCAGCACCTGCTCCGAATCTCCCAGTTCGGGATCGTGACCCAGTTTCATCTGTCCCCCTGTAACGGTCGCCCGGAAGAAGTTGACGAAACGCTGTCCCCGCTCGGAGACCTCCTCCACGTGCCAGATGAGTCCTCCGATTTCAACCTGCAGTCCTGTCTCTTCGAGAACTTCGCGAACGGCCGCCTGGGCGGAGCTTTCCCCCTCCTCAATACCGCCGCCCGGAACCATCCACACAGTGCGCTCCGGGTGCTCATGTTTCACCATCAGTATTCTGTTTTCCTCGTCGAGCACGATGACTCTGACACCGCCTGTCCACATATCAGATCACTCCGTATATGACCGCCCCCGCCGCTCCCATGAGGAGCATGACATGGAGGGGTTTCATCTTCACAAGACTGATGAGCAGGATCGACACCGCGAAGATGCCCATCGGAATAAGGTTGAAGTAGCTCGGGTTCATCAGTTCCGCTGAAACCAGCGGTCCTTTCACGAGAACGTCGTTCATCAGAAACATGGCCGCGGCCAGCAGCAGTCCGATTGTCACCGGACGGATCCCTGCGAAGGCGCCTTCCACCACCGTGCTGTTCCTGTACTTATCCAGAAGCCGGATGACGATCAGCATAATGATAAAGCACGGCAGACTGACGCCGATGGTCGCCGAAATGGCGCCCGGGATTCCCGCTGCCAGCAGTCCGATATACGTTGCCGCATTGACAGCGACTGGTCCCGGCGTAACCTGAGACAGCGCCACCATGTCGGAGAATGCTGAACTATCCAGCTGGCTGAACTGCAGGATGCTCTGATAGATCAGCGGCAGCATGGCGTTACCTCCCCCGAAGGAGAACAGCCCTATCTTGAAGAACTCAATGAACAGTCTCAGGAGTATCATCGTTTCACCTCCTGACTGCCCTTCAGGTTCTCGATTCTGTAATACACGATGCCGATGACGATTCCCGCCAGTATGACCAGTACGACGGTCAACCCGAAGAACCCCACGGCGAGCAGCGACGCCAGAGCCATGCACACGGTGAACACCACGCGGCTCTTTCTGACCGGCCTGCTGCCTGCGCCCTTCCCGCACATCTGCAGAAGGAGCTTGATGGACGACACGATGATCAGTCCGCAGACGGCCGCCTTGATTCCCATAAACGCGCCCGCGATGAATCGGTTGTCGCCGATGGCGTTCAGCAACGCTGCCAGTATCAGTATAGAAACAAAGGCAGGAAGCACGACGCCGATCGTCGCCGCCATGGCTCCTGCGATTCCCCGTTTTCTGTATCCTACGTAAGTCGCTATGTTGATTGCAATGACGCCGGGAAGTGACTGGCCTAACGCAATGCAGTCCAGCATCTCCTCATCGTCCAGCCAGCCTTTCTCCACCGTGGCCACATGCTGAATCTGAGGGATCATCGCCGCCCCGCCGCCGATAGTAAATAAACCTATTTTGAAGAACTCCCAAAACAGGTTTATCATTCTATCTCCGGATCCTTTATTTGAAATAGCACCTTCCGTCTTTTTCTGCATTTACAGTTTCTATTGCTTTTGCAATTCCTTCTTCTACCGGGAGCTCAACTTTGTCAGCATCCCGTCTCATCTTGTACTCGATGATTCCGTCGGCTGCGCCGCGTCCCACTGTGATCCGGATCGGTATGCCGATCAAATCCGCGTCCTTGAACTTGACGCCCGGACGTTCCTTCCTGTCGTCCAGAATGACTTCAACGCCGGCGGCTTCGAGCTTGCCGCAGACTTCTTCCGCAACCGCCATCTGAACCTCGTCATCCGGTTTCATCAGCGTGATGATCACATGATACGGCGCCACAGACATCGGCCAGATGATTCCATTCTCGTCGTGGTTCTCCGGCATGTCGATGATAGCCTGGAACGTTCTCGAGATACCGATGCCGTAGCAGCCCATCAGAATCGGATGATCCTTCTGGTTTTCGTCTTTGAAGTTTGCGCCCATCGCGGCGGAATACTTGGTTCCCAGTTTGAAGATCTGACCCACTTCTACGCCGCGCGCATGCTTGACCGGTGCGCCGCATATCGGACACGGATCTCCTTCCAGCAGATTCTTCACATCGGTGACGATATCCGCCTTCCAGTCGCGTCCATAGTTGACGTTCTTGATGTGGAAATCCTCCTCGCAGGCTCCGGCCGCCAGGTTCTTCAACCCCGGCACTTCGCTGTCCGCTACAATCGTGCAGTCGTGGAGGCCCGTCGGTCCTGTGAATCCGCCGACGCATCCGCACTTCTCCGCCATCTTCTCCTCATCTGCAAAGGCAATGGCGTACTCGTGAACGCCCAGGGCGTTTACCAGCTTGGTCATATTCAGTTCCCTGTCGCCGCGGATGAATACGGCTACGTATCCATTGACCTGATCGTCCTCTCCATAGGTCTCAAACATGAGCGCCTTGAGAGTCTGCTTTTTGTCCAGGCCGAGGTAATTGGCTACTGCCTCGATGGTCGATGTTCCCGGCGTGCTGACCTTTTCCATCGGCAGCATTTCGGACGTATCCTCCGGCGCGTCCTTGCAGGCGGCCTTCTCGATCGTCGTAGCCAGATTGCACGAATCGCAGTAGCAGATCTCGCTCTCGCCGTATTCGCACAGGGCGGTGAATTCATGAGAGCCTGTTCCGCCGATGGCACCGTTGTCCGCCTCGACCGGACGGAATGTCAGTCCGCATCTGGTGAACACCTTGCTGTAGGCGTCGTACATCTGCATGTAACTGCGGTCCAGCCCTTCTTCATCTCTGTCAAAGGAATAGTTGTCCTTCATGATGAAATTCCTGGAACGCATCATGCCGAAGCGCGGACGGGCTTCATCTCTGAATTTATCTGTAATCTGATACAGCATCATCGGAAGCTGCCGGTAGGACGAGAGGTCGTTCCGGATGATATCGGTAAATACTTCCTCCGCCGTAGGTCCCAGGCAGAATCCCCTGCCGTTTCTGTCGTTCACTCTCCACATTTCAGGACCGTAAGCATCCCATCTGCCGGACTCCTCCCAGAGTTCTCCCGGCTGGAGTACGGAAGTGCTGATCTCCTGGGCGCCCTTGGCGTCCATCTCCTCTCTTACGATGTTCTCAATCTTTCTGATGGTCCGGTACCCCATCGGCATGTAGCTGTAGATTCCCGCGGCCGTCTTCTTGATCATGCCCGCCCGGAGCAGCAGAATATGGCTCGGGATCTCCGCTTCATTTGGTACTTCTCTGTATGTCCTGAAAAATGCTTCTGATAACTTCATTGGTTCTCCTTGTACTGTTGCTTTTGTGTTTTATCTGTAAATCGAGCAGACCGCTTCGCAGGCGACCCCCTCTTCTCTTCCCGTGAATCCCAGTTTCTCCGTCGTGGTGCCTTTGATGTTCACCCTCGACCGGTCGATCTCAAGAGTAGTTGCGATATTGCTTCTCATCTCATCGATGTACGGGCTGATCTTCGGTTTCTCGGCGATGAGGGTGACGTCGATGTTTCCGATGTTGTAGAAATTCTCCTCCAGCATCTTCCTCACCTTCGCCAGGAGCACCAGGCTGTCTGCGTCTTTATACTCCTCCTCGCTGTCCGGGAAGTGTTTCCCTATATCGCCGAGAGCCGCAGCTCCCAGCAGAGCGTCCATGACGGCGTGTACGAGCACGTCGGCGTCGGAGTGGCCCAGAAGGCCTCTGTCATATGGAATGTCCACTCCCCCGAGGATGAGTTTTCTTTCTTCGGCGAACGGATGCACGTCGAAGCCCGTTCCTACTCTGTTTTCCATAGGCAAATCCTCCCTGGTCGTGATCTTGATATTGCCGTAGTCTCCATCCACGATGGAGATGTCGTATCCGGCCCACTCGACGATGGACGCGTCGTCCGTTCCTATGAAACTCTCGTCATAGGCTTTGTCATAAGCCTCGATGAGCATGGATTTGCGGAATCCCTGCGGCGTCTGAACCGAGTAGTAATCCGCTCTGTCGACGCTGACGCTGGTGGAACCGCCCTGCTCCATTCTGCGCACGCTGTTCTTCATGGCGACGCAAGCCACGGCGGCGCCGTTGCGTTCCGTCTCCTCCAGGACATTCAGAATGACGTCCCTGCCGATGAACGGTCTGGCCCCATCGTGGATCAGCACCATGGAGACGCCCGGCTTTCTGGCGTTGATCTCCTGCAGGGCGTTGAAGACGGAATCCTGTCTCCTGCTGCCGCCGGCGATGATGCCTTCCACCTTGCCAAAGCCTTTCGCTTCGACGATGTCGGCGCAGACTTTCCTGTACTCATCGTTCGTAACAACGAAAATGTAATCGACTTCGTCGATGTCCTCAAAGGCCTTGATTGTTTTCGCAATCACATACTCACCGCCGATCTTGAGATACTGCTTCGGGACAGGAGCCCCCAAACGTTTGCCCTGTCCCGCCGCGGCGATGATGACTGCTACTTTGCTGTTTCTGTACATCTCAGTTTACCTTTGAACATTGCCTGCAGGCTTTGCGAAGATCATCCTGCCTGCCGATGTCTGCAGTACGCTGCTTACAACTACTTTTATCGTCTGTCCGATGAACGGTTTGCCTTCCTCGATAACGATCATGGTGCCGTCGTCCAGATAGGCGACAGCCTGACCGCTCTCCTTGCCTTCCTTGACCAGGGTGAGGATCATCTCCTCTCCCGGAAGAACCACCGGCTTCAGGGTGTTGGCCAGTTCGTTGATGTTGAGCACCGGTATGCCTTTGATAGCCGCCACCTTGTTCAGGTTGAAGTCGTTTGTGACGACTTTGCCGTTCATAATCTGGGCGAGTTTAAGAAGCTTGACGTCAACTTCAGGTATCTCATCAAGCACCTTCTCCGAAGCTGTGTTGTAGATTTCAACTCCATATTCTTCCTGGATTTCATTCAGGATATCCAGACCGCGTCTTCCCCTCTGTCTCTTCAGGGAATCGGACGAATCTGCAATATGCCTCAGTTCGACGAGAACGAATTCAGGGATGATAATCGGTCCCTCAATAAACCCCGTCTCCAGGATATCTGCTATTCTTCCATCGATAATTACGCTTGTGTCAAAAATCTTCGGCGTCGTGTCGTTCTTCTGCCTGCTGCTTCTTCCCGACTGGGAAGCGCCCTTTCTGGCGTTGAGGAGCAGCGATCCGAATTCTTTGGCTTTGCTGTTGACAACGAACACACCGAGGGCGCCGAGAATGAGATACGTGAGGATGTTGATGATGATATTGACAACAGGTATCTCAATACTGGTGTAGATGCCCCTGCTTATGAGGTACGCAACAAACAGGCCCATAATCAGTCCTGCTATTGTCGATAAAATATCATTGAGCGATGTGTCCTTCAGGTCGGACTCCAGATTGCCGGCGGCTTTCATACCGCCTCTTCTGAACAATGGAAACAGTTTATAAAAAATAATAGCGAAGATAAGTGCGAATACAACGGTGATGAAAATATTCTCAACCATTGAGAGTTCTGTTTCCAGATTGTAATTCTTAAGTCCAGCCCAGTACTTGACAAGCAGATAGAAGCCGTAACCAACAATCGCGCCTACGATGGTAAAGACAGCCCTTACCAGCTTTCCGAGCACTTTGTATTTACCTCCTTTCTTCTAGATTCGCATAACCAAAACAGATGGAATCCATGTGTTCTGAACCGATTGAATCATATTGCGTCTTCAATCATTTCGAGCGCATCATCCTCTGTGATGTCTAGAGCGAGCATGACCTCGCTCTGGAGGATCTTACGGGCGTTGGAGAGCATCTTCTTTTCTCCCGCAGAAAGACCGCTCACACGGTCATGCCTTGTGAGATCTCTCACGACTTCGGCGACGAGATTGATGTCGCCGGTCTTGAGTTTTTCTGTGTTCGCTCTGTACCGCTTGCTCCAGTTCCCACTCAATTCAGTGGAATCACGGCCAAGAACAGAAATCGCCTCGTCGACTTGTTCTTTTGTTCCTACAGGTCTCACTCCGATGTCATCACAAGCTTCGACGGGAATCATCACTTCCATGTCCCCGCAAGGAACGTGAAGTAGATAATAGTCCTTCACTTCCCCGAGGATCTCGCAACTGTCAATCTGCCTGATGACTCCTGCTCCATGCATAGGGTACAGGACTTTATCGCCTGTTCTATACATACGAAACCTCCTAGTCATACGTACTAGTATTATAGCATAATCGCATCACGATTTCATCACATTTCTATGATATAATGCATGCGAAAAAGAACACAGAAAACCCTCAAGGGAAATCGGATAAGGAGATAAAAATGGCAAAACTGCTTATTGTTGATGACGAAAAAGGAATCCGTGATGTAATCAGGGAGTATTCGGAGTTTAACGGCCACGAAGTCACCGAGGCGGAAGATGGAATGACCGCAGTCGGGTTTTGCAAACTCAATGAATACGATCTCATCATCATGGACATCATGATGCCGAAGCTGGACGGTTATTCCGCCTGCAAGGAGATACGCAAAATCAGCGACACTCCGGTGATCATGCTCTCAGCAAGAGGCGAAGAATATGACAAACTCTTCGGATTTGAACTGGGCATCGACGACTACGTCGTCAAGCCTTTCAGCCCGAAGGAACTGATGGCCAGAGTCAATGCTGTGCTGGCAAGGCGCGGCAGCGGCGCCAAGGAAGACGCCGACATACTCAAATTCGATGCTCTGGAAATCAACATCCCTGCCCGCACGGTGTCCATCGACGGCGAACGAGTGGATCTGACCCCGAAGGAATACGATCTTCTCTTCTACCTTGTAGAGAACAAGAATATCGCTCTCTCCAGAGACAAATTGCTGTCAGACATCTGGGGATACGACTTCTTCGGCGACGACAGGACCATCGATACGCACATCAAGAATCTCAGAAGCAGTCTCGGCAAGTACAGAGACTACATCGTTACGCTTAGAGGAGTAGGATACAAGTTTGAAGTTAAAGATTGATACCAAAAGCATCAAGTTCAAATCCTGGCTCTACTTCATCCTGTTCGCCGCCGTACTCATGGCGGCCCTCTGGATTGTACAGGTTCTTCTTCTCAACAACCTGTACGGTACGATGAAGACATCTCAGACCGAGAAGGTTGCCAGGAATATTGAAGCGTCCTTCCAGAGCAACGATCAGGAGGACTTCTTTGATGATGTCTCGGATTTTTCCGCTTCTCACGATATGTACATCTACATCGTTTCTTACGATGGCAAAACCACCTATTTCAGCCCTGCTTCCGGCGATTATGACATGACGGAGCAGGCGGAATTGGAGGAAGACTCATCCGATAAGAAGCCTGACGACCCGAAAGGACCGTCGATCGGGCCTCAGTACATCTCCCAGATGCAAAGTCTCAACGAAGAGATGATCAAAAAAGGCGGAATCGCCTCCATGACCTTCGGCAGTGATGACAATTCACAGAAAGTGCTCGCCTGCGGCACCGTTCTGCATGCCGAGGACAAGGAGGACATGATCGTCTATATTTTCTCGCCGCTGTATCCGGTCTCTTCGACCATCAGCATCCTGGCGCGGCAGCTGGTTATCGTCACGCTGATCTCACTGATTCTGGCCTGCGTGATTTCCTTCTACCTTTCGAATAGAATCACCCGTCCGATCCGGAAAATCAACAACTCGGCCAAACGTCTGGCGGCAGGCGAATACGGCATCGTCTTCACAGGCGGCCATTACACGGAAATCAACGACCTGGCTGACACGCTGACAGGCGCTTCCATCGAACTGGAGAAATCCGACCTTATGCAGAAGGATCTCATTGCAAACGTCTCCCACGACCTGCGAACGCCGCTGACCATGATCAAATCCTACGCAGAGATGATCCGCGATATCTCCGGCGACGACCCGGTAAAGCGCGAACAGCATCTCAATGTGATCATCGACGAAACAGACCGGCTCAACAGCCTTGTCGGCGATCTGCTGACCGTGTCCAAGATACAGTCCGGAAAGAACACGCTGGAGAAGGCCAGATTCTCCTTAAGCGAAGCGGTGGGCGCCATTGTAGAGACTTACCGCGTCAAAGAACTGGACGGCGGTTACACCATCAACCTGAAGTGTCCGGCGGACTTCAATGTGTTCGCGGATGAAGAAAAGATAAAACAGGTCGTTTCCAACCTGATTTCAAACGCAGTCAAATTCTGCGGGGACGATAAGACCGTCGACGTAGTCCTGAAGAAACAGGGCCGTCAGGTAAAAGTTTCCGTCATCGATCATGGATGCGGCATTGCGCCGGAAGATCTGGAACACATCTGGGAGCGCTACTACCGGGCGAGCTCCAACATGGTGCGCTCCGTGGAAGGCTCCGGCCTGGGTCTGTCCATCTGCAAGGAAATCCTGTCCCTGCACAAATCCGACTTCGGCGTGGACAGCACGCTGGGCAAGGGTTCCACATTCTGGTTCAAACTCGATCTTGTAAAATAAAGAGCCGCACCCCGTTGAACTAGTCAACAAAAAGTAGACAGTCTAAAAAATCACACAAAGCCCATTTCAGTCTTGTACTGGACTGGGCTTTTGTAATGCAATGCATACGCCGGC
>SVCX01000004.1 GCA_015058145.1 Clostridiales bacterium | reverse complement strand
CATCCGCATACAGAGTTCAAGGGAGAGGTATACGTACTGAAGAAGGAAGAAGGCGGAAGACACACCCCGTTCTTCAACGGCTACAGACCGCAGTTCTACTTCAGAACAACAGACGTAACCGGCGACCTGACACTTCCGGAAGGCGTAGAGATGTGCATGCCTGGCGACAACATCACTATGACGATCAAGCTGATCACACCGATCGCAATCGAAGAAGGACTGAGATTCGCTATCAGAGAAGGTGGCAGAACAGTAGGTTCCGGTGTTGTAACTGAGATTATCGAATAATTACAGACACTGTAAATAAAAAATGCGTCGGAGTTTAACTCCGACGCTTTTTATTGCTTTTGCTTGATGCCTTTGCATAAGGTATCAGTGTTTGAAAGTAATCGAGTCGCTGCCCAGCTGTTCCTGGTTGCTCTTGTCGTAGATCTTGAAGGACAGGGTTCCTTCCTGGGCGAAGAGCGGCACCGGGTAGGAGAAGCGGGCATAGCCTTTTGATCCGTCCTTCCAGCCGCTTCCGATCATGTCAGTCTGACGCGCTCCGTTCGGCCAGGTTGCATCGTAGTAGATGTCGATGGCTTCACCCGGAGGACCTCCGCTGACGGATACATGGAAGTAAACGGTGTCAGCTCTGCTCGCTGTCCCGATATCCGTAGAATAGTCGTCCGCACTCAGATTTGCCACGATATTGAAATGCCACGCGTAGTATTCGTCGTAGATTTCATCGACTCCCGCATAACCCGCCTTGTGCAGTTCTCCGAGATATTTTTCAAAGGTATCGCCGCCGTCCGACTTATGCGCACTGACGTATCCGAATTTCGCTTTGTTGATCTTATCGGAAAGGTCCTCGCCGCCTTCAATGGCGGACGCCTTGGCGTAGAACCGGAGGGCGCGTTCGTAACTCTCGTCTTTGAGACTGCTGTCTCCCGCTGTGACATAACTGCTGCGCAGGAATTCATTCATGTCAACCGTGCAGGCCGGAACGGTCTTTTCGATGCTCTCAGCCATTGCCTTGGCGGTAGCTGCGGCTTCTTTCTCCATGTTCGGTTTGATGATGTAGAAATAGGAGTATAACCCTGCTGCGGCTCCCAGAATAGCAACGATGGCGATGGCGATGATCAGCTTGGCCTTCGTGGAAAGCTTGCCGCCTTTCATGTCCACATTGGTGTAGGTGACGTCCATGCCTTCGTATTTGCCCGGTTCTTCACCTGGTTCATGAAGGAAGAAGAGGGCTCTGAGGAGATCACGCTCCAGACCGCAGTTAGAGCAGACGTCGCCTTTGTTCAGCTGGCCGCAGGTGCAGAACCAGTGGTCTCCCTGCTCTTTGAACCAGTATTTCGGTTTGGTCGGGTTTGACGACATCTTTTCGATGACTTCCTCGTAGTTGTCCATGATGTCATCGTAGTTCTCGTCGTTTGGCGTCAGCGGCTGCAGGGCGAACTGCTCCGTCCCCGCAGGACTAGTGCTTCCGTCGCTGTCCTCTCCATCATAATACTCCGGCACCGGCGTCGGTTCCGGATCGACAGGACCGTAGTCCCTCACTGCATCGAGGGCATCATAACTGTGGGTGCGACTCATCTGGGAACGACCATGAGCGTTCTGTTGAAGCTGCGCCATGTCGTCCAGACTCTCCGCACTCTGCGTATCACGGTTTACAGGCGCTTCGCCGCGGTCATATCCTTCGGACCCCTTGGCGATTTCGTCTATTTCCAGCTGTGACAGAGTCTCGGTTGAGAATCCTTTGTCCCTGAATTTTTTCTTTCCCATTCTGCTCCTTTGTCCCTTAACCCCGTAAAAATACAGTTTTTTACATGTATATTATATCAATGCGCCAATACCCAAACAATAAAAGAAACCTTACAATTTGATAAGACTTCAGGGGCCTTCATGGTATAATAAACACATGAGCAAGGAACGCATGACAACCGAAAAAATCAGGCTTTGGGGCATCGTACAAGGTGTCGGATTCAGACCTTACGTCGCTAAAATCGCGGACCGACTGTCCATGAAGGGCGAGGTGCTCAACATCGGCGGACTGGTGGATATCACCGTTACCGATACGGAGGCGCGCATTGACGATTTTATTGAGACGCTGCTCCGAGAAAAACCGGGACCGTCTGAAATCGTTCACATCAAGAGGCAAAAGCTTCAGCCACGGGATTTCAGCACCTTTACGATCATCAGAAGCGATGAAGGCGACGATGAGGCGGCCATGATACCGGCGGATCTGGCCATTTGTCCGGACTGTCTGCGGGAGCTCTACGATGAGAGCAATCCCCGCTATCTGCATCCGTTCATCAGCTGCCAGCTCTGCGGACCGCGTTACACCATTATCGACAGGATTCCATATGACAGGGATAACACGTCGATGATCGATTTTCCGATGTGCGAATTCTGCGAAGGGGAGTATATAGACCTTCACGACAGACGCCACCACGCCCAGACCATTTCCTGCCACGAATGCGGGCCGGTTTTGGTGTGGACCGACAGGGACGGCGCCGTTACGACCGGCGGAGACAGGGATACCGACAGGGCGATTCTCGACAAGGCAGGGGATATCCTGAAGAGTGGAGGCGTCATCGCCTTCAAATCTGTCGGCGGCTACAATCTGGTAGCCGACCCGTTCAACGAAGATGCTGTGGCGAAACTGAGAGAGATTAAGAACCGGGAGGCGAAACCCTTCGCGGTGATGTTCCGGAGTCTGGAAGAGATAAAACAATACTGCAGCGTGGACGAGGTGGAGGAGAAATTGCTGCAATCCTCGGCGCGCCCGATCATTCTTCTGGAGCATAAACTCAACGAACTTGAGGAAGCGGCTGATTACCGCAGCTTCACCGACCTGAAGAGAAGCCGTTTCATAGGATCCTTCCTTCCGAGCTTCGCCGCCCAGTACCTGCTGCTGGACCGCATCAGTCCTCTGATTTTTACCAGCGCGAATCCATCGGATATGCCGATGATCAAGGATGACGATGAAATGCTCCGCTTTTGCGAGAGGGCAGGAAAGGTCGACGGCATCATCGCCAACCGGCGCCGCATCAATGTGCGCATGGATGATTCTGTCGTGCGCGTCATCGACAGCCAGCCGCAGATGATACGGAGAAGCAAAGGCTATGCGCCGGTGCCGCTCTATGTGAGCGCGGGCAGCGCGGATGAATCAGCGGGCGGTGATGAATCAAAGTTCAGTCTGCTGGCCTGCGGCGGACAGCTAAAGAATTCCTTCGTCCTGACTAAGGGCCCGTTCGCATACGTGAGCCAGTTCTTCGGTGACATGGATACCGTGGAGAACCAGAAAATCTATGAAGAGAATATCAATCGCATGAGCGACCTGTTCCGGATCAAACCCCAGGCTGTCGTCTGCGATATACATCCCCTGTACCGGCCAACGGTATTCGCCGAGCAATACGCGGAAGAGAAGGGGCTGCCTTTGCTTAAAGTGCAGCACCATCACGCCCACGTGGCCTCCGTCATGGCCGAAAACAATCTGGAAGGCAAGGTCATCGGCGTTGCTTTTGACGGAACGGGATACGGAACGGACGGAGCGATATGGGGAGGGGAGTTCCTGCTCTGTGAAGACGGGGAATTCGAACGCGTGGCCCACATGAAGTACGTGGATATGATCGGCGGGGACTCATCTATGAAAGACGCTCGCAGATCCGCCCTGAGTTACATGGCCGCCTACCGCAAAGGCTACCTGGACGATGGGAATGAAGGGGAGATTCGCCTGGATATATCCGATATCATAGAGTTCGGCGCGGCGCAGATCGCGGGATGCCCGGACAGTCTGCTGATTATGAAAGCGCTGGACAAGGGTGTGAATGCCATCCGAAGCTCCAGCATGGGCAGGCTCTTTGACGGCGTTTCCGCACTGCTGGGCATCAAGGACTACAACGACTACGAAGGGCAGTGCGCCATCATGCTGGAGGATGCTGCTGCCTTTGCACAGAAGCACCCGGGAGTTGACCGGGCGTCGGATCTCGCTTTATCGTTCCATGAACGCGTCACTGACATGATCGTCACCGAGTGCGATAAGATCGGCCGCGACACGGGCGCGAAGCAGGTTGCCCTCACGGGAGGCACCTTCCAGAACAAGATCCTGATGGAAGGCGTAGTGGAAAGACTGCGCGCGAAGGGATTTGAAGTTTACTACAATATCAGCGTCAGCCCGAACGACGGGGGAATCGCTTTGGGGCAGGCTTTTGTCGGCATGCATAAGCTGCGCGCTGAAACATGATATAGTTGACAATTCAGTCACTTTTGGTTATACTATCTAATAGTTAGATAGTTTAATCATTTGAGCATCTAACTGATTCAATATGTCGATAAGAGGCCGCAAGGGGTCTCTGAATAACAGAAGATTTTTTATTGTTAAGGAGGAAATGAAAATGTTATTTGATCAGATTGCAGCTATCGTAGCAGAACACCTGGATTGTGATGTTGAGGAAATCAAGAGAGAGTCAACGTTCGAATCACTCGGAATCGATTCACTGGATGCAGTAGAACTGGTTATGAAGATCGAAGAGGAACTCGGCGTTCAGATGGACCTCGACAGAGATCTGGAAACTGTTGATGAGCTCATCAAGTTCGTAGAAGAAAAGATGAACTAATCTTTGGAAATAAATAATCCTTGAATGAATGACGGCCCTTATACGGCCGTCAATTCACAATGTGCAAAAGCATGGAGAACTGATTATGAAAAAAGGAAGAATAGCTGAAATGCTCGGAATCGAATATCCGATCTTTCAGGGAGGCATGGCATGGATCGCAGACGCTGATCTGGCCGCCGCTGTTTCCAACGCGGGCGGACTGGGCATCATCGCTGCAGGAAATGCAGACACAGAATATGTAAGAGGTCAGGTTAGAAAGGCCAAGGAGATGACGAGCAAGCCGTTCGGTCTGAACATCATGCTGCTCAGCCCGTTTGCGGATGAAATCGCGCAGATGGTCGTGGACGAAGGCGTACAGGTTGTTACAACCGGCGCAGGAAACGCAGGCAAGTACATGAGCCTGTGGAAAGAGCATGACGTCAAGGTCATCCCGGTTGTTCCTTCCGTTACATTCGCTAAGATGGCGGCAAGAACCGGAGCGTTCGCAGTGATTGCAGAAGGCGGTGAAAGCGGCGGCCACATCGGGGAACTGGCAACCATGACGCTGGTACCGCAGGTGTGCGACGCAGTCGATCTGCCTGTTATCGCAGCAGGCGGCATCGCCGACGGACGCGGCATCGCAGCGGCGCTGTCTCTGGGCGCAGAAGCAGTTCAGCTGGGAACCAGATTCCTGTCAGCGACAGAGTGCAACATCCACGAGAACTACAGGAACAAAGTCTTCAAGGCTGGTGACACAGCGACCGTAGTCACAGGCAGAAGACTGGGACACCCGGTCAGAAGCATCAAGAACCAGTTTGCCAGAGAATACGGCAAGATCGAGTACACGGATATTTCGGATGAGGATCTCGATCAGTTCGCAGCAGGCAGACTGCGCATGGCCGTCGTCGAAGGCGACGAGAAGGAAGGCTGCTTCCTGGCAGGTCAGAGCGCAGGCATGGTCACCAAGGAACAGACATGCGCAGAGATCATTGCGGATCTCATGCAGGATACAGACAGAGTATTAGGAGAGTTAAGAAAATGGGAAAAATAGCTTTTGTATTTGCAGGTCAGGGCGCGCAGAGCGTAGGCATGGGCAAGGACGTCTATGATGCGGTTCCTGCTGCTCGCGAGATATTCGCCAAAGCGGATTCCGTAAGACCTGAGACGAGCGCACAGTGCTTCGAAGCCGACGCAGCCGAGCTCATGCAGACCAAGAACACGCAGCCTTGCGTTTACACGGTAGACCTGGCTATGGCAGCCGCGCTGGAGGCAGAGGGAATCCACGCCGATATGGCCGCGGGTTACTCTCTGGGCGAACTGGCGGCGCTCACTTATGCAGGCGCCATGACGGTGGAAGAAGGAACGAGAGTTGTTGCCGAAAGAGGCAGACTGATGCAGATTGCGTCGGAAGCTCATGAAACAGGCATGGCAGCCGTTCTGAAACTGCCGGACGAGAAGGTCGAGGAGATCTGCAGCAAGTATTCTGATCTCTATCCTGTCAATTACAACAGCGACGGACAGGTTTCCGTAGCGGGCGATAAGGAGCAGATTCTTCAGATGGCGGAGGACGTCAAGGCTGAAAGAGGACTTGCGAAGGTTCTGGATGTAAGCGGTGCGTTCCATTCACCTTATATGAATCAGGCTGCTACTGATTTTGCGGAATTCCTGAAGGAAGCGGAGATCGGGGAAGTCAATATCCCTGTCTACTCGAACCGCACAGCCCTCGCCTATGAAGGCGACTACAAGCAGCTGCTCGTAGAACAGATCATCAATCCGGTATATTGGAAGAAGCTGGTCAGGAATATGATCGATGAGGGCGTAGATACCTTCATCGAACTGGGCCCAGGCAAAGCCCTGACTTCCATGATTACCAGAATTTCGAAAGATGTGAAGATGTATCGCGTAAGTGATATGGAAACGCTTCAGAAGACAGTGGAAGGAGTAAAGAATAATGCTTAATGGTAAAACAGCCGTCGTAACCGGCGGCGGATCCGGAATCGGCAGAAAGACCGCTATCAAACTGGCGGCGGACGGCGCGAACATCGTCATCATCCACATGGATCCGGAAGAAAAAGTTGCCGAGGTCGTCAAGGAAATCGAAGACCTGGGCGTCAAAGTGAAAGCAATTCGCATGAATGTTGCGGATTTTGAAGCGGTCAAGGAAACAGTAGGCGAAATCGTGAAGGAGTTCGGCAGCATCGATATTCTGATCAACTGCGCCGGAATCACCAGAGACGGTCTGATCGCGATGATGAAGGAAGAAGACTTCGACGCGGTTATCGGAGTCAACCTCAAGGGAACCTTCAACATGATCCGCCACTGCACGCCGGTATTCATGAAGCAGAGAAGCGGATGCATCGTAAACGTATCCTCCGTTTCCGGTCTGATTGGAAACGCCGGTCAGGGCAACTACAGCACGTCCAAGGCGGGCGTTGTTGGCCTCACCAAATCCACAGCCAAGGAACTGGTTAAGAGAGGAGTTCGCTGCAACGCAGTTGCGCCTGGATTTATCGCAACCGACATGACGGCAAACCTCAGTGAGAAGAATCCTCTGATCGATATGATTCCGATGAAGAGAATGGGAACCGCGGACGAAGTCGCAGACCTCATCTTCTTCCTGGCATCGGACGCGGCAAGCTATATCACAGGCGAAGTCATCAAGGTCGATGGCGGAATAGCAATGTAGGAGAAATCCAGTAGGAGAGACCAATGGAAAGAAAAGTAGTAGTAACCGGAATGGGCGTTATCACGCCGGTGGGCAATGACGTTGAGACATTCTGGAACAATATCATTTCAGGAGTGAACGGAATCGGTCCAATCACCAGATTCGACACGACTGATTACGCAGTTAAGATCGGCGCAGAAGTCAAGGACTTCGATCCGACCGAGTACATGGAGAAGGCTGAAGTCAGAAGATCCGACCACAACGTCCACATGGCTATGGCAGCAGCCGCACAGGCAGTTGCGGACAGCGGCATCGAGGGCAACTTCGATCCTGAGAGAGCGGCCGTTTACTTTGGATCCGGAATTGGCGGCATCGAGACTTTTGAGAACAATTTCGAAAAGCTTTTGAACAAGGGACCGAGATTTGTATCTCCTTACTTCATTCCGATGATGATTCCGAACATGGCGGCTGGAACAATCGCCATCCGATACGGAATGAGAGGACCGGCTTTGCCGTCCGTATCAGCGTGCGCATCAGGCACCAACGCCATCGGCGAAGCGCTGAGACTGATCCGACACGGATACGCCGACGTGGTCATCACGGGCGGAACGGAAGCGGCACTGACAAGAACCGGTCTTTCAGGATTCATCAAGATGCAGGCGCTGAATATGACGGATGATGTGAACAGAGCCAGTCTCCCGTTCAATAAAGAAAGAGGCGGCTTTGTCATCGGCGAAGGCGCAGGTGCGCTTGTGGTCGAGAGCGAAGAGCACGCGAAGGCAAGAGGCGCCAAGATCTACGCGGAACTGGCAGGCTACGGTTCCACATGCGACGCGCATCACATGACTGCTCCGGACCCTGAAGCAAAGGCAGGATCAAAGGCCATCAAGGACGCTTATGATGAATGCTGCAAGGAAGGCATCATTGATCCGACTAAGGTCTACGTCAACGCGCACGGAACCGGCACTCCGCTCAATGACAAGTCTGAGACGATCGCACTCAAGAAAGTGTTCGGCGACGATGCATACAAACTGCAGATTAGCTCGACGAAGTCCATGACGGGACACATGCTGGGCGGTACCGGCGCAGTGGAAGCCGTTGCTTCCATACTTACCATCAAAAACGGGATCGTACCTCCGACTATCAATCTGGATGTTCCGGATCCGGAATGCGATCTTAACTACACACCGAATGAAGCGGTGAAGGGAGAGTTCGATTGCGCACTCTCAACGTCACTGGGATTCGGCGGTCACAATGCATGTATAGGATTCAAGAAATATGAATAAAGAAGAATTAATGACAATACTGCCTCACAGAGACAATATGCTGCTCGTTGAAGAGGCCGAAGTAGTTACTGAAACAGATAAAGACGGAAATGAGAAGAAAGTTTCCTATGGCAAGTACCACATCCGCGGGGATGAATTTTTCCTTCAGGGACACTTCCCGGGGAACCCGATCGTACCGGGCGTAATCCTCTGCGAGATGATGGCACAGTCCTCCTGCGTGCTTCTTCAGGATGTCGTTGAGGAAGGCACGGGAACCATGTTCACAGGACTCAATAACGTTAAATTCAGAAGCCCTGTGAAGCCGGGAGACACATTCGAGTCAAAGTGCGAGATCATCAAGGCAAAGCCGCCGTTCTATTTCGCCAAGGGCGAAGGTCGCGTAGACGGCAAAGTGGCGGTAAAAGCTGAATTTTCATTCGTGCTTGTGAAGGAGTAGTAATGAATAAAAAATTAGTAATAACCGGCATGGGAGCAATCACTCCTATTGGCATAGGAGTCGGTGAGTACTGGGATAGTCTGATGTCGTTTAAGACCGGCATCGACTATATCAGCAATATCGACACCGATGACCTTCCGGTTAAATTTGCCGGGGAAATCCGCAATTTTAACGCGAAAGATTTCATCCCGCGTAAAAAAGCAACTGAAATGGACCGGTTCATGCAGTTTGCTTATATTGCGGCAAATGAAGCTATCGCCGAGGCGGAAATAGACCCGTACAGAACAGGAATCGTCGTTGGAACGGCACTGAATGGCATCGGAACCATTACGGAAACAGAACGGTCTTATTTAGGCTCTGCGTTGAAGAGGGTCGGACCGCGTTTTCTGCCGAAGTGCCTGGGCAATGTCTGCGCATCGCAGATTGCCATCGAACACGATATTCATGGACCAAGTATGACGCTGAACACAGCGTGCGCTTCGGGAGGGGACGCTATCACATTGTCCACCCTGATGCTGCAGTCTGGTTTCGCGGATGTTATGGTTGCAGTTGGAGCCGAGTCAGGAACGGAACCGATTCTGATCCAGTCCCTCGCCGCTGCGAAAGCGCTCAGTACAAACAATGCGGATCCGCAGCACGCCTGCAGACCATTCGACAGAGACCGTGATGGTTTCGTCCTGGGCGAAGGCGGCGGAGCAATTGTAATCGAGACGGAGGAGCACGCCAAGGCGAGAGGCGCGCACATCTATGCGGAACTCGCCGGATGCGGAAACAACACAGACGCCTATCATCCGGTCACACCGCGCCCGGATGGCGAAGGTGAAATCCTGTGCATGAAGCAGGCCATCGAGATGGCAGGAATCAAGCCGGAAGACATCGGATACATCAACACCCATGGAACAGCGACGCTCAAGGGCGATGTTGCTGAAACAGAAGCGGTCAAAACCGTATTTGGTGATGCGGCGAAGGATCTGGTTCTGAATTCAACGAAGGCGTCCACAGGGCACATGATGGGGGCAGGCGGCATCACGGAGGTCATCACTTGCATCAAGAGTATTGAAACCGGAATGATTGCGCCGACACTCAATCTGGAAAATCCTGATCCGGAGTGCGACCTGAACTATGTGTCGAAGATCACCGCCAAGAGATTTGAATACGCCATGTCAAATGCTTTTGGATTCGGAGGACAGAACTCGAGTATTATCGTTGGAGCGTATAAGTAATGAGTGATTACAGCAGCAAGCTAAATGCGATTCTTACAGAGGCATATCATAACGCGCTCCTTGCTGAGGAGACCAAGAGAAAGTACAGCAGCGGAAATTTCACGTTCAGAGACAGGAACGCTGTCACTTTTATCATGGGATTCAGAAATGGAACGAACATCAGCAGTGTGGCGGACTATCTCAAAATATCCCGCCCATCTGCCACGATGACCATTAAGAAACTCGAAAAAAATGGTCTTGTAGAAAGAAAAGTCGATCCTTCGAACCACAGGAATGCCATCGTCAAGGTAACGCGAAAGGGCAGGATCTACGCCCGGTATCAGCAGAACTACACGGAAGAGATGGCAAAGGCTCTAAGCGAGGATCTCTCACCGGAGGAGCGTGACGCGCTGTACGAGGGACTGGTTAAACTGAATCAGTTCTTCGCGGAGACGATCAAAGAGTCGGAGAAAAAACACAAATAACAGCACAGAAAAAATGCGCCGTGAGGCGCATTTTTTTCTGCACGATTATTACTATCTATTCAACTGGAGGCAATGTTGCAAAGTATTTCTCAAGTTCTTCATCGGTTGGAATGTAATCGTCCATAACGCCGTTGTGGTACTTTTCGTAAGCGACCATATCGAAGTAGCCGGTTCCGGTCAGGCCGAATACGATGGTCTTTTCCTCGCCGGTCTCAACGCATTTCTTCGCCTCGTCCAGGGCGACCTTAATGGCGTGTGAACTTTCCGGAGCAGGGAGGATTCCCTCGACTCTGGCGAATTCCTCGGCCGCTGCGAACACTTCTGTCTGCGGAACAGCGATGGCTTCCATGAGACCGTCGTCGTAGAGCTGTGAAAGTACAGGGCTCATGCCGTGGTATCTCAGACCGCCTGCGTGGTTCGGGGCAGGGATGAAGTTGCTGCCGAGAGTGTACATCTTGGCCAGCGGACAAACCATTCCTGTGTCAGCGAAGTCATATGCGTATTTACCTCTGGTGAAGCTTGGACAGGACTGCGGCTCGACTGCGATGATGCGGTAGTCGGCGTTGCCCTTGATCTTCTCTCCCATGAACGGAGCAATGAGTCCGCCCAAATTGGATCCGCCGCCGGCGCAGCCGATGATCATATCAGGTTTGATACCGTACTTGTCCAGAGCTGCCTTAGTCTCAAGGCCGATGATGGACTGGTGAAGCAGTACCTGATTCAGAACGCTTCCCAGTACATATCTGTAGCCCGGCGTTGACGTAGCGACTTCAACGGCTTCTGAAATAGCGCAGCCCAGGCTTCCGGTGGTTCCAGGATGGGCTTCGAGAATCTTCTTTCCGATCTGCGTTGTTTCAGACGGTGACGGTGTCACGGAAGCGCCGTAGGTACGCATAACTTCTCTTCTGAATGGCTTCTGCTCATAAGACACCTTGACCATGAAGACTTTGCAGTCGAGATCGAAATAGGAGCAGGCCATGGAAAGGGCCGTTCCCCACTGACCGGCACCGGTCTCCGTCGTAACGCCTTTCAGACCCTGCTTCTTGGCGTAGTAGGCCTGGGCGATGGCAGAGTTCAGCTTGTGGCTTCCGCTGGTGTTGTTTCCCTCGAACTTGTAGTAGATCTTCGCCGGTGTTCCCAGTTTCTCTTCCAGGCAGTAAGCCCTGATGAGAGGAGACGGTCTGTACATCTTGTAGAAATCCCGGATTTCCTGCGGAATCTCGATGAACGGATCCGTGTTGTTCAGTTCCTGCTTGCAGAGTTCTTCGCAGAATACTGGCGAAAGTTCTTCAAGGGTCATCGGCTGATGGGTTCCCGGATGGATGAGCGGGGCAGGCTTGTTGATCATGTCCGCCCGCAGGTTGTACCATGCCTTCGGCATCTCATCTTCTTCGAGGTATATCTTATATGGAATCTGTTCCTTAGTCATTGTTCTGTTTCCTTTCTTTTATCGTTTCAAAGCTAGGCTTTGTAGCTGCAGTAAGTGTTTGTGTAATAATCATTTCTTTTTATGGGGTGTGTTGTTTTTTATCAATCTCATATTCCGGCGCGGGTGCGCCAACTCCTGGTATATAGTTTCATTTCATCCTCCTAATAAAACAGCGGCTCCAGGTTAACCTGTGCCGCTTGTATATCTGTTTCTATGTGTCTTATCCGTTTAGATTCTACGCAACGCCAACAGGCCTTACACTCTTAGGTTGTAAAACTGCCGCGCCACCAGTATGCATTTGTCATAACTCTTGTAATGACCATTTGATTTCTCCTGACAAGTCTTCTTTATGGGACTAAAGTAGCACGGCATCCGGATGTTGTCAAGAAAAAGTTTTTATATTGTTTTCCGAAGCAGTGATATAATAACTGACATGGAACGCGAACGATTCAGCAGATGGCCCGAGGCTCTGATCATCCTGCAGTCCGTTATTTACGGCTTTGGTGATCCCATTTCGAAAATCGCTTTTGAGGTCACGCCGGTGTACACGATGATGTCGGTGCGCTATTTGATTGCCTTCATCATTTGCGCTGTCATATTCCGGAGGAAGATCGTTCATACGCTGAAGACAGTACCTGTCAAAGCGTGGCTCATTCCGGGCGTGTGCATCGGGATGAGTTACCTGCTCAACAATGTTGCGCTGTCCATGACGGACGCCACGTCAGTGGCGTTTCTGCGTTCTCTTTCCGTCGTCATGACGCCTGCGCTTGCTTTTCTCGCGTATCGGACGCATTACAAGTGGCAGCTTATCCTGATTCAGATCATGGTGCTGCCGGGCACATATCTTCTCTGTGTCAGAGGCGGTCTGTCCGGCTTTGGCGCCGGTGAAGTAGTAGCGCTCGCCGCCGCCGCGCTGATGGCAGGCGCGCTGGTGTTCAGCAAAAACTATCTGGAGATGGTGGACGCGGCGAGCATGACATCCCTTCAGGCGGGCTGTTCGGCGGTGCTCGCCCTGCTCGGGTGCGCGTTTATAGAAGGCGGCATACACCTTGAAACGACAACCGGAACGGCCTGGCTGATCATCCTCTACTTGGCGGTCACATGCACGTTCCTGGGATATCTGATGCAAAACCTGGCGCTCACGAAGATCTCCGACCGTGCTGTCGCGCTTCTGCAGAGTCTATGCCCGGTCATGACTGCGGTCTTCTCCCTGCTGCTGCTTGGGGAACAGCTGTCAGCGGCAGGAATTGCCGGGGCGCTGATCATTCTGATTTGTGTTGCGGCGGGAGCGGTAACGAGATAATATAAGAAAAGCAATATATGGACCGGGAGGTTGTTATGAGACGCTGTGTGATCATCGGCGGAGCGGGGATAGATAAATACGAACAAGTGCGTAACGAACTGCGCACAGATGATTTTTTTGTCTTCTGTGACAGCGGGTTGAAGCACATGGAAGGGCTCGGCGTAAAGCCAGACTTGATTGTGGGAGATTTCGATTCCCACGAGAAGCCGGATACGGACGTGGAGACCATCGTACTGCCGCGTGAAAAGGACGACACAGATACCTTCTTTGCTGCGAAGGAGATGGTCCGGCGCGGATACGAGGAGTTTCTGCTGGTCGGCGTGATTGGAGCACGGCTGGACCATACGTTGGGGAACCTGTCGATTCTTTTTATGCTTGATACGGCGGGTAAAAGCGCAGAAGCAATCGACGATTATTCTGAAATAGAAGTTGTCTCTGCGCGCAGCGGGAAACCGGGCAAGGCGCGAATCGAGGATTCTTATCCGTATTTCTCAGTTCTGAATCTCACCGGAGAGGCGGAAGGCATCACCATCCGGAACGCGAAGTTCCCTCTGGAGAACGGACAGATCGATTGGGATTACCAGTACGCAGTCAGCAATGAAGTCCTGCCGGGAGAGACTGCAGAGATATCCGTTGCGAAGGGCAGAGTGCTGCTGATCAAAAACTTTTGAGAAAACAGGTTGACATGCCTTTGCAAGTGTGATAGTTTAGTTTACGTAATTAAAGCGTGCAAGTGAGCGCGCAGGAGATACAAATGGCTAAAACAATGAACATCGCAAATGCATACTACTACTTTTACTTCGGCTTTACTGGGGGGCAGTAAGGTTAATTTGCGATGTTAGAATGAGTAGCTAAAACAATTTAGTAAAGTTCGAAGCGTCACAGGTTAACCTGAGGCGCTTTTTCTTTTACTGTTACTGTCAATTATTATTATTTTATACAAGAAAGGACTTTTTATGAACACTACTACAGCTTTGACCTTGGTGCTTATCATCATCTTCTTCGCGATCATGATTACGATAGGCATAAGGACAAGAAGGCATGCCAGAAGCGTGACAGGGTTCGTTCTTGGTTCCAGATCCGTAGGGCCTTGGCTGAGTGCTTTTGCATTTGGCACCTCCTACTTTTCGGCAGTTATCTTCGTTGGATATGCCGGACAGTTCGGATGGAACTTCGGACTCGCGTCCACATGGATCGGCTTGGGGAACGCCTTTATCGGTTCACTCCTCGCATGGTTGATCCTGGGAAGACGCACGAGAATCATGACGCAGCATCTGGACAGCCGCACCATGCCTGACTTCTTCGGATCGAGATTCGGATCCCAGAAGCTCAGAATTGCGGCATCAGTTATCACCTTCATCTTTCTGATCCCGTATACGGCGTCTCTGTACAACGGACTTTCAAGGCTCTTCGCAATCGCATTCCCAGGACTTGATTACGCGGTCTGCGTTGTGGTTATGGCGGTGCTGACCTGCATCTATGTAGTACTTGGAGGCTACATGGCGACGGCAACGAATGACTTCATTCAGGGTTGCATCATGTTAATCGGAATCGTTGCGGTCATTCTGGCAGTACTGCATGATAACGGAGGCCTGAACGCCGCGATGGAGTCGTTGGCTACGGGAGAAAACGGAGGCTGGCAGTATGCATCATTCCTCGGTGCCGATCCGGGATTCCTGTTCTTCGTCATCATGCTGACATCTCTGGGAACTTGGGGACTGCCACAGATGGTCGGTAAATTCTATGCCATCACGAATGAGGATGCGATAAAGAAGGGCACAGTCATATCGACATTTTTCGCACTGATTGTCGCAGGCGGGTGTTATTTCCTTGGAGGATTCGGAAGGCTGTATGATATCGATGTGGAAACGGAAGGGTTCGACGCTGTCATTCCAAGCATGCTTTCCACGGTTTCACCGGTTATCATCGGAATCATCATCGTTCTGGTTCTCTCCGCGTCCATGTCCACACTGTCATCGCTGGTTCTGACAAGTTCATCGACGATCACGCTGGACTTTATCGCGCCACTGAAGAGGAATCCAATCGATGAGAGAAAGAAAGTCGTCATCATGCGTGCATTTATCGTTATATTTGTAATCATTTCAGCAATTATAGCGATTAAGCAGGCACATGCGAAAAGCTTGTTCATCGCGCAGATGATGGGAATCTCCTGGGGAGCGTTGGCAGGATCCTTCCTGGCACCGTTCTTATATGGGCTGTACTCAAAGCACATTTCGAAGGCGGCGGTAGCATGTTGCTTCATCTGGGCGTGCTTCCTTGAAATTACTCAGCTGTTCATTTCTCTGGAGATGATCAGTGTAGCTGGAAGCCCGCTGCTGAGCTTCGTGTTCAGGAATTCGCTTTACTCAGGTGTGTTCGCAATGGTTGGAGGATTGGTCATTGTGCCAATCGTAACGGCTCTCACACGCAAAGGCATCCCGGACAATACGGATGAGATCTTCACCTGCTACCATGAACAGAGAACCGTTGAGGTTATGGACAATTTGGGTGATTAACGGTTTTGCAAGAAAACAACCAGTCAATATAATATACAAGGAGCAAATAATATGACAAACTATTATCAGAAAGAAATCGAGACCGCGCCGCGGGAGGAGATTCTTCGTATTCAGAACGAGAAGATCCGCAAGCAGGTCAAACACGTATACGAAAACGTACCCTATTATAGAAAGCTGATGGAGGAGAAGGGGCTGACGCCAGACGATATCCAGTCTGTGGACGATATCAAAAAGTTGCCGTTCCTCTCTAAGGCAGACCTGAGAGAAGCATATCCGTACGGACTGCTGGGAACAGATCTTAATGACTGTGTCCGCATCCAGTCCACTTCGGGAACTACCGGCAAGCGTGTTGTGGCCTTCTACACGCAGCACGATGTGGATTTATGGGAAGAATGCTGCGCCAGAGCCATCGTGGCCGCAGGAGGAACAGAGGAGGATGTAATTCAGGTCGCCTATGGATACGGACTGTTCACAGGAGGCGCCGGGCTTCACGGAGGATCCCACAAGGTCGGATGCCTGACACTGCCGATGTCATCCGGAAATACAGAGCGGCAGATCCAGTTCATGATGGATTTAGATGCGACGATCCTCTGCTGCACACCTTCCTACGCAGCGTTTATCGGAGAGTCTCTCGCAGAGAGAGGATACAAGCCGGAGGACAACAAGCTGAAAGCGGGCATATTCGGCGCGGAACCGTGGACGGAGGAGATGCGTCAGAGCATACAGAAAAGCCTTGGAATAAAGGCCTACGACATATATGGACTCACAGAGACGAGTGGCCCGGGGGTTTCCTTCGAATGTGAAGCGCAGGCCGGTATGCATATCAATGAGGACCACTTCTACGCGGAAATCATCGATCCGGACACCGGCGAGGTGCTGCCGGAAGGATCCAAAGGTGAACTTGTTTTCACAGCTCTCGACAAGGAAGCGTTCCCGCTCCTGCGTTACAGAACGCGTGACATTTGCGTACTCAGCCGCGAGAAATGCCCATGCGGACGTACCCACGTCAAGATGAGCAAGCCTATGGGCAGAAGCGATGACATGCTGATTATCCGCGGCGTCAATGTATTCCCGAGCCAGATTGAAACGGTGCTCCTGAACGAGGGATACACGCCGAACTATCAGATTGAAATAGGACGTGAGAACAACACCGATACGCTGGATATCTATGTTGAGGCAGATCCATCCAAAATCTCCGATAAGATTGCCGATATACAAGACATGGAAAAGGGTCTGGCATCTGCAATGCGTACGATGCTTGGCATCGGACCGAAGATTCACCTCGTGCCGCCTAAGACGATTACAAGGAGCGAGGGTAAGGCTGTCAGAGTTATCGATAATCGTAAACTGCATGATTAAGGAGGAACAAAAATGGCTATTACACAGTTATCAGTATTTCTTGAGAATAAACCAGGGAAGTTATACGAAGTCGTAAAACGCATTTCAGAGGCAGGCATTAATCTTCGCGCTATGACTATCGCGGAAGTCAGGGACTTCGGCATTCTGAGAATCATCGTGTCCGACGCGAAGAAGGCCATGGAGGTCCTGGAAGACGATCACATCATCACTACGACGGAAGTTGTTTCCGCCGTTATGGAAGACAAAGCCGGAGCGCTCTACGATATTCTGCAGGCGCTGGAATCCGCAAACGTAAACATCGAGTATATGTATGCGTATACCGGTGAAGTTACTGGAAGCGCGAACGTTGTCTTCCGTGTGGACGACATTGAAGGAGCTGAGGCAAAGCTCAGAGAAGCAGGGGTTGAAGTACTATAGAATGAAAAAGAGGAGGACGGCTGTCCTCCTCTTTTGTTATCACTCGTGTTGTCATTCGATTTCAATGGTATCGATGTAGAATTCCTTGCCGATTTCAGAAGGCTCGCCATCGCCGCCGCAGAAGGGACATTCGAAGGAGAGCAACTGCTTTTTGAACAGTTTGCCGCACTTGGTGCAGCGGAGTTTCGGTTCGACTTTGACAAATTCAAGGGAGGCGCCCTCGCAGAGGGTGCCTTCTGTTATGACGTCGAAGTAGGTCTGGATGGCTTCTCCCACGTAGCCGGAATAGTCGCCGATGACCATATTGACCTTCCGAACGCGGTTCCCGCCGTTTTCACGGCAGTGCTGGTCCGCTATTTTAACAATTTGTTGTGTGATTGGCAGTTCATGCATGTCCTCATTATAAAGGAAATAATTGTAAGCGACAACAAAAACAGACGCAAAATGGCGTTGGTTTTTTATGGAAATCGATAAAAACCACCAAATCGGCTAAAAATATTGCGCAACAACAAAAAAATGCGGTATTTTTTGTGCAAAAGTTACATATATATTCCTTGACACGGTAAATGGTGGTGGATATAATGAGACAGTCATTTATTGTATTCATTTGAAGGAATCATATCATTATTTAGAGAAGGAGAGTGACTGAATTGAGAGCTCAATGGAACAGCAAACTAGGTTTTATCCTCGCTGCAATCGGTTCGGCTGTAGGTCTTGGTAATCTGTGGAGATTCCCGTATATCGCAGCAACGAACGGCGGCGGCGCGTTTATTTTCCCGTACCTGTTTGCAATTCTCACAGCTGGTATTCCTATCCTGATTCTGGAATACACGCTAGGGAAAACCTACCGATCAGGCGCTCCTGGCACACTGGCAAGGATCAATACGAAGTTTGAGTTCCTCGGCTGGTTCCAGGTTATGATTTCATTCCTGATCACCGTTTACTATTTCGCTATCGTCGTATGGGTACTCTGCTACATCGGCAAGGCCTTCGGATGTACCTGGGGAGATGACACGAGCACATCGTTCTTCTCGGGGACACTGGAAATTACTGACAGCATTACGACTGTCGGCGGCATCAATCCGGGACTGCTCGCGCCGTTCTTCATCGTATGGATCGTCGTAGCAATCATCATGTACGGCGGAATCAACAAAGGTATCGACATCGCATGTAAGATCTGTCTGCCGATTCTGCTGCTCTGCGTAGTGGTTATCTTCTTCAGAGGAATCACACTGCCGGGCGCAATCGATGGTATTGCTTACATGTTTACACCGGATTGGTCGGCAATCGCGAAGCCGGATGTATGGGTAGCTGCTTATGGCCAGGTATTCTTCAGCTTGTCCATCGCATTCGCGATTATGATCAGCTATTCCTCCTACCTGCCTAAGGAAGAAGACGTTGTCAATACTGCATTCCTGACAGCATGCACCAACCACGGATTTGAGATCTTCGCCGGAATCGGCATCTTCTCCATCATCGGTTACATGGCGTACGCTCAGAACTGCGGTGTAGAAGACGTTGCTGCTGCAGGCGTCGGCCTGGCGTTCGTCGTATTCCCGACTGCGATCAGCACGCTGCCTGCACTGAACTCACTCTTCGGAGTACTGTTCTTCGTATCCCTGTTCACAGCAGGTATCACTTCGCTGATCTCCATTATCCAGGCTGTCATCACAGGCGTACAGGACAAATGGGAACTGTCACACACCAAGGCGGTTACCGTCGTTCTGGTTCCTGCATTCATCGTATCATTCCTGTTCGTCACAAGAGCAGGTCTGTACTTCCTGGATCTGGCGGACTACGTTGCGAACAACATCGGCATCGTAGCCAGCGGCGTTATCGAAGTTGTACTGATCGGATGGTTCTTCAAACCTGAGAAGATCAGAGCAGCTGCCAATGAGTATTCCAACTTCAGCATTGGCAAGTGGTGGGTATGGTGCCTGAAATTCGTCACCGTCATCGTACTGGGCTACACGACGGTTTCCAACCTGATCACTTACTTCAGAGATGGTTATGATGTGTATCCGCTTTGGATCGGCGTCATCTTCATCCTGTTCCTAGTAGTCGGAACGATCGTTTTAACTCTCGCCAAGGGCAAGCCTAGCTTCTACAAGAAGCCGGACGATGCTCCCGGATATGATGATTAAGAAGGAGGTAACACAATGAGCGCAAGTGCAATCGTAATGATGCTGATCGCGTGCATCGGACTGTGGGGCGGAATTGCTGTTTCTCTCGTCATCATGATGAAGAGCAATAAAGCAAAGGCTCAGGCGGCAGGCGGCAAAGAATCAACATTTGTCCAGGAGTGGACGGATGCGGAGATGCTTCCTGACGAAGACGAACGCAGAAGAGAACAGGCAAAGAAAATACTGGACCGCAAATAACACGTCAAAAGATGAAAGCGCGCCGGAAACGGCGCGCTTTTTCTGTGGGAAATTTGTGCTATAATAGTAACCGTGAAAGTCTGCGCTGGACGAAAGTATGGACGATAGGTGAAACAATGGAAAAGAATCGCACATGGAAGAACCTGAGAAAAAACAACATGCTGATCGCGCTGACCGGTATCCTGCTGGTCACGACGATTCTCGTGCTTGGAACGATTTGGATGGGGCAGACGGCGAAGAAGAATTCAGAAGAAGCCGTTGAGAGGGTAAGCTCTCTGTATCTGGATGAACTGGCTGGCCGCCGCGAGCAGGTTGTCGCCGGCAATCTGCAGGGACGGATCTCTGATATGAACATCGCTCTTGAGATGATCGAAGAGGAGGATCTGAGCGATGAAGCACACCTGCGCGCATACCAGGCTGCGATGAAGAAGTACTTCCGGCTGGAGAAATTCGCCTTTGTCGATGAAGGCGGCGTGATCCACACCTCTATGGGAAAGCAGTATGACATTGATTCCTACAGCTTCGATTATCGCACGCTCGACAGTTCGGAGATATCGATCAAAAATCTGAATCAGAAGAACAAAACAGTCATCATTGCGAAACCTGTGGATCTGTCTTGTGACGGAAAGAAGATGAAAGTCTGTTTTATGGAGATCAGCATGAAAGAAATGCTGACGGGAGTATCCATGCAGTCCCAGACGAGTGATGCGACATTCTCAAACATCTATACCAACACCGGCGTGGCGCTGACGGATCAGGTTCTGGGCGGGCTCGCGGTTGAAGACAATCTGCGGGAAGCCCTGTCACACGCCGATTATGCGGACGGCTATTCTTACGAGAAGATCTGTGAGGATTTCGACGGGTTAAAACGAGGCGAAGCCTCTTTCACATATAATGGAATCTATGAGACGCTGAGTTATGTTCCGATTGAAGGGACGGACTGGTTCCTGACCTATCTGGTCCGGGAAAGTGTGATCAGCAAAGAAATCAGTTCTTTTTCAAAAGGAATCGTAAGCAGAAGCATCCTGATGTCCATTCTTACGGTGTTGATCATGTTAGCCGTCTTCGGCTTCATTCTCCTGCAGAACAGACGGAACACGGAATTGCTGCTGGAGAAGGAGACCGCCGACGCAGAGGCCAGGACACGTCAGGAGGAACTGGATTACAGAATCTCCGTCCAAAAGCAGCTGGAGGAGCAGAGCCTAATGCTGAACGACGCCCTTCGTACGGCGGAAGAAGCGAACAAGGCTAAGACGGCGTTCCTGTCCAACATGAGCCATGAGATCCGTACGCCGATGAACGCTATCATCGGGCTGGACAACATCGCGCTGAACGATCCGGAAACCCCGGAAAAGATCAAGGACTACCTCAGGAAGATCGGAGATTCCGCAGATCACCTGCTGGAACTCATCAACGATATCCTTGACATGTCCCGCATCGAATCCGGGCGTCTTGTGCTGCGGAATGAGGAGTTTTCCTTCCAGAAAATACTGGAGGGAATCAACACGATGTTCAGCAGCCAGTGCGTAGAAAGAGAGCAGGACTACCAGTGCCACATCAATGGTCAGATTGACGAGTACTATATCGGTGACGGCACGAAATTGAAACAGGTGCTGATCAACATCCTCGGCAATGCGGTCAAGTTTACGCCGAAAGGCGGCAAAATCGAACTGGAAGCGGAGAAGAAGGCCGAATACAAGGGGCAGACGACACTGCAGTTCAGGATTTCAGATACCGGTATCGGCATGAGCGAAGATTTTCTGCCGCATATTTTTGACGTTTTCGCCCAGGAGGATTCCTCTTCGACAAACAAATACGGAAGCTCCGGCCTTGGTATGCCTATTACAAAGAGCATTGTGGAAATGATGAACGGCAACATTCAGGTTGAAAGCGAGAAGGGCGTGGGCACCGTGTTCACCGTTACAGTTACGCTGACGAATTCGGAGCGGTCGTCGGGCGATGCCGATAACTTTGATGTGGACCCGCAGAAAATGTGTGTCCTGATCGTCGATGATGATTCGATCGCGTGCGAACACGCGCGTCTGGTATTGGGCAAGGCGGGAATTTCTTCGGAGATTGCCGAATCCGGAGCGGAAGCGATTGAAATGGTGAAACTGCACAGCGCGCGTATGAACCCGTACAACCTCATCCTGGTCGACTGGAAGATGCCGGAACTGGACGGTATCGAAACGACCCGCCGGATTCGTGAAATCGCCGGTGAGGATTCGGCAATTATCATCCTGACCGCTTATCAGTGGGAGGATGTGCTCGAAGAAGCCCTGCAGGCCGGTGTCGATAGTTTCCTCTCGAAGCCGCTGTTCGCGTCAACCGTCCTGGAGGAATACAAGACCGCCATGCGTAAGCGAGGAATCTCCATCGGCATCGAGGCGAACAAGGCCGATCTTGCCGGACGCCATATCCTTTTGGCGGAGGATGTCGAGGTAAATGCAGAAATCATGATGATGGTTCTGCAGGCGCGGCAGATGAAGGCAGACCTGGCCGTAAACGGAAGGATCGCAGTGGAGAAGTTTGAAGAGCACGAACCGGGATACTACTCCGCAATACTGATGGATATGCGCATGCCGGAAATGGACGGTCTGGAAGCAACGCGCGCGATCCGCGCGCTCCGGCGCCCGGATGCCGGGAGCATCCCGATCATCGCGCTGACTGCCAACGCCTTTGATGAAGATGTGCAGAAGAGCATACAGGCAGGTCTCAACGCGCATCTCTCAAAACCGGTCCAGCCGGAAGTTCTCTATGAGACGTTGGAGAACCTGATTGAGAAGTAGTTTTCTTTACGGACGTTCCTAAAAGTGTTAGAATGCGCTTTGTATGGAGGTAACATATGGCAATCGATAAAGTAAGAGAGTATTTCCGTCAATTCGGAATGGAAGGCAGAGTGATGGAATTTGACGTATCCAGCGCAACCGTGGATCTGGCTGCGGAAGCAGTCGGCGTGGAGGGCGCGCGCATCTGCAAGACCATGTCCTTTCTCAAGCCGAACGGCGAAGGCGCAATCCTCGTTCAGATGGCAGGAGACGGAAGAATCAACAACAGGAAATTCAAGGACCAGTTTGGTTTCAAAGCGAAGATGCTGAAGCCGGAAGAAGTGCTGGAATACACAGGTCACGCAATCGGAGGCGTTTGTGCCTTTGCAATAGAGCGCGGCGACGTGGACGTATACTGCGACGAGACACTGAAGCGTTTTGAGACAGTGTTCCCGGCCTGCGGATCCGATAACAGCGCCATCGAGTTGACCTGCGATGAGATTTACAAGTACTCGAACGCAATCGGCTGGGTGGACATCTGCAAACTGCCGGAAGAGGAGGCGTAAATTATGTGCGTGGCAATTCCCGGTAGAGTGACGGAGATAAACGGCAGCATGGCCAAGGTGGATTTCAATGGAAATCTTGTAAACGTGAATATCGGACTGGTGGAGCCTGAAGTGGATCAGTATGTTCTGGTGCATGCGGGCTGCGCCATTGAAGTCATGGAAAAACAGCAGGCACAGGAGATCATCGATCTCTTTGCCGATCTGGAGGCAATGGCGTAATGGATATCGCACAGGTTATAGACTATCTGAAATCATATGACGGCAGGCAGCTTAAGCTGATGGAAGTTTGCGGCACTCACACTGCCGCAATTTTTAAGAATGGAATCAGGGATCTGATTTCGCCGAAGATCAAGCTCATCTCCGGTCCGGGCTGCCCGGTATGCGTGACTCCGACGGCATTCATCGACAAGTGCGTGGAGTATGCAAAAGCACCAAACTGCGAACTGCTCACTTTCGGCGATATGATGAAGGTGCCCGGTACTGCCGGAAGCCTCTCGGAGAACAAATCCGCGGGAGAAGAAGGTGCGAAGGCGGACATCACAATCATGTACTCGCCGCTGGAAGCCATTGAGAAGGCGAAAGCGAACCCGGAAAAAACTTACGTGGTCGCGGCTGTCGGTTTTGAGACGACGGCGCCGACCTACGCGCTGCTGGTTCGGGAGGCAGAACGCCAGGGCGTTCATAATATTCGTCTCGTTACAGCGTTGAAGACAGCGATACCGGCGCTGCGCTGGATCTGTGAGAATCAGAACGACATCGACGGATTTATCTGTCCGGGACACGTCAGCGTCATTACAGGCGTGCATGTCTACGATGAACTGGCCGAAGACTTCGGGAAACCATTTGTAGTTTCCGGATTTGAAGCGGAACACATCCTGGCAGCAATCTACCGAATCGTGAAACAGATCGAGGCAGGCGAAGGGCGCGTCGAGAATATGTATCCGAACGCGGTTAAAGAGGATGGAAATCCGAAGGCCCTGCAGGCAATCGAGGATGTCTTTGAACCGGGGACGGCCATGTGGAGAGGATTGGGACTCATAGACGGCTCGGGACTCTACCTGAAGGATCAATATGAAGGCTACGACGGCGGGAGCCGCGGACTCGATGAAGATATGCAGCTCCCGGAGGGATGCAGATGCGGTGATGTCATCACCGGCAGAATCAATCCGGATCAGTGCCCGATGTTCGCAGGCGGAAACTGCACGCCGATGGCACCGTTTGGGCCTTGCATGGTTTCCAGCGAAGGATCCTGCGGCATCTGGTACAGAAATAAACACTAGGGGAGACAATCATGAAGATCACAATGGCGCACGGCAGCGGAGGCAAATCCTCTGCCCAGCTCATGAAAGATATATTCGGGAAGCACTTTGAAAACGATGTGCTCGCTAAGATGGAAGACGCGGCTGTGCTGGACTTGCCAGCGGGGAGAATCGCCTGCAGCACGGATTCCTTTGTCGTCACACCGCTCATTTTTAAGGGAGGGGATATCGGTAAGCTCTGCGTCTGCGGTACAGTCAATGATTTGCTGATGATGGGAGCTGAGCCGAAGTATCTGACCTGCGGTTTCATTCTGGAGGAAGGCCTCGACACAGACCTCTTGGATCAGATTGTTTCATCCATGGCGGCGCAGGCACGCGCGGCCGGAGTTATCATCTGCGCCGGAGATACGAAGGTGGTCGAAGGCAACGGCGGTCTCTACATCAACACGACTGGTATCGGCCTGATACCGGAAGGACGCGACGTGAGCAGCGCTAACTGCCGCGAAGGTGATGTGATTCTATGCTCGGGTAATCTGGGCGATCACCACGCCTGCATTCTGAGCCACAGGATGGAAATCGAAAATGATATTACAAGCGACTGCGCAGCGCTGAACGACATTGTGGACGCACTCTTCGCAGCGAGCATAGATGTCCGGACCATGCGCGACGTGACGCGCGGAGGGCTGGGAACCGTGATTAATGAGATTGCGGAAAGTTCGTCCTGCAGAATTGAACTGGATGAGGACGCCATTCCGGTCAGCCCGCAGGTGAAAGGATTTTCAGATATTCTGGGATTAGACCCTCTCTACATGGGTAACGAGGGGAAAATGATCGCAGTGGTACCGGCAGAGCAGGCCGAAGCGGCGTTAGCCGCAATGCGCCGGACGGAACACGGCAAAGACGCCGCGTTCATCGGGCGTGTGCAGACTGGTGAGGGGGCTTTTATCAAGACCCATCTGGGTGCAACTCGCAGATTTGACGTGCTCTACGGGGAAGGCCTGCCGAGAATCTGCTAAAGCTATTATCAGAATCTGCGCATGTTGGCCAGACCGATGATGGCGAGAATGATGCCTATGATCATACAGGAGTAGGCGCTCATTTCAGAGTGTCCCGGGAAGTAACCGGTCTTGTAGGAGATGCCGATGATGGTAATCATCATGCCGCCGCCGGCTAGCAGTATATACGCAAGTCTTTTTCCATAATTCATATTATATCTCCTTCAGTATGTCAGCGGTTGCGCTGCAGCCGAGCCGGTCGGCTCCTGCATCGATCATAGCGCGGGCATCAGTCAGGGTGCGGATGCCGCCGGAGGCTTTCACTTTCAGATCGTCACCGACGGTTTTTTTCATGAGTGCAACCGCGTGCGCTGTGGCGCCGCCGCCGGAAAACCCAGTGGAAGTCTTGACGAAATCCGCGCCGGCAGTGCGCGCCGATTCACAGGCCTGCACTATTTCTTCATCCGTCAGGAGGCAGGTTTCTATGATCAGTTTCAGAATGGCGCCGTTCTCGTGGCACATTTCAGCAATGGTGTACACTTCGTCTTCCACGTAAGCCCAGTTTCCCGCCTTCGCCTGGCCGATGTTCATGACGAGATCGATTTCGTCCGCGCCGTCCTCGAGGGCCAGCTGCACTTCATAAGCTTTCGCGTTGGTGGACATGGCACCCAGCGGAAATCCCGCTACGGCGGCGACTTTCACGTCGGCGCCGGATGCGTCGATGTAACGGCGCGCCGAGCGCACGTGACACCCATTCACGCAGACCGCCGCGGTATCGAGGCTCACGGCCTCGCTCAGCACGTACAGAATATCCTGGGGCGTTGCCTCGGGTTTCAACAGAGTATGGTCGAAATATTTGCTGAATTTATCCATTCTCAAAGACCTCCTGTGTTACAATTGTACCATGAAACCGGAGATTAAAGAACTGCACAAAATAGAACGGAAGGATCTCGAGGAAGTCTATGAGATGATGTTGAAATCCTTCAAAAACTACCCGAAGCTGATTGGCTCTTTTCCTGACTGGGAGGACAGGCAGGCCGCAATTGAAATGGTGATCCGGTACTACGGTGCCTTTGATTTCGAATACGGATACGCCTATAGCCTCGATGAGACTATGAGCGAGGTTCTCATGATTATGTTCTCTGAAGAAGAAGTATATTCAGAGGAACGTTTTGAAGCGGCCAGATCGGACAGCGATGCATTCCGCGCGGCTGCCGCGCGCCTCGGGGAAGAAGGCGTGCGCAGATGGTGGGCCTTTTTTGACGAGGTGGATAGAACGGAAGCGGAACTGGCAACCATTCCGGACAGATATCTCTATGCGGATTTTCTGTGCGTCAAAGAGGAGTTACAGGGACAGGGCAGAGGCTCCCGGATCATTCAGGCAGCATGCCGCTACGCCGATGAAATCGGGCTTCCGATCATGCTCTTCACCAACGGTGAGGAGGACATCCGGTTCTATAAGAAGAATGGGTTCAAGGTAATCGGCGTCACGAAGTCTGAGGCCTTTGGACTTGAAAATACCTATGTGCTGTATGAGCCGAAAGCCGGCGCGGAGGCTGCCGATGCATAGCGACGAACTGCTCCTGGCGCGCCTGGAGGACAAGATCAATCAGGCCGCGGACAACTACATGCTGGCGGCTGGAGATTTCCTCGACATGCATCAGAGAAAGATCGCTTCTGACTACTGCAAAAGCAGGAAGCTTCCGGTGGAGTTCCTCTTCTACGGGGGCTACGAAGAGGCGGAACGGTGCATGCCGGTGTTTTTGCCTGACTACGCAACCAGAGAGGACGTTGCGGATCTGGTGCGCGTCATCCGGGTGACGGTCCCGAAAGGCGGCCGCGCGCTGACGCACCGGGATTATCTGGGATCGCTGCTGGCTCTCGGACTCGACCGGGAAGTGACGGGGGACATCCTCGTTCGGCAGCCCGATGGGAAAACCGGCGGCGGTGCTGACATCATCGTGGAAACAGGCGTTGCCGAATTCATCGGAATGAATTATGATAAGGCCGGACGGACGAATCTGAGCGTGGAAATACTGCCGATCGACAAACTGGAGACAGGAACGCAGAACATCGTCCAGAAGCATGACACGGTGGCGTCCCTTCGATTGGACAATATCGTTGCGTCTGCCTTTGCGTTGTCCAGAGCGAAGGCGGCGGAAGCCATCCGGCGGGGCGTGGTCTCGGTCAACAGCATGGAAGCCCTGAAGGTTGACCAGGAGATCGGCGAGGGCGACCGGATCGTCCTGCGCGGCAAAGGCAAGGCCGTGTTGGCGGAAGTGGGCGGCAAGAGCCGCAAGGATAGGACGATTATCACATTCAACATATATAGGTGAAGAGATGAAGATACCTGAGATTTACAAGAAAAAGAAGGCGGAGGGAAAGCCGGTTTTCTCATTGGAAGTGTTTCCGCCGAAGCGCAAAAGCAACAGAGATTCGATTTACGAAGCGGTGGAGATCCTCAAGGTGACGGAGCCGGATTTCATCAGCGTGACCTACGGAGCCGGCGGCAGCGTCGCGGATTTTTCCACCTGCGAGATTGCGGCGAACATCAAGAAAGAGTATGGCATCGAGACGCTGGCGCACCTGACCTGCATCAACTCCAGCCTGGAAGACGTCAAGACGATGATCCAGATGCTGAAGGACTCAAAAATCGAGAATATCATGGCGCTGCGGGGCGACATCATACCAGGAGAGGATATCAAGCGGGAGTTCGCCCACGCCAACGAACTGGCCATTGAGATACAGCGGAAGTCCAGAGGAGAGCTGGAGATTCTGGGAGCCTGTTATCCGGAAGGGCACTACGAGTCGGATTCTCTCGATGAGGATATTCAGAACTTGAAGTACAAGATCGGCGCAGGTGTCAGAGTTCTTATTTCACAGCTCTTCTTTGACAACTACAAGTTCTGCGCCTTCCTGGATAAGGCCAGAGAATCCGGAATCCGAGTTCCGATTTCGGCGGGAATCATGCCGATCGTCAAGGCTAGCCAGATCGAGAAGACGGTGCAGCTATCCGGCGCCAGCATGCCGCATGATTTCACCGAGTTGATTGCCCGTTACCAGCACGAGCCGAAGGCGCTCTACGAGGCCGGTATCGAGTACGCTGTCGGACAGTGCCGCGATTTGATCGCCCGCGGCGTGGACGGCGTGCACATCTACACCATGAACGATCCGAAGGTCGCGGTCCGTGTGCATGAAGGAATCAAAGACTTACTGTAGATCCGGAAGAAGGAAAGCAATATGCGGATATTTGTCGTGAGCGATACTCACGGGGATCTGAAAAAAGCAATCGAATTATATGACAGGGCCCTGACTGGAGGGCCCCTTGATTTCATCATTCACTGCGGAGATTTCTACAGTGACGGCGTTCGGCTGGCGCAGTTGTACAGTCAGAGAATTTATGCTGTGCACGGCAACTGCGACGGCGGCTGGGGCGAAGAGTTCAAAGTCGTCGAAACGCCGGCAGGGAAGATTCTGGTCATCCACGGGCATAATGAGGATGTGGACTTCTCCTTGGACAACGCAGCGTATTTGGCGCGGCGTGAGAAATGCGCCATGGTCTGCTTCGGCCATACGCACAAGGCGGTCATCAAAGAACACAACGGAATCCTGTTCGTCAACCCGGGCAGCACCCGTCGGCCGCGCAGTCTGGACGGGGGTTCCGCGGCCATCGTAACGGCGGAGGAAAGCGGATTTGCCGCATCGATTCTGTATCTGTAAAACAAGACGGTCAACCACTGGGGAAGGGCTGTCTTTTTTTGTGTTTTTCAGTAAATTAAAGCGCAGAAAGGCCCAACATGTAGTATAATATATACGTATTTTTGTATTTAAAGCAGGAGGTACTGTTATGATCGATAATGGGAAAATCTACTTCGCGAAAAAAGGCCTGGAAGAGAGACCTGAGGAGAAGATATATCTGAATCCATCCATGGCCAACCGGCACGGATTCATCGGAGGCGCGACAGGTACCGGCAAGTCTGTCACACTGAAGGTTCTGGCAGAGTCTTTTTCGCAGCTGGGCGTGCCGACATTTTTCTCTGATGTTAAGGGAGATATGGCGGGAATCGCTGTCCCAGGAGAGGACAATGAAGGTATGCAGAAGCGCCTGGACCGCTTCGATATCAGAGATCAGTTCGAGTACAGAGGTTTTCCGGTAACCATCTACGACATCTATGGGGAGAAGGGCATCCCGCTCAGAACGACAGTGACGGAGATGGGCCCACAGCTCATGTCGCAGATTTTGGACCTGAACGACACCCAGACGGACCTTCTGACCGTAACATATAAGATTGCGGATGATCAGCAGATGATCCTCATCGATACCAAGGACCTGAAATCCATGCTCACCTACGTTTCCGAGAACGCGGATCAGTTCGAGACAGAGTATGGTCACATCACGAAGACGTCCATGGCGACTATCATCCGCTCCATCGTAGCACTGGAGGCAGAGGGCGCGGACAAATTCTTCGGAGAGCCGGCCATCAACATCACAGACTTCTTCACACTGGGTCCGGACGGCAGAGGGATGGTCAACATCCTGGATGCGGAGACGCTGATCAGCAAGCCGAAGCTCTACTCGGCCTTCATGCTTTACCTGCTCAGCGAGCTCTTCGAGATCCTGCCTGAGGTGGGCGATCTGGAAAAGCCTAAGATGGTGTTCTTCTTTGATGAAGCCCACTGTCTCTTCAATAATGCATCGAAACCGCTTCTGGAGAAGATCGAGCAAGTGGTTAAACTGATACGATCCAAGGGCATCGGCCTGTTCTTCATCACCCAGAGCCCGGGAGATATCCCGAGTGCCGTCATGGCGCAGCTGGGCAATAAGATCGAGCACGGTCTGCACGCCTACACGCCGGCGGAACAGAAGGTCGTAAAGGCGGCTGCGGATTCCTTTCGAGAAAATCCTGACTTCAAGACAGAGGACGTTCTTCAGAATCTCGGTACTGGCGAAGCTGTTGTGTCGACACTGGATGAGAACGGCGCGCCTTCCATGGCGGAGTATGCCTACATCCTGCCGCCGGAAAGCTGCATGGGAGCCATCTCGGATGAGACGAGAGACAGAATGGTCAAAGAATCACTGCTCTACACGAAGTATGGAACCATGGTGGATGCTGACTCCGCCTATGAAATCCTGGCACGAATGAAAGCACAGGTCACGGAGGCGCAGGAGCAGGAGGCGGCGCAGGCAGCCCAGCAGGCACAGGCCGAAAAGGAAGCAAAGGCTGCAGAAAAAGAAGCGGCAAAGGCAGAAAAGAAGAAGCAGACCGAAGCGGACAGAATCAAGACCAATGTCGCCAAGACAACGGGAAGCTCTGTCGGAAGAGAAGTGGGAAAAGTCGTCGGTGAAGCTGTGTTCGGCCGCAAAGGCAGGACGATCTTCGGCAACATCGGGTCGACCATCGGAAGAAATATTATGGGAACGCTGGCCAAGAGGAAGTAAGCCGCTAAGGCCAAGCGCATAGATAGAATGAACAACAAAGAAACCAGAACAATCATACTGGACGGCGGCACGGGCACCATGCTGCAGTCCAGAGGAATGAAAGCGGGGGAGGACTCTACCGCTTTCGCACTCAACCATCAGGATGTGATCGAGGACGTGGCGCGTCAGTACATCGAAGCAGGGTCCCAGATGATCTATACGCCTACGTTCAACCTGACGCGTGACAAAGTGGCAGGGCTGGGTGAAACCGTGGAGTCTCTGTGCCTCAAATTGACCGAACCGGCTCGCCGGCTTCGCGAAGAATACGAAAGCAAAGGCAGAAACCTTCTGATTGCCTTTGATATGGGACCGCAGGGGGAACTGGTGGAACCACTCGGAAGGCTGACCTTCGAAGACGCCTATGATTTCTACGCCCTTCAGGCGAAAGCAGCTGTAACATGCGGCGCGGATGTCGTTGCCATCGAGACCATGACGGATATCTACGATGTTAAGGCCGCAGTGCTTGCTGTTAAGGAGAATACGGAACTTCCTCTCATGGTCACGATGACCTTCGAGCAAAACGGACGCACCTTCCTTGGAACAGGTCTTGAGAACATGGCCATGGTTCTGGAGGGATTGGGCGCCGACGCCATCGGCATCAACTGTTCTCTTGGACCGGCGCAGATTCTGCCGCTCATCAAGGAACTCATGACGTATACGGATTTGCCTGTCATCGCCAAGCCGAACGCAGGGCTTCCGAATCCATCCACAGGAGAGTACGACATTGACGCCGATGAGTTCATTGAGATTATGAAACAGTACGTGGACGCTGGCGTCGCCATGGTCGGCGGTTGCTGCGGTACCACGCCGGACTACATCAGGGGTGTTGCCGAGTACGTTGCTTCAGATCGCAGAGAACAGGAGACGACGGAAGAAGGGGTTGGACTGTATACGGGAGAACATTTCCGCCGACCGAAAGGGCCTCTCACAGGCGCCATCGAGGCGGCTCACAGACCGCAGGACTTCACGCTTAACAGTCTGTTCGGCCTGGAGAAACCGCGCAGGCCGCTCAAAGTCTGTAGCGGCAGCAAGGTGGTCACAGTGGATCACGTGACGGTCATCGGCGAGCGACTCAATCCAACGGGAAAGAAAAAAATGAAGAATGCCCTTCTCAACAGGGATTTTGATTATGTCATCAATCAGGCCATGAGCCAGATTGAAGCGGGTGCGGAGATTCTGGACGTCAACGTCGGCGTACCGGGAATCGACGAAGCGGCGCTCATGCCGGAGCTCGTGAAAAAACTGCAGGCGGTCACCAACGTGCCTTTGCAGATCGACTCCTCAAACGCGGACGCCATCGAGGCAGCGCTGCGTGTTTACAACGGCAAGCCGATCGTCAACTCCGTCAACGGCGACGAAGAGGTCATGGATCGCATCCTGCCGATCGTGAAGAAGTACGGCGCAGCGGTCATCGGACTGACTCTGGACGCGGGCGGCATTCCGGCGACCTGCGAGGAGCGGTTCGCCATTGCGGAGCGCATTGTGCACCGGGCCGGGGAATACGGCATTCCGCGTGAGAACATCATCATCGACTGTCTGACGCTGACGGCATCAGCCCAGCAGAAGGAAGTGGATGAGACACTCAAGACCGTGCGCATGGTCAAAGAGAAACTGGGTCTGGCGACGGCCCTTGGCGTTTCCAACGTCAGCTTCGGACTTCCGCTCAGACCGATTATCAACAGAACCTTCATGACCATGGCTCTGGAGAATGGCCTGGATCTGCCGATTATCAATCCAAACGACGAAGATATGATGGCTTCCATCTATGCGTTCAACGTCCTCAAGAATCGGGATGAAAGCGCGGCGGCCTACATTGAGAGATATAAAGACGCGGCTTTGCCAACCGGCGGACCGGATAAGAAAGCAGATGCAAAAGCAGCAAAAACTGCAGGGACACCTGAAACGACTGATCCTGCCGCGGCGGTTGCTAGCAGTGAGGCGTCAGTGGCTCACGCCATCGAAAACGGCCTCGAAGGAGAGGCTGCAAAGGCAATCGAAGAGCTGCTCAAGACTAAGGATCCGATGGATATCGTCAACCAGGACCTGATTCCGGCCCTTGACAGAGTGGGAAAGGGTTTTGAACGGGGTGAGGTGTTTTTGCCTTCCATGCTGCAGTCCGCTCAGGCGGCCCAGGTCGGCTTCGACGTGATCAAAAAGCGAATGGAAGAGGACGGGCTGCGCGGTGAAAACGCCGGCGACGTGATCATCGCTACCGTAAGGGGAGATATCCACGATATCGGCAAGAACATCGTCAAGGTCATCATGGAGAACTACGGTTTCAACATGATCGATCTGGGCAGAGACGTGCCCGTGGAAGACGTGGTGGATAAAGTCCGCACCGAAGGAATACGGCTTGTCGGTCTCTCTGCCCTCATGACTACGACACTGGGAAGCATGGAGGAAACAATCAAAGCCATCAAGGCCGAGGACCCGACGGTCAAAGTCATGGTCGGCGGAGCTGTGCTCACGGAAGAATATGCATATAAGATGGGCGCGGATTTTTACTGCAGCGACGCGATGAAATCCGTGGAAGCGGCGCAGCAGGTGTTCGCGGAGATGTTACTAGGAATGGAGGAGCAATAGATGTTCAACGGAAGATACGGAATGGATGAACTGGGCAGATTCATGCTCATCGTATCAGCAGTGCTTATGGTGCTGAATATATTTGTGGGAATCAGAGCACTTTGGGTGGCAGCGGTCATTCTGCTCATCCTCGTCTACAGCAGAGCATTCTCGCGGTTCTATGACAAGCGCAGAGCCGAGAATATGAAGTATCTGGAGATGAAGAGCAGATTCACAGGCGGCAGAAATGGAAACGGCGGATTCAGCAAGCCGACTTCAAGACCGAAGAACGATGGCAAACGCGTTCTCATCTGCCCGTACTGCAAGGAAAAACTGAGAGTTCCTGTTGGGGCGGGAACGATCAAAATCAACTGCCCGCACTGCCATAAGCAGTTTGAAGAAACGGTTTAGGAACAGTTTGTATAGCTGAAAGGAGAATAATATGTTTAATTCAGTTGCGGAAGTTCAGGAGTTCATCAAGGAATACGACATTAAGATGGTAGACTTTAAGATGGTCGACCTGGAGGGAAGATGGAGACATCTGTCGATTCCGGTAGAACGTTTTACAGAGGACACCATGGTCGAAGGCATTGGTTTTGACGGATCCAACTACGGATACGCGCCAATCGAAAAGTCCGATATGGTGTTTATCCCGAATCTGAAGACAGCGATCTTCGATAAGTTCTCGGAAATTCCGACGATTACAATGATGGGCGATGTCTTCGTCATCGACGAACCGGAGAACAGACCATTTGATCAGTATCCGAGGAACGTCTCCCTGGCGGCGGAGAAGTACATGAGAGATCTGGGAATCGCGGATCAGATGATCGTAGGGCCGGAATTCGAGTTCTATCTCTTCGACAGAGTCGCGTATCAGGTCAGAGAGGAGTCCGTATTCTGTGAGGTCGACACCAAGCAGGCCGAGTGGAACTCCGCAATGGAAGATGACATCAGAAACAAGGGATATCAGGTTGGCCGCAAGAAGGGCTACCACGCCGATATTCCGCAGGATATCACATATAACTCCAGAGCGAAGATGTGCATGACCATGGAGGACTGGGGAATTAAGGTCAAATACCACCACCACGAGGTCGGCGGACCAGGTCAGGTCGAGATCGAAGTTGAGCTGGGAGAGATGACAGAGATGGCCGACGCTGTAATGGCGACCAAATACATCATCAAGAATACGGCGGTCGAAGATGACAGAACGGCGACATTCCTGCCGAAGCCAATCTATGATGAAGCCGGATCAGGACTACACGTGCACATGCATCTGTTCAAGGACGGCAAGCCGCTCTTCTATGATAAAAACGGATATTCCGGCCTTTCAGAACTGGCGCTGCACTTCATGGGCGGTATTCTGAAGCACGCAAAAAGCCTTTGCGCGTTCACCAATCCGTCGACGAATTCATACAAGAGACTGGTTCCGGGATTTGAGGCACCGGTTACCATCGGTTTTGCGACGGCAAACAGAAGCTCCGTCATCAGAATTCCTGCTTACGCCAAGGCGCCGGACAAGAAGCGTTTCGAATTGAGAAATCCTGATGGCACAGCCAATCCATACTATGCTTTTGCGGCCATCCTCATGGCCGGCATCGACGGCGTCAAGAACAAGATCAACGCCATGGACGGCGGATGGGGTCCGTATGACTTCAACCTCTATGATCTGACGGATGAGCAGAAAAAGGAAATCAAGGCCCTGCCTAGGAGCCTCATGGACGCGCTGGATGCGCTGAAAGAAGATCACGATTATCTGACAGCCGGCGGCGTGTTCCCGCAGGAACTGATCGATCTGTGGATCGAGAAGAAAAAGGCGGATTACCAGAAGGTTCACTCCATTCCACATCCGGCGGAATTCTCGCTCTACTACGACCTGTAAGGAAAGGCAAACATGGGGAAAATACTCAATAGCGGATACGGAGCGATATTCGGCTCCTACTGGGTCATCTACGCGGTAGTCAGCAGCTTCGCATCTGTGTTTATGCTTGCGAAGGGCTATACAAATTCACAAATCGGAATCACACTGGCGGCGGCAAACGTGCTGGCGGTTGTTATGCAGCCGCTGATCGCGGACTTTGTGGACCGCTCCAAACGCCTTGACGTCATGGGAACAACGGGAATCATGACGGTATGCATGATGGTGTTCACCGTCGGCATGTTCACGTTCAAGGGCGGAAGCCTCGGGCTCTGCGTTGTATTTGTGCTGCTGATCGCGTTCCATACGGTGCTGCAGCCTCTGTTCAACTCGCTGGCCTTCCGGCTGGAGGACGCCGGCGTTGCCATCAACTTCGGCATCGCCAGATCCGTCGGATCTCTGGCTTACTCCATCTTCGTCGCTGTGTTCGGCACGATTGTCGAACATCTGGGTATCAATGTGATGCCGGTTGCCAGTGAACTGGCCTGCCTGATGCTCATTGCGAGCCTCCTGTTCACGGCGCACTATTTCAAAAAAGGAAAGGCGCAGTCACAGAAGGGGAGAGAAGCAGTTTACGGCAAGTCTCACGAAGAAGATGCAAAAGCATCAGAAGAAGTTGAGAATATCAATCTCATCCAGTTCATCAAGAGAAACAGGATGTTCTTCGTCATGAATCTGGGAGTGCTGGGACTGTTCTTCAGCAACGCGGTTTTGAACAACTACATGGCGCAGATCTGCACCGGCGTCGGCGGAACCACGGAGGATATGGGGAGAATACTGGGCGTGATGGCTTTCCTGGAGATACCGGCGATGGTGTTCTTCAAGCAGCTCAGGAACAAATTCTCCTGTCAGCTCCTCCTGAAGGCGGCGGCCATCGGATTCACGGTGAAAATCGCTATCTGCTGGCTGGCAAATTCTGTTGTGATGCTCTACATCGGACAGCTGTTTCAGCCGGTGTCCTTCGCGTTGTTCCTGCCTGGAATGGTGTATTTTTCCGATGAGATGATGAGCAGGGGAGAGGCCGTCAAGGGACAGGCTCTTTTCACTACGATGATCACTATAACAACAATCTTCGCAACGCTGTTCGGAGGGATGATTCTGGATGCTAGCGGACCGAAGATGCTTACTTTTATCTCTACTCTGGCAACGGCGGCTGGCGCCCTCATTATCATTTTCGCGATTGACAGAGTGAAGAGCAATAAGAACGCTTAGGCAGGGCTCTTTCACAGAGCTATTAAGAAGAAGGAGGTTCGGTATGTACGAAGAACTTACAGAAATACTGAGAGGAAGCGACAACATCGTATTCTTTGGCGGAGCAGGCGTCTCCACCGAAAGTAACATTCCTGATTTCAGATCGGAAGCTGGGCTCTATAGCGCCCAATCCAATTACGGCATGTCACCAGAACAGATGCTGTCTCACAGTTTCTTCGTCAGAGATACGGAGACCTTCTTCGATTATTACAAAAACAATCTGATATATACGGAAGCGGAGCCGAACGATGCTCACAAGGCTCTGGCGAAGCTGGAGGAGATGGGCAAGCTGAAAGCCGTCGTAACGCAGAACATAGACGGTCTCCACCAGAAGGCGGGGAGCAAAACGGTCTATGAACTGCACGGGTCAGTGCTCCGAAACAACTGCATGCATTGTGGTGAGTTCTACGATCTGGACTACATTCTGGACCCGGCTCACTGCGACGGCATGATTCCAAAGTGTGAGAAGTGCGGCGGCGTGGTAAAACCTGACGTGGTGCTTTACGAGGAAGCTCTCGACGATTTCCAGATTTCAGGCGCAGTGGATGCAATTCGTGCGGCTGATGTTCTGATTATCGGCGGAACATCTCTGGTCGTATATCCGGCTGCGGGCTTCGTGAACTACTTCCGGGGGAGCAAGCTGGTGCTTATCAACAAGAGCAGCACGTCCTTCGACAGCAGAGCGGATCTGGTGATCCACGATGCAATCGGCAAGGTAATGAAAGAGGCGGTGAATGGAATCTAGACAGGATTCTGAATCAGGCGGCAAGAGAATATGGAAGGCCATCTGGCAGTATAAGTGGCTGTATTTCTGGATGCTCATGGCATGTCTTTTTGGTGTGTTCATCTACTTCTGGCAGGGGGCGTCTCAGGCCATCGATTACTTCAGCGGATACCTGATTGAGCTGAGTCTATCTGTGGACAATCTGTTCGTATTCCTGCTGATCTTCATCAGCTTTGGAATCAAGGAACACGCCCAGCACAAGGTGCTCAACTACGGAATCGCAGGAACCATCGTACTGAGATTCCTGTTTATCTTCGTGGGCATTTCGCTGATCAATATGTTCGAGTGGCTGCTCTGGGTGTTCGGCGCGCTGCTCGTGTTCAGCGGCGTCAAGATGTTCCGCAAAGAGGATGAGGAGGACGATCCGCGCGACGGTGTTCTGTATAAAATCATCGCCAAGTTTCTGCCGATGAGCGCGGATTTTGAGGGTGAGAAGTTTATCGTAAAGAACGACGGGACAAATTACGACAAGTCCAGCCTGCTCTCTAAGAGGGCGAAGACGCTGTGCACTCCGCTTATGGTGGTCATGGTGCTGCTTCTGTTCTCAGATATTATCTTCGCCATCGATTCGGTTCCCGCAGTCATCTCCATGACAAGGGATCTGTTCATCGTATACACGTCGAATATGTTCGCGGTCATGGGCCTCAGACAGATGTTCTTCGTTCTGGAGCACATGCATGAAAGATTCCAGTACGTCAAGTATGGGGTCGCTGTGATTTTGATCTTCACAGGCGTCAAGATGCTCCTCGACATATTCGATATCCAGATACCGAATCTGGTCTCCATCGCAGTGATTCTGGTGCTGCTCATCGCGAGCGTCATCGCTTCGGTCATTGTATCAAGCCGCACCAAAGCGAGTGATTTGGCCGACCGACTGGAGAAGAAAAAAGAAATCGAGGACGCCTTCGAAGAGGCGGAAAAAGAAGAATGAACTGGAGCCTGATATTCTTTTTTAACAGCATACTGCTGGGAGTAGGGCTGGCTATGGACGCTTTCAGCGTATCCGTGGCAAACGGCCTTATGGAACCCGAGATGCGGGAGAGAAAGCGGCGGATCATCGCCGGAACCTTCGGCTTCTTTCAGTTCTTCATGCCTATGGCAGGTTGGGTGTGCGTGCATGCCATCGCGGAACGGTTCGAGGCCTTCCAGAAAGCGGTTCCTTGGATTGCGCTGATATTGCTTCTCTTTATTGGAGGGAAGATGCTCATCGAGGGACTTCGCAGTCATAAGGCAGAGGAAGTCGAGACCGTGCGGCTGTCCGGACCGGCGCTTCTGGTGCAGGGCATTGCAACATCCATTGACGCCCTGTCTGTAGGTTTTGCAATATCCGCCTACGATTGGATGCAGGCTGCGGTCTGCGCACTGATCATAGGCGTTGTAACATATTTCATCAGCAAGTTCGGTCTCAGGCTTGGGAAGAAAGCGGGCGAGAAACTGACCGGCAAGGCTGGGATACTTGGCGGATGTATTCTCATTTTCATTGGAATCGAGATATTCGTCAGAGGAGTGCTTTAAGATGTCAAAAGCGGAATATGATGTTCCCAAAATAAGTTTATACGCGGCAGGTATCGCGTTCACGCTGTCGATCGGCTTTTCCTTCTTCGGAATCAAACAGTGTGTTCCCTATGCGGATACCCTGACAATTCTCTGCTACCGGTACGTAGCCGCTCTCATCAGCGTGGCACTGTGGATCGGTATTGCAAAGGCCATGGGAAAGTACCCGAAGGCGGAGCCGGGCAGGCCGAGAGGGAAGCTGTACATGACAGCCGCCTTCTACATCGCGTTCATGATTCTGCAGATTCTGTCGATGTTCTTCGCGACGTCCATTGAAGGCGCAATCGTCTTCGCCATGTCGCCGATTTTTGCCAAAATCATCGGTAGAATCGTTCTGGGCGAGCGGTCCACCAGGCTGCAGATGCTCTTTATCGTCATGACAGTAACCGCTCTCATCGTGCTGATTATTCTGAACGCCACGGATATCACGCTGAACGTAACAGGACTCATTATGATGACGATCGCTACGATTTTCATGGGATGTCAGAATGTATCGGCAAGATATATCCGGGGTGTCTTCCGTCCGATCGAGATTACGGCGACCATCGCCATCGGCGGTTCCATCGTCTTCATCGGCGCGTCTTTCGCGAGGGCAGCATACACAGGGGACTGGGAGGCACTGATCGAGCCGCTGAGACACCCGAGTTTCGTTATCTGGGTATCATTTCTGGGCGTGTTCTGCATCCTGCTTTCCGCTCAGTTCATGGCATATATGCTGGCGCATATGGAAATCATACAGTCGACCGTCTTCAGCAGCGCGTCGACGCTCGTATCAATCATTGCGGGGGCCCTCATACTCGGGGAGCCGCTGCGGTGGTATCACTTCATCTGCGGCGCCATCATTCTGGCGGGCGTCGTAGGTCTGATGCTGGCTCCTGCAAAGGCAGAAAACGCCGGCAAGTCGCTGGAAGATGACTGGAAGAAATAGGAGGACATTATGAGAGGATCATTCACGTACTGCAATCCGACAAAACTTTACTTCGGCAAGAACGCCCTGCAGAAGCTGGCAGGGGAACTCTATAAATACGGCCCTAACGTGCAGCTGATCTACGGCGGCGGTTCCATCAAGAAGAACGGCATCTACGATCAGGTCATGGAGGTGCTCACCGACTGCGGGAAGATTGTCGTTGAAGACGGAGGCGTCATGCCGAATCCGACGGTGGACAAACTTCGCGAGGGAGTGCAAATCGCAAGGGACAATGATGTGGATCTGCTTCTGGCGGTCGGCGGCGGCTCCTGCTGTGACTACGCCAAGGCTGTTTCCGTTTCTGTCAACTGCGATGACGATCCATGGGAGAAGTACTACGTCCGTTTCGAAGAGCCGGACTGCGAGATCGTTCCGGTCGGATGCGTGCTGACTATGGTCGGCACCGGATCCGAGATGAACGGAGGATCCGTCATCACGAATCATGAAACGAAGCAGAAGATCGGCCATGTATTCGGGGAGGCCGTCATGCCGAAGTTCACCGTGCTGAATCCGATGTTTACACTGAGCATTCCGCACTACCAGATGGTAGCAGGCATCTACGATATTTTCAATCACATCTGCGAGCAGTACTTCAGCGGCGCGGATGACAACACAACAGATTACCTCTGTGAGGGACTCATGCGTTCCGTCATACACAGCTCACGAATCGCAAACGTGGATCCGGAGGACTACGAAGCGCGTTCCAATCTGATGTGGACGGCAACCTGGGCGCTGAACACTCTGCTTGGAAAGGGCAAGACCACAGACTGGATGGTTCACATGCTGGGACAGGCTGCAGGCGCTCATACGGACGCGACCCACGGCATGACCTTGGCTGCAGTCTCTCTGCCGTACTACCGCTATCTGATTCGAACCGCGGGCGCCGCGTGCACCGCCAAGTTCGCCCGCTTCGCCAGGGAAGTCTGGGACATTGTGCCGGAGGGACGCAGCGATGAAGAACTGGCCGCAGCCGGACTTGACGCTATGGAGGCGTGGATGAAAGAACTGGGACTCGTCATGAACCTGACGGACCTGGGCGCGACAGAAGACATGGTTGATGGCATTGCCGACAGCACCATCATCCTGAAAGGCGGGTACAAAGTCCTGACACGGGAAGAAGTCGTGGGTATACTGAAACAGAGTTTATAAAAAACAGTTGTTGTTTTCCTGCGGGAGTGTGTTATAATAAGTCCCGCAGGGCTTGGGGCATTAGCTCAGCTGGGAGAGCGCGTGGTTCGCAATCACGAGGTCAGGGGTTCGATCCCCCTATGCTCCACCAATTCAGGGAGACGCGAAAGCGTCTCTTTTGCTATTCTTAAGCGTTGGTGTGACTGGGTTTTCGACCCCTGAATCCTTCATGCTATAACGTGTAATAGTTAATATGAAATAACGGATTTTCGGATACTCATGGATACTTTTCTGAAGTTTTTTGACTTGTTCAGGCAGTCAGGCGAGGGCTTTTTCCATCTTCACATACTTTTCTTCGTCCGTGCTGCGGTCAAAACAGTAGTTGTTCAGAGTCGTCCTCTCATCCACATGGCCTGCGTACTGACGAACGGTGTTAATGTTGACATTGCCTTCGATCAGACTTGAAATAAATGTCTTTCTGGCTTTGTGCGAACTCTTAGTAATGATCCCCATTTTTTCGCAGTACTTGGTGAATGCTTTTGTAACGGATGTGTACAGAATTGGGTCCTCCCGCATGGAGAATATATATCCATCATCGGGTGTGCCTTTCTCCCGCTGTCTGGTTCTGGCAGTTTCGATCAGATGGATCGCCTGCGGAATCAAAGGAATGGTTCGGTCTCCGTAAGTACCTTTCGTATGGTTCACAACTTCATTGCCAGGATACCGGATGAACCTTCGAATCGTAAGCTCCCGATCATCAATATCCTCATACCGCAGACCACATACCTCACCGACACGAATACCTGTCAGAAACATGAACATGACTGCCAGAGGCGTCAGTTGATGCGTGGGATAGACACCTTTATAATATTCATCCCAGGCCATTTCCTGCAGTTTAGTCAATTCATCTTTGAAATAGATCTGTGTCTTGTCAGACTTCTTTCGTTCAGGCTGAAGCATCCGTCTGGTATTGATCCTTACACTGAGGAACGGGTTGGATTCAATGATTTCGAGATCCACTGCGTAGTCAAGCTCCTGCCTGACGACCGACTTGAAATTATCGAACTGATGCTTCTTCATTTCGTGTCGGCGTATCATTTCATGGATCCATATGTCCAGATCCAGTTTGGTGATTTGGACGATCGGCTTTCTGATAATGTCTTCACCGGCATAGTATTTGTTCCAGCACCGCTTCGTTCGATCGATGGTCGTGCTGGCGACATGAAGTGCCTTGTATTCCAGCCATTCCTCATAAAGCGACTCCATTGTATGACTGAGACGCCTCTGTGCTTCATGATCCGTCAGATAGAAATCGCAAAGGATATCCTCCAGATCATCACGGGATTTTCTGACAATAAGCTTTCTTCCTTCTGCCTTTTCTTCGTCTTTAATATGTGTGCGCCACCGTCCATCACTGCCCTGATAGATGGAGTATGGATGTGACTCAAGAACTTGTTTCCTCCTTGTTTTTTTCATTTGCGTTTCCACGCCGTCCATATCTATACTACCATCATCTCTGCGAAGGTGTAAACATTCTTCAGGGTGTTTGGCGATAAAATCCAGAATGTCCGCATCAGAAGGTTCCTGCTCTGTCAGGATACTGGTGTTACGCTTTACAGTCATCTCTCCAGCACCTTCTTTCTTTGCTTTTGCTGCTGCAGGGCGGCTGTTTCTCTGGCAATATCAGCACGTATCGTCTCTGCACGGTCGAGGATCCTGCCGGCTGTTTTTCTGTCCTGGCGCAGATCTGTGATCTCACAGGTCAGAGAGGTTCGCTGTGCCTTCAGCTGCCGGATCTGAACCGGATCTTTACAGCGGCGCAGTTTGTTTGCAATCTTTTGACGCTGTGTGCAAAGGCTGCCGATCTTATCTTCCGTCCGTTCGATGAAGCAGTGAACGTCGGATTCTGTGTGCAGATGCTCTCTGGCGAGAAGCCTGGCGTGTCTGGAATATTCATCACATTTACGCAGCGCGGATTTCATTTCCGGCGTCAGAGGCTGGTAGTTCGGCCTCTTCAGACGATACCCCAACAGGTAGAGATAATGGATATATAATGCGAAGATACCGGTGATCTTATGCTTTGGCCTTGCGGCATGGATCCTGATTTTACCGGGCCGAATGATGACGCCCGTATCATGCATGAACCCGTAATATTTTTCCCAGACACGTTCGTCATTTTCACTGACTCTTGCAATGATCCGCTGAGGCTCATACTCCTCTCCCAGATGATATAACCTGACAGATCTGCCGCCGTAGATCGAACGGATGACGGGATATTTTCTGCGAGGGTCCATTCGGATGACATAGCCCTTTTTCTTCAGCACAGCTTCAAACATCTGCTGATTGGTGCTCATCGCGACGGATTCATCGATGGCCCAGCGCATGAGATTATACTTCGTCGGCTCACCGTTTTTTTCCGCCAGATAGATCTGGCGCGGTGTTCTGCCTCTGGGATGTTCGATGACGGACAGGCCATGTTCGCTGCATATCTCATCGGAAGTTTCCCGCAGCAGGCGGTAAGCCGCTTTGTTGTCATTGAACTTTTTTCCGTCCACGTATGAAACGGAATTGATGACGAAATGATTGTGCAGATGTTCCCGATCCAGATGAGTCGCAACCAGAACCTGATAGTTGTCTCCCCAGAGTTTTTCGGCAAGTTCCAGCCCTATCCTGTGACATTCCTCCGGCGTCACTTCTCCCGGCCTGAAGCTTTGATAGGCGTGGTAAGCAACATTTCCTCCTGTCTTTCCAAAGGCTTTTTTCACCGCCATCATGTCCTCATACGCACAAGCGGCATCGCAGTGGATGCCGCTTGTAAGGAACGCTTTTTCATCTGGTCCAGGCGAAGTTTTCTCTCCGTTTACCGCATATTCGATCGAATTTCTGAGATCATCCCATTCTGTTTTCTGAGGATTTGCCGCATAGTCGGTCACGTCTTTCAGTCTGCCTTTGACCGGCCATATCTTAGTCGTTGCCATCCTGCGCACCTCCTTTCCCGCTGTCAAAATTGGAGAGCAGAAGATGCCAGATGTGCTGCTGCAGCCTGCGCATATTCCGGAATACGATCTCATAATTCTGTTTGTTTTTCGTGCCGGATTCTGAGTCGGTCAGCCTTTGCATGAGATCAATTTGATGATCCATTTTGATCATATCGTCATAGATCTTCTTTTTCGGAAGCTCCTTCGGATCGTGTTTTGTCGCAAGCTGACGAAGATATTCTGATATGGTCAGTCCGCATTTGGATGCGTTTGCAGCGATGATCTCTTTCTCTTTATCGGTCACGCGTATGTTGATTCCTGTGTTTCTGTTTCTCATTCTCATTACACCATACCCTTTCATTTTTCGATGCAAAGTCCCGGGGTGATAGGGGCTGAGCCCCTGACTTCGGTGTATTGCCATGACGGGTTTTTCCGGCATGGCTACACCGGCGGCGATACATCGCCTATGCTCGCTAACCCCGGAGACATACTTTTCGTGGCGATACATGACATGCTCATGCATCGGTGACCTCCTGCGTTCTTTCGCAGCTGAGGACGAACTGCCTTTCTCTTGCCGTCCGGCGGGATGCCATCGTGATCCCGGCAGGGTAGAAGACCTCATAGAAATATTTGGACATCTTCGCGCTCAGAACGTTCGGCGGCATGTCAGTCTCGGCCATTTCCTCCAGCAGCCTGGATGCTGTACCGGTCCAGCTGCCGCTTGCCTCGACCATCTCCGCGATGCGGTAAAGGATCTCAGGGATCTCCTCACGCATCAGTTCTTCTTCGGTCTCGACCTTCACAAGCTGCCATCGCAGCTCTTCGAAATGAAGCAGCATCTTCCACTGCGGTCCGTCACGTCCGACGATTGATAACTCGCCGCATGTCTGCAGCCGGTCTTTCTTCAGAAGCAGGATCTGATCCGGTACGCCGCTCATGGCTGCAGAGCCGAGTATCTCATTGACCGGATCCAGCTTGTCCCGCATCTTACGCAGATGATGGATACAGACGATAGCGATGCCTTTGCGTTCGGCATAGGTTTTTAGCTGCGAGATCTCGGCGTATTCATTCCCGTACTGATTTGCAGCAGACGCATTAGTGCTGCCGCCCCTGATCTTTTGCAGCGTGTCGATGATCACAAGTCCGAACTCCCCACCGTCGCCCAGAGTTTCATCCAGTTCTTTGATGAAATCCTGATCAAGAGTTTTCTGCTCGGTGCAGATACAAAGGCGGTGGTCAGGGATCTCTGCCAGATCCAGAGCTCTTCGCCTGACACGCATTTCGCCGTCTTCAAAGGCGAAGTAGATCACGCCGCATGCCTTTGTTTCCTTCCCCAGAAACGGTCTTCCGGATGATACCGCCAGGCTCAGATCCAGAGCCATCCAGCTTTTGCATGACTTGGGCGCGCCTGCGAGGATCGTGAGGCCTTTCGGGATCAGGTCTTCTACGATCATGTCGGACTTCTCATGCGCCATCGGTTCGTAAAAGAAGTCTTCTGCCCGTGTTAGTTTGAATGCCATATCATTTACCTCCTTGATGTGTGTTGGCATATGTGGCACTGTCGGATGACGATGATGACGGTAATGACGGTGATGACACACAAGGCGAAAACATCGTCATCTGCGTCACGATCGTCACGATGCCGGGCATTTCGGCCACGAAAAAAAGCCGGCATACACAGCCGGTTTGATGGCACCACAAAAAAGGTGTTACCAAACGACTATGTATGCCAGCTGTAATGTGTATAACAGGGCTTTGATGTAATGTAATAGGTGGATCCATTCGAAGCGCATCCACCTGCGCTGCCGGGCCTTCCCGGCTCTGTCATCAGGCGGCTGCTGGACTGGGCAGCACTCTCATGGGAATCGAACCCCCCGAAGGATCTCCACGGGCCGCCCCCACCGAAATGGCCGGACGGAAGTATCATTGTCCGCTCCGCTGGTCGTGGCACATTTGCAGATGCCATCTGCCCTTTTGGATCCTCATAGCGTTTCTCGCTCCCCCGGAAGGTCCGGGATCATGGCGCGCCGGTCATCGCATGCTCGCAGTCGAAACGAAAGTTCCTGATGATGGGTATTCAGTTGTCAAGGTTTGTTCCGTTCAATAGTGAACGGATTATCTGATGCCATCATAACAGTTCAAAAATGAACTGTCAATACATTTTCACAAAAATATTTCATTTTCGAACGGTTTTTGTTATAATGAATGCAGAATAAGACACGGAGGGACAAATCATGCTGTTTTTAGGATATACACTTGGTCAGAGGATCCGGTATTTCCGCAAGAGAGCGGGCCTTACGCAGAAGGAACTGGCGGAGATGCTCGATTTGAGCGAATCCGCTCTTAGAAATTATGAACTGGATAACCGCACGCCGGGCAGGACTACATTGACCATGATTGCGGATGCGCTGAAGATCAGCTATTATGCGCTGGATATGTACGGCATGTCTGAGATCAACCGGACGCTGCATTTTCTCTTCGAAATGGAGGAAATGTATCAGCTGAAGCCGGACGTGATCGATGACCAGCTGGTCCTCAGGTTTGATACCGGGCGGCTCAGAGAGCTGATCGGCGATGATCCATTCGCAGATGAGGAGCCGGAACTGACGGAGGAAGAGAAGCAGGAACTGGATGAACTCTTTGAGAAGATCCCGGCGCCCGGAGCTGCGCTCGATCTGGAGAATCAGGTTGGAAACTGGTATGAAGCATATATGGACTACCAGAAAGGACTGATGGATCAGAAAACGTATGAAGACTGGAAGTTCAAATATCCGGCGTTCTCCGGGTTTGATAAGAAAGGGAATGCAGTGATCTACGATCAGAACCAGTCGCTGGCTTCAATCAAACTGCCGGACGAGTTCTGGGATAACCTTACGGAAGAAGAAATAGAGAACCTGCGAACGGTTTATGAAGAGGATAATAAGTGACATCACAGATATACTTAGAAGGAGAACCGAGCAATGAGATTAGAAGATATCAGAACAATGGCACATGACATTATTGAACGTCAGGCTGTTGAAGATGACTATATCGAGTATAAAAAGTCAGCACGATTCAAGGATCGGATCCTGAAGACGGCGTGCGCTTATGCGAACAACTATATGAACCGTGAGATAGGGCTGCTGTTCATAGGTGTTGAAGAAGTGAATGATGAGTCAGGACAGAAGGCGATTCCGGTGAGACCGATCTCAGGGATCAAGGAATCCATGATCGAGAAAACAGAGAATGAGCTGAAATCTCTGCTCGCCCATGTCCATCCGAAGATCACATATCATCTGATCCAGGATGACATCGATGACAGGAAGTACATTATCCTCGCAGTTGAGCCGGGCAACGACGGTCCTTATGAAACAAGTGAGAAAGCTGAAGAGATCAAAGAGATCAAGCTTAAAGCCGGCCGGTATATCCGGGTCAGGAGAGATACCCGCATACCGAACAGGCGGGAAGAGTTTGAGCTGCTTAAGAAGTTTGCGGACTATCATTTTTCTTCGGAATTGAATGAAACGGCAACACTGGATGATCTCAGCTATGAATACATGAAGGAATATCTTGTGCGTACAAATGCAGCACCAGATATCAGAGCATTATCGAAACTGGACATGGCGCGGGCAATGAATCTGATCAGCGATAGTGAGTACGGCGGACACAGGGCGAAGAATTTTGCAGTTTTGATGTTTGCTGAACGTCCGGCAGATTTCATCCCTGAGGCAAGAGTGGTGATCATCCGGGAAGCGATCGGAACAGATAAAATGGAATCAAAGAACTTTGACGGACCGATCTGGATCCAGGCGCAACAGGTGATTCGATATTTCAGAGATATGATTCAAGCCTCATACAATGTGCGTGACAGTATCACAAATGACACTCATGTCGTCTATAACTGGCCGGAAACCATGTTCAACGAGTTGGCGGTAAACTGCATCCTGCACAAAGAATACTCCCGCAGGAATTATATCGGTATCTATTGGTATCAGGATCATCTTGTGTTTATCAATCACAATCGTCCTCTTCCGCCTGTGACCATTGAAGATCTGAATGAGAAAACAGAGTTCAATGATCGGCAGTACCTGAATGCGGAGCTGAAGGAGATGTTCTTCAGTCTGGATTTGATCCAGTCTTATGGCTCCGGCATCCGCAGGGCCAAACAGGCGATGGCAGACAATCATTCGCCGAATCTGGTGTTTGAGCCGGAAAATGAGTCAGACGATTATACAATGGTTACGGCGTACATCAACGAAGAGTTTGCACAAATTCGCATTGAGGAGGAAAAGACGGGAACAAATAAAGAAACTACCCAGAAAACTACCCAGAAAACTACCCAGAAAACTACCCAGAAAACTACCCAGAAAACCAGAGACCGAGTTCTTGAACTGATGAGAAAAGATCCAAACATCACACGAGAATTAATGGCAAAGGAACTGGGAATTACTGCTGACGGTGTAAAATACCACATCAAAAAACTGCGGAATGAGGGAATCATAGAGCACGTTGGCGGTGACAAAGGCGGCTATTGGAAAATAAGCATGGATAAGTAGAGAATTCATAATAATTGCGGAGAAGAAATGTTACAGTACAGCGTGAGGAGGATAACAACATGGCCAAGGGATATATTTACATTATGACCAATCCTGCTTTAAAGGATATGGTCAAAATCGGATATGCCGCGGATGTGGAAACAAGACGTCAGCAGCTAAGTACTACAGCGCTGCCTTATGGCTACGAGATATATGCCATCTATGAAACACCAGGCAAACTCGAAGACAAAAAGCTTCATAAAATGATAGATAATCTTAATCCGGATCTTCGTGTCACACCAAAGCGGGAGTTTTATATTCTATCACCCGAAGATGCTTTCGAACTGCTTGAAGCTATCGCTACGATCAGCGGCACCAAGGATAAACTAAAGCGCGTAAAGAATGTTCAAAGCAAACAGACAGTCAAACGTCCGCCGGTCAATTTCACAAAGTGTGGGATTCCAAAGGGAGCGGAACTTATCTATGTGGACGATCCGTCGGTAAAAGCTATTGTAGTCAGTGATCGGAAAGTTCAATATAATGATGAAATCACTTCCTTATCAGCAATTGCGGGTGCGATTAAGGGAGGTTCTGTCGCAGGTCCATCGTTTTTCACATATAACGGAGAACTTGTTGCTGACATTGCACATCGGACGCAGTGGAAAGACTGGGAGTAGATTGTTTTAGCCTAAAGAAACAATCATGTTACTTTATTTGAGAGCACACTGGTTTGCGAACTTCTTTTCCGGAACATATTTCTTCAAATCCACATTCGGCAATATTATTCCCGCAAGAATGAGAATCGCACCGGTAATACCCAAGATACCCAGTGCATCGCCCATCAGCAGCCAGCCAAGGATCGCGGTGGTCAGCGGATTGACCGCGCAGATGATACCTGCGGTTTCCGAGGAAAGCGGTCTCTGCGCCACCGGCTGGATCGTAAACCCAAATGCAGTACACAGGATTGCCAATGCAAGGAGCATGATCCACTGAGATCCGCCGTCAGGAAGGTGCGGCGTTTCAACGAAGAAGGATGCAAGTATTCCCATCAGACCCATGAACCCGACGTAGAGAATACCGAGGGTCATCGGGTCATATTTTTTTGAGATCCGGTCCGTGATGATGATTGCCGCGGCATAAGTCAGGGCTGCGATCATGCAAAGGATTTCACCGAGGCCCAAGTGGCTTCCGGTCAGCAGTGAGCCTCCTGCTGCTGCCGCTCCTGTGCTGCCGTGAAACACGATGAGGCCGATGCCAAGGAATGTGATGATCGTGCTGGCGATGATGACCGGTTTCGGAAATCTTCGAAGGAGAAACGCTTCGATCACAGGAACGATCACGATGGCGCTGTTTTCCAGAAAAGAGCATGTGGAGGCCGTCGTATACTGGAGACCGGTCAGTTCTGCTGCCATGCACAGGAAATAAACGCCTCCAAGCAAAAGCGAGACACTGATGACGCGGGGATTATCTTTGATGTCTGCAATAACCTTACGCGAAAACAGCAAAAAGAGAATGAGGAACGCTAGCAGGAAACGAATTCCCAATAGATTCAAAGGCTCCATACTTCCAAGCAGATGCTTGGAAAACAGGAACGATGAACCGCGGGCTATGCTCAGCGCCGCCATCAGCAGGCAACCGGTCTTAAAACTGATATCTATTTTGTTTCCGGAAATGTTCAGCATTTAAATCACCTCAACGATTGTCACTTCTTGACATGATTGTATTCCAGTTTTAATATTGAGTAAAACGAGAATAAATCAAGATATAGTTGATGAATAGTCAAGAAAGAGACGAAAGTATATATGGATACGGAACGTATAAACGCGCTGATATGCACCATTGAAACAGGAAGTCTCACCGCCGCGGCGGAGAAACTTGGATATACGACATCAGGGATCAGCAGGATGATGGCGGCGCTGGAAGAGGAAACTGGATTTCCGCTATTGTTCAGAAGCCGCAGCGGTGTGGTTCCCACAGAAGAGTGCCGGCAGCTTTTGCCGGTCATGCAGGAATTGCTTTTGCAGGCAGACCGGTATCACCAGATCTCAGGAGAACTGGCGGGGCTTTCGCGCGGCACGATCCGGATCGGCACATCCTACTATGCGTATTACAACTGGTTTGCCGGTCTGATTGCGGATTTTGAGAAAGCTTACCCTCGAATCGATGTGCAAATCATCGAAGGTACCAGTACGGAACTGGTGGCCGCAATGGAGGAACACCGGGCAGATCTGTGTATCATCAGCCGCCGGCAGGGCAGTTATGACTGGATACCATTGATAAAGGATGAACTGCTCGCATGCCTTCCGGAATCCCATCCGCTGGCAAAAAAGAAATCGTTTCCGGTCAAAGCCTTTGGAACGGAAGATTTCATTGAACTCTACCCGGGCAAGGAAACCGACAACTCCCAGATGCTCCGTCGAAACGGTGTTGTTCCGAACGTGAAATACTCCACATCAGACAACTATGCTGCTTATGCAATGGTTGCCGCGGGGCTTGGTGTGACATGTACGAATGCCATTATCGGGGAATCATTCGTGCAGGGAGTTCGCTATCTGCCACTCTCGCCAAGACAGCCGGTTGAGATCGGGATCGCCCTTCCAAAGAAAACAGAAATGTCGCCGGCAGCCAGACGGTTTGCCGAGTTTGCACGGGAACGTTCCTGATAACCGCTGCCCCATATCGACGCAGTGAATATCCAACACTAAGTGGATAATTGATGGTTGAAACAGACCTTCTCAAAAATGTACCATTACAGTAGAAAACAACACACTGTTGAAATTTGTGAGGAGGTGTTTTCTTTGCTGGGGAAGATGCGAAGAAAAGAGCCAGAGAATCGGCATGTAGATAATCTGAACACCATGCAGCGGCGGAGAGCGATTGTCAAAAAACTGCGTCCGCTTCTTGTTCTGATTATTCTGGTTCCTGTCATTACTTTCATGATGTACCCCATGGTCAACATGGAGCCGCGGGACATTCATGTGGGAATCATCAACTTAGATAAGGGCGCCGAGTTCGATCAGGGGTCCGTCAATCTGGGCAGCAAGATTCTGGACGGAATATTGAACCCGGAGGAAGACGAGGACGCGGATTCAGATGTGGCGGAGGATGCGGACTCGAATGAGGAGTCCCCGATCATCTGGGAAGTATATAGAGATACAGAGGATGCGCAGAATGCCTTGGACAATAAGGACATTTATGCCTTTCTGGTAATTCCGAAGGACTTTTCTGAGAAACAGACTGCTCAGCTGGAAGCGTTCAACACGTTGGCGGAGGCTCTCGACAAGATGTCCGAGGGAACCGGCAAACTGGGTGATGCAGTGGACACAATGGGGTCCAGACTGGGCAAGCTTCCTGCGGCATTCAATAAGATGCGGCAGGCCACCTCAAATCTCGCAAAGGCAGCAGAGGGACTTCAGACAGCTAATGGGATGATGGGTAAGGAAGCACAGGCAATCAGCGGCGCCACAGCTGCTGTTCAGCAGGATCAGGTGGATCTGCAGGGCTATCTGACCGACGCTGAGGATGCTCTAAAGGCGCTCTCCGATAAAGACCCTTCTGAAATCACAGAAGAAGACATTGCCGCAGTGCAGGCAGCGCTGGATAGCGCCAAGGGCGTAAGCAGTGCGGACGGCCTGCAGACAATCGGAACGAATTCAGCAATGATCGCGGCTCAGTCCGGAAAAGTTGATGAAGGTCTTTCCGGCATCAAAAAGGCAGAAACAAAAATGTCCGACGGTTTCGGAACAATGGCTTCCAACATGGGTAAGGCAGGCGCCGGCGCGCAGAAGATGTCTGAAGCGGTCGGCGGCATCTCCGATGGTCTTGGGACGATGTCAGGTGAACTGGATAATCGGGTCTCTGATGTTATCAAGGCAATGAACGGAGAAGAAACAGACAGTGATACAGACGAAGAGACGGTAAAGCTTCATTTCACGATAGATCAGAGCAGACATGTTCTTGTGACAAGCACGCTTACATCAGCCATAAACGGATTATCGGCGAAATCAGGAATGCAGGTCGATATAGAATATCAGAACGAAATACCGACTGAGTTGAACTCTATGTTCTTCGCCGTGGTCTTCATGATGCTGACCATGTTCACATCCATGATTCCGGGTATTCTGACCGGCATAACCCTCCAGCCGAAGGGACCAAGGTCCGCGAAGGTCAAAGGCCTCGCGTTCCAGATTATCCTTGCAGCGGCCATTGCTCTTTGTCTGGGATTCGTACTGCCGCGTGTCATCCAGTGGATGGCAGGTGTCGATCTGCCTTTGGATGAGCTCGGACGGTTCGTTGCCATATCGAGCTTCGGTCTTCTGATGCTGATTATCGGAGCAGTCGATCTGTTGGGCCTTCCGGGCGTTGCGTTTCCGGCCATCATCATGTTCTGCGGCACGGCAGTCGCCAATCTCCCGTATGAGTATCTGCCACAGTTCTGGCAGAAGTACATCTACCCGTGGGAACCGCTGCGTTTCATTGCGGACGGAATCAGGAACATACTGTACTGGGGTGGAAGCTGGTGGAGCGAATACAGCAAAGGCATGCTGGTCCTTGTTGTCATCGGCCTCTGTTTCATGATACTCTCTTTAATAAAGAAGGATAAAGTGAAAGGGACAGAGGAACAAGCTTATGCCATACCAGAATAAGAGAAAACAGACAAAGCAGAAAATCACAAATGCCTTTCTCTCTCTGTATAAGGAGAGAGACATCACGAAAATAAATGTCCGGGACATCTGCGAGGCGGCATCCATCAACCGTTCAACATTTTATGACTACTATGAAGACATCTACTGTCTGCAGGAAGAGATCGAAGGGAACCTGATGGATCTGATGAGTGAGCGGCTTGCGCCGGTTCTAATGGATCCGGAGCATCCTTTCGACGCGAACCGGCTGGTCAAGACGATGATACGGACGTTTCATGAACATGACGACATCCCGCTTCTGATCATCCGCAGGAGCAACGGCATTTTCATCAGCAGGCTCATAAACTATGTTACATCCTTCATGGAAGACATGTTCGGGGAAATGTCCCAGTCATCAAAGGAACAGTTCACTTTCTGCATGCACTATCATTTCGCCGGTGTGATTTCCGCCCTGAATGCCATCGAACAGGGCGTACTGCCGTGGACCATCGATCAGACCGCAGAGAGCATCGGGCGGGTCGCTGACCAGGGCGTGATTCATCTAGTGCAGGAGAGTGTAATGCTGGAGAGGTAAAAAAACACTCCGCTTAGAGACTGTGATGAATCGAAAGGTGTTTTTGGATACTTTATTGGATACTAATAGGGACGGCGTGTCTGACCTCCTTGATATATCAAGGATTCAAGGTCTTGCGAGTAACTTCGATCCCCCTATGCTCCACCATGTACGGAACGTTGAAATTTCAACGTTCCTTCGTCTTTTTTGGAATGGTTTTTCAGATAGGTTACTGCATTTTGGTAACAGTTTTGGTAACACTTTTTGTTTTTTACGCAATTTCTTGCGACTTTTTGGTAACACTGCCGCCTCTGAGTGCGGCAGAAATGGTTGATGGATCAGGCAGTCCGTCCCGTCTTCCGTAGTAGGATTTCATAATGACTGCCGGCGTATTTCCGGCCAGATTCGCGATCTGGGCCAGTGTAAGATCGGAATGATCTACCATCGCAGTGATCCAGGTTTTGCGGAACACATACATGCGATGGTCGGGAAGACCTGCTTTTCTGCACATTTTTTTCATGCAGCGGTTCGCATGGCTGTAATCCACAGGATGATTATTGATAGAAAACAGATGGTCCGATTCTATGCCAAGTTCTTTCTTGACACGCTTCACTTCATCAAGGATGGCAAGAGCTTCATCCGTCAGTGGAACCACTCGTGAGATCTTGTAATTCTTCAGCCAGTTCTTAATCTTATAGACCTTCTCCCCGGTTTCCGGGTCTATCGAGTCTTCTGAATAAGCATAGAATCTTCTCACATGCAGGCCGTCTTTCATGACATCCTTGTGCTTCAGTTCAAGCAGCTCACCGATCCTCAGTCCGACTTCCCTCTCAAAGAGGAACATCAGATATGTCAGCGGACGTTCGGTCTGCTTGTCATTCATCAGATCTCTTGCAGCGACTTCTATCTTTGCCAGTTCCTCATCTGTCAGAGTGATGATTCCTTCCTGATTATCGTCTTCGTCCTCTTCCGAGTTTGCTGCCTTTTCCTTTGCCTTTCTGGCTTTCATTCCCTCGATCTTTGTGTTTCTGGACACGTTATACTGCACGATATCGCGCGCGATAGCCTTGTCCAGTATCTCATTCACGATAGCCTTGACATTGTAGAAATGTCCAACCTTGCATCCTGGCTTTCCGTCGGTCCCATTGAGCAACCGCAATGCCCATGTTTTGATAATATCGACGTTCAGTTCCTTGATCGGCGTATCTACAAGCTGCTCACAAGGTTCGATGTCGTTGCGCCATTTTGATTCGATCGATATGATCGTACTTGCCTCCTGAAGCTGCTTTTTCTCCTCAAGCCAGATCGGATACAGCGACCTGATGGTTACGGTTTCGAGGACCTTTTTCGTGCCTTCGACTCCGAAATAGTTCAGATTCAGAGCACGCTCCATGTCTTCAAGATAGGTCTTCGCAATCGCTTTCTTCTTCCCATCTGGTGTTGTGATTTTCGTACGCCATCTGCCGTCGGAGCTCTGCGTGATCGGCGCTGTATGGACTTTGCTGAACATTGCCTGCAGTTCATCCCGTTTCTTTTCTTCTTCAGTTTTTTTCGCTTTCATTATCACCTCCCTTGCCTGTGTCTCCGTAATTATACCATCTTCAACCATTCCCTGTAACTCCGGTCTTAAACTCCAATCTATTTTTTTCATAGCTTTCCCCTTTAAAATTCAAAACCCCTGTGAGAAATGGATTCCCACAAGGGTGTCTCGATACCGTATTCTTTTTATCTTGTTTCGTGCTCCTGCTTCTTTGTTTTCCGCCTCTGATCCTCGCCCCGAGCGGCGTATTCTCTGGTCACATCCTCCCGGATCTGCTCCGCCCGGTCCAGGATCTGACCGGCGGTTTTCTTATCCGTTCGAAGCGTTTTGATTTCCGCCGTCAGGCTGTCCCGCATTTGCCGAAGCCCGGTGAGCTCATCCTGGTCATGACATCTTCGCATCCTGTTGCGGATCTTCTGCCGTTCATCGCAAAGGCTGGTGATGCGTTCATCGCATCTGTCGATCAGTGCTTTCACGTCATCTTCTGTGCTGAGATGTTCTCTGGCCAGGAGCCGTGCATGCCGGGAATATTCGTCGCATTTGCGCATCGCCGCTTTCATTTCAGGTGTCATCGGCTGATAATGATTTCGCTTCGGCCGGTAGCCGAGAAGATACAGATAGTGCAGATACAAAGCGAACAATCCTGTGATCTTCTGCTTTGGTTTCGGGCTTCGTGTATGGATCCTCTTTGGCTGAAATCTCATGCCGTTCCCATACATGAACCGGTAATAGTTTTCTCTGGTGCTGAGGTCATTTTCACAGACCCTCGCATAGATCTTCTGCGGTTCATACTCTGCGCCGAGCTGATAAAGTCTTGTAGGTCTGCCGCCATAAACAGAACAGATCACCGGGTATTTCCGGTTTGCGTCCGCCCGGATCCGGTAGCCCTTCTTCCGGAGAACAGCCTCGAACATCTCAATATTTGTACTCGCGGAGACTGCATCATCGATTGCCCATCGCATCAGATTGTATCTGGTCGCTTCGCCGTTTTTCTCCGCGAAATAGATCTGCCGCGGCGTTCTGCCTCCCGGTCGTTCAATCACGGACAGTTCGTGCTCCCTGCATAGTTCATCGGAAGTCTGCCGCAGCTTCCGGTAAGCAGCTTTGTTGTCATTGAACTTCTTTCCGTCAACGAAGGAGACAGAATTTACGATGAAATGATTGTGCAGATGCTCTTTGTCAAGATGTGTCGCGACCAGCACCTGATACCGGTCGCCCCAGAGCTTTTCGGCAAGTTCGACGCCGATCTGATGACACATCTGCGGCGTGACCTCGCCCGGTTTGAAGCTCTGATACGCATGATAGGCTACATTGCCTCCGGTCTTTCCGAAAGACTCCTTAACTGCCATCATCTCTTCAAAGGCGGTGTCTGCATCGCACCGGATGCCGGTGGTGAGATAGACTTTTTCATCACCGAATCCCGTTTTTTCTCCGTTGACTGCGTAGCCGATGGAGGCTTTCAGGTCATCATATTCTGTTTTCTCCGGATTCGAAGCATATTCCGTGACCCGTCTCAGACTGTCCTTGATCGGCCATATCTTAGTCGTTGCCATCTAATGATACTCCTTTCTTTCCTGCCTTTTTGACATCGTAGTTTGCCATCAGAAGCAGCCAGATCCGGTTCATGATGTCTCTGAGTTCCTGCAGCTCATGGATATATTTTTCCTGCAGTGCAGCGTCTTCACTTGGCACCAGTTCGCTCAACAGCCGGCGGAATTTCCGGTCAAGACTGACCATTTCTTCATAGATTTCTCTCTTCGGAAGCTCTTTTGGCTCATGCTCCATCGCCAGTTTCCGGAGATATTCTGATACTGTCAGGTTGCATCGTCCGGCGTTTTCGGTGATCGTTTTCTTCTCTGATTCCGTTACTCTGATGTTGATCCCTGTATTTCGTTCCCTCATTTTTTAACCTGCCTTTCCTGTTAATTTGTTGTGTGATCGAATCAATTTCTGCCGGAAAGTTCCCGGGGTCATAGGGGCGGGAGGCCCCAATCCGGTGTATGGCCGGGGCCGGTTTACCGGGCCGGCTACACCGGCGGCGATACATCGCCTATGCTCGCTACATTCGTAGACATACTTCTCACGGCAATACATTTCATGGCCATACCTCATGTGCGCTCACCGCCCTTTGCGAGAATCTGCTTCGCCTTCGTAACGGATTCATCCCAGGTCTCCTGCGGCTCTTCAACCGGAGCATTGTTCTCGGGCTCTGGTTGGTACGTCAGTGTCATCAGGCGTTCGCTGGCCGTACGCTTCTGTGTCATGGTGATGCCTGCTGGGTAGAAGACCGTGTAGTAGAACTTCGATATCTTCGCGCTGAGCATATTCGGCTGCATCTCTTTTTCGCCTGCTGCCTCAAGCAGCTGGCTGGCGGTCCCGGTCCACTCGCCGCGTTCTCTGATAAAGTCCGTGATCCGGTAGAGCACCTCCGGGATCTCTTCCTGTGCGATCTCCTGTTCAGTCTCCTCTTTGATCAGCTTCCACCGAACATTCTCGAGCTCCAGAATCATCCTCCACTGCGGGCTGTCGCGACCGATGGCAGACAGTTCACCATGCGTCTGTCTCCGATCTTTCTTCAAAAGCAGGATCTGGTCAGGCACGCTGCTCATGGCGGCAGAGCCAAGGATCTCATTGACAGGGTCGCGCTTATCCGGCATCTTCCGCAGGTGGTGTACACAGACGATGGCAATGCCGTGATTGTCCGCAAAAGATTTGAGCTTTGAGACCTCTGCGTCGTCTTTGCTGTACTGATTCGCCGTGGATGTGCCGCTGCCGTCATCGCGGATCTTCTGCAGCGTGTCGATGACTACCATCCGAATCCCCGGATGCTCCTGCAACGTTTCCCGGAGCTCTTTCAGAAAGCCGTGCTCCAGGTCTTTGCGTTCCGTGCAGATGTGCAGGTTTGGCGTCGGCGCCTCACCCAGATCGAGCATCCTGCTTTTCACCCGTTCTTCCTGATCCTCAAGGGGAAAGTATGCGACCTCGCAGTGAAGCGTCTTCCTTCCCAGAAAAGACCTCCCGGATGATACGGCAAGGCACATGTCCAGCATCATCCAGCTTTTGCCTGACTTGGGAGCGCCGGCTATCAGCGTCAGGCCCTGCGGGATCATATCCTCTATGATCATCTCTGCCTTTGCAGGATCCAGCGGCTGATAGAACAGCTCCTCCGCACTAATTAGTTTGAAAGCCATAATAATACCTCCTGTTGTTTTGGCTCCTGTGGTCTCTTCGAATGACGATGATGACGATTGTGACGGTCATTTTGCCCAGGGCAAAAGCATCGTCATCTGCGTCATGACCGTCACTGCCGGCTTTCAGACCACGAAAAAAAGCCGGCATACACAGCCGTTTCTCTGCACAACAAAATAGGTGTGCTTGAAACAACTATGTATGCCGACTCTGTTTTTTCAGAATCAGGGGGATCAGATCAGTATCAAATGAAGGATCTGATCCCCGATAGTATCTTGACGTATCATGTGCGGAGTATTCGCAGCGCTCCGTCCGCTTCCCGGGCCATCCCGGGTCTGTCATCAGGCGAGAGGTTGCTGGGCTCTCTCATGGGAATCGAACTCCCCCGAAGGATCTCCACGGGCCGCCCCGCACCTTAGTGCTGCCGGACGGAAGTATCATTGTCCGCTTCGCTGGTCATGGCACAATTGCAGGTGCAACCTGCCTTTTGGATCCTCATTGCGTTTCTCGCTCCCCTGAACACAGGATCATGGCGCGCCGGTCATCGCATGCTCGCAGTCAAAACGAAAGTACCTGATGAAGGGATATTCAATTGTCAAAGTGCATTCCGTTCGTTATTGAACGGTTGTTCTGAGGCCATACTAACAGTTCAGAAATGAACTGTCAATACATTTTCGCAAAAAATATTTCATTTTTGAACGGTTTTTGTTAAAATGGAGAAAAATATAGACCTGGAGGGTAAGAAATGCTGTTTTTAGGATATTCAACAGGTATGAGAATACGTTATTTCCGGAAGAAGGCAGGTCTGACGCAGAAGGAACTGGCGGAGAAGATCGGCCTGAGTGACTCCGCGCTTAGGAACTATGAACTGGGTAATCGCAAACCGGACAGGGACACACTGACCTGTATCGCAGATGCGCTGCAGGTCAGCTATTATGCGCTGTCTATGTATGACATGTCAGAAATCAATCGGACGCTGCACTTCCTCTTTGAAATGGAGGAGATGTATCAGCTGAAGCCTGATGTGATCGATGGAGAACTGGTGCTCAGGTTTGATACTAAGAGGCTCAGGGAACTGATCGGCGACGATCCTTTCACCAGTGAGGAGCCGAAGCTGACAGAAGCAGAAAAACAGGAACTGAATGAACTTTTCGAAAAGATACCGGCACCCGCAGCCGCGATCGATTTGGAGAACAATATCGGGAACTGGTATGATGCATATACTGATTACCGGGAAGGCCTAATCGATCAGGATACGTATGAGGACTGGAAATTCAAATATCCGGCCTTTGCAGGATTCGATGAGAACGACGTTGCCGTGATCTTTGATGAGAATCAGTCGCTGTTCCCACTCGATTTGTCAGAAGAAGAGCAAGAAGCGATATGGGGAGAATATGAAGGGGACGAAGAGGATGAGGAATAAATGAGAACACGAGATTTTTCGTGTAGCAAAAAGTGTCAACACTGGTGACACAATTCCTATAATCAGAAAAGATTATGAAAGGATTCGAGTATGAAAGAACTGGGGAATAATTCATTTGAAGAAGTAATACAAATTATTGAGACATCCCGCTCCTGGATCACTGCATCATCGCAGGCGGATCTGGTGAAGTATTCAGCTTCAAAGCAAATGGGCTCATGGATCAGATCTGCAGCAACATGCGCTCAGATATCTGTGAACGATGAATTTAAGAGATCCTGCAGCAGCAGGATCCGTACATTAAACGAATACATATCAGTTTTTTTGTTGGATTATGTGACAAATCAGCATGCTGAAATGTATAGTTAATGAAAGTGCATTTTCATGTTGAGACAGACAAGCGGAAAAGGAAACTGAATGGAACTGGATCTCGAACAACTATATACAAAGTACCGGGATAATATCTTCGCCATCGGATTGAACTACTTCGGAAATCCATCCGATGCGGATGATATCGTTCAGGAAACCTTCTACAAACTGAGCAAAAGCAGGACGGATTTTGACAGTGAAGAGCATATCAGAAACTGGCTGATCCGTGTCGCTGTGAACGAATGCAAGAGGATTTCTCTGTCGTTTTGGTGGAGAAAACGTCAGCCTTTGGAAGAGTACCTGGAAACGATTTCGTTTGAAACGGCGGAAGAAAGCGAGCTGTTTTCGGAGGTTATGAAGCTGAAACCGAAGTACCGTCAGGTCATCCATTTGTTCTATTACGAGGGGTATTCTACGGCAGAAATCGCAGACATTCTTCACATTTCTCAGTCCACTGTCACAACGAGACTCGCCCGGGCAAGGCACCAGTTGAAGGAAAACTTGCAGGAGGTATGGCACGATGAATAACAGAGATTTATATAGAAATACATTTTCGAGGGTTCATGCCTCCGGAGAAATAACAATGGAGGGCATCATGAACAGGAAGAAAAAAACGCTGCGTGCAAGCAGGCGGCTCGTTACGGTTTTCGCTATGGTGATTCTGGTTTTGGCCATGGGAATTACCGTCAATGCGGCGACTGGCGGAGCGATCGCGAATTACTTTGATAAGCTTTTGGGCGTAGAGCAGACCATGCAGATCACAGAGGAAGGAAAAGAACCGGTAACGATTCATATGAGCGATTTAGATATCGGAATTTATGATTCGGATCAGAATCTGGTCACAGATCTGAACAAGGCAGATGCAGATGATATCTCGTTCGACATAGAATCCCAGACATGTGAAATCGATGGAACCGTCTACCATGTGATCTTATTACTGGATGTGGATGAGGGTACTGCAGACAATATGACGCATGGACAACTGCGGCTCTATGCACCGGAGGATTATGCAAAAGCAATGGAGACTTTGGTCGTGCCGGATGGCATGTACTGCCCGAGCATCCAGCTGTGAGTTGGGCGAAAAGCAGTATTATAAACATTAATGCAAAGGCACGAGAATTGTCGTTTCTCGTGCCTTTGTTATAAATAATGCTTCATCTGCCTCATCATTTTTCAAATGTAAAACGTTTCTTGCTTTACCTGAGCCGTGGGCGGCACTACAATTGTAAGCAATAGTAGGAGGTGTACCATGGACATAGGGAATAAAATTCAGACTATCAGAACAAATAATGGGATGACCCAGGCGGAATTTGCAGAGAAATTCAATGTCACCCGCCAATCAGTTTCAAACTGGGAAAACAATAAGCACTATCCCGATTTGGACACCTTATGCAAGATCAGTGATGAATACAATGTATCGTTTGATATCCTGCTTAAAGAGGATCGAGAATATGTTTCTCGTATTGATAAAACTACAAATCAGGCAGTCAAAGCAACGAGAGGACTTAAGATACTGATACCACTTGTAATACTGTTGCTTATTGCGGGTGCCGTGATTATAATTCATCAAAGCAAGACAGGCTCAAATGACAGCGTCATTTTACCGGGAGAAAACGGAAAAGATTACAAGTACGCTGTTAATGCGAGCGGACAAACATATGGCCCGGATTGGATAGGAGAAGATTATGAAGAGCACGCACCCGATCTTATCGCAGCAGAAGGTGTCAATGGGCGAAACGGATATGTAAAACGCGCTGATTTGGAGGATGCAGAAGGTGATAACCTTGTCAATTCACCCGAAGAGGCTGTGAAATACATGAAGCGCAAAGACCAACGCAAAGGCGATAATTATTATATTGTAATTCCAGTATTTAAGAAGGATGGGGTAACGGAAATTGATCAATTCTGGATATACAATGGCTCTGGAGAACAATATTCGACGCCATGAATCTGCCTTTGAAATGAATCTGGAATGACGATATATTAAGAATCATTAACGGTCTTTTAATTCATTTCCGCGTCATTGAGCTTGCATGTCCTATGTGTTAGTATAAAAGGGGTAATCTTAATCAGGCAGACCTTGTTTTAGCAATACGGAGTTTCTTATGAATCGCCGTCAAAAGGCGGCAATTGAAGCGACTGAGGGAGCAAAAAACTTATGACTATGAAGGCTGTGAAGGTTATTGATGCAATTTGCATTGTATTATTTGTATTCATGGGCATCTATATATTTGCTCTGCCCGAAGGAGCGCAGGATCAGATGATGCCTGTATTTACGATCATCAATCCTTATCAGACCGGTGCGTGGATCATGGGAATCGGATTCCTTGTTACCTGCCTTTGGGGCAAAGGCAGGACAAGTCTGGTTTTGGGCATTGTGCTGCTAGCATGCTATCTGATTACGGCATTTGTATCGCTGGTTGGATTAATGGTAGTGACCAGCGGATATGATCTCTTGTGGTATCTGCATCCGATCCTTGTCGTTGCCGCGTGTATTGCTGCAATTTACAGGAGGAAGAAGCAGAAACAAAAATAGCACGTTTTGGGGGTGTGATATGGCCGAGAACAATAAGAAAGCCTGGAAGGCGGACATTTATAACATTGCAAGAACCCTTATATGGATCGTATGCATCGGAGTACCGCTCAGATTATGGTATAACGTAAGCGTTTCCGTAAGTACAAACGGTGTGCCGGTTGCTTTGGTTGTTTCGCTTATTGCGGTTGCAATTCTCGTACCGCTGGAACTGCTGGTCTTCAGGAAGGCGGCGAAAAAACTGGACACAAAGCCGGCGGTGACTCAAGGAAATATGTACAACAGAACGACAGAAAGTTACAGGAGCGCCTTTGATGATATCGGCGCGGTAGAGGAGAAAAAAAGAAAGAATAAGATATGATCAAACATAATCAAGAAAGCCTCAAGCAGTAAATCATCAGATAAAACAGTGGGATAGAATGAAAGCAAAACCCGTAATAAAGATCATAACACTCAGTTTCGCTTGGAGAATATGAATTAGTAAAATATCTTATTTCTAACGGCGCTGATTTAAGTACCCAATCGAATGGAAGAAGCATTGAAGACTTAGCTCAAAGAGCTGCGGATCAGTTTGGAGATTCCAGGGTCCTTGATTTAATTCATAACACGAACTCAAGGGATGAAATTAAATAGCACTATGCAGAAAGGCAAATGAATTATTCAACAATAAAACTACTTGAAATAATCAATGCAGCGGTCATCATTATTGTATTTGGGATCGCGATGACCTTGCGAATTCCTGCTCGATCAACCAGTTGGATGGTCACCTTGATTGTAATACTGATTATGCTCGTTATACCGCTGTTCATTCTTGAACACAAATGCAACCGGAAATACCCGCAGTGGGACAGGCTCTGGAAAATGCCTCCAGCCGCCATTGTTGCTTTTGTATTATTATTGGCAGTGCTGGTTATCGGTGCTTTCGTGACAGATAACGGAGTTGCATGGATGGTGATTGTCCTTGTGTTCATCAGGTTGCTTCCAGATTACTATTATGCCCGGAAATATAATATGGATGAAGTGCATTCTGTCGAAGAACTGCTGCAAAAGCATCCGGAGGCGGAATCGAGGATAAGAAAGACTGTCTCAGGAGAGTAGAGTGAGTATCAGGCAATCAGAGTATCGCATACGATTTAACATAACCCGAGTAGTAATGATTGCAGGCCTCGTATTGTCTGTAATACCACAAACTGCATTCGCAGATTCGTCATGGATATGGCTAACGGATTACAGACCATTCGATATCTTACCTCCAGTTGCATTGGTTACAGTTGTGATAGAAGTGTTGTCCATCTGGCTGATCCCGCATACTGGAAAACTCATTAAAACTGCTGTTGCTGTGATCCTTGCAAATGCCGCATCATTTCTTCTTCCGTATGCATTGTTGCTGGAGGATCCTGTATATCCCAGATTTGATGATGTTTTGAATGCAGGGCCCAATTACATCGTTGGGTTTGGATTTGTGGTGCTGACGCTGCTTATCGAGATTCCAGTCATATATAATCTCTTAAAGAAACATGTGGACAGCAAGAAAAAACTTCTATGGGTAATAGTGGGTTCTAACATCGTTACCACTGCGATGGTGGCGGTCATAGAGCGGATGGTAACCGACGGGTATTGGGCATAAGAATAGCAATTTGAGGAGAATGAACAGTGAAAAAACGAATTGAGGGAATTATCATAATTGCTATGGCGGTACTGGCTGGTATCGGCGCATTTTCTTTCATGGGATTGGACACGCCATTATTACTGGTTTTGCTGTTTCTCGTAATGTTGGGGATTGGCATATCTGTTCTGGTTGACGGCAATAGAGCCATCAACAGAACAAATGCATCCAGAACAGACAGTGAAATTGTTAATAGCAGCAAGCTGCACGAAGAAGTTAATCGGGAGTTAAAAGAGAAAGGAAAAAGCAGCATTGAAGCGATCAATACTATAGGGGGAGTCAGTACAAACAATCTGGCAAGAAAGGATAAGTCCTGGAACAGCGTTCCTGACTTTTTCTATAAAATGATCAAGGGAAAGAGACAAGGGAGATTAACAGGCAACGGAAATGACTATGAGGAAAATGATAAAGCATCTGATACGGAAAGGAATGGACAGAAATGAATAAGAAACTGTTGATAACAGGGCTTGTATTATTTATGGGATTTCTTATGACAGCATGCGGAGATAGTTCGCTGGTTCAAAATGAAGCCGCGATGAACACCATTCAGCCGTATTCTCTTTCTGATGAAGACAGTGAGATGGTTAGCCTTGTGGCGCCAGGGGCAGAAGATGCTATTACTCAGTTTGCCGTTGATGAAACGTATAAAAGAGTTTGTGTAGGTTATGATTATTACGAGCAGGGAGAACTGGTGAAGAAGAATAAGGTCAAAAGTGAGTTTCCTTTCACATATGACAGTGGGCCAAAAGATTCCTACGGAAAAATCTGTACGTTCGTAGATAATGACGATATAGTAGTCAACATTTATGGCAAAGTATATGATAAAGATGGTAAACCGGCTGAGGCAGACGGACTTGGAAGCAAAGAACCGCTTTCGAATGAACATCTGACGTTAGATGATATGAACACCTATTCTGAATGTATGCTTGAAAGTCCTGTTAACATTGAGAAAAACAAAAAAATATATATCTATGCAACGATTGGCGATAACGATGATGACCTCGAGGTTGCTGATATCTCGACGCTTATGGAGGACAAAAAATTGCTTTCAAGTTATGACAAGTGTTTTGTCTTCTATGCAATCTTCAAGTAGTGGTGCCAGATACGTGCCCTCTTTAGTTTTTGCTTACAAAAACCCGGTCCGAAGAATCAGGACCGGATTTTCTGAAATAGTGCCCAGCAGGTAACACTGGTAACACTTTTTGATTTGACACAGGACTTTCAAACGCTGTAACCGTTGGAAAATGCACGTTTTTGAAATCAGTCAAACTCAATTTGAGTGTTCGATCCCCCTATGCTCCACCAAGACAACAAAAGAGGGCCAACAGGCCCTCTTTTGTTGTCTTCGCAGAACGTACATAGGGGGATCGAACCCGCAAGGGCGTGAAGGTCCGGTGGACCTTCACGGTCCGAGCACGGCTTGGCCGCGCGCAGGACGGCGGAGGGGTAGGGGCCCCGCCGCGTAATCCCCCTATGCTCCACCATGAACAAAGCGAGACATCCAAAAGGTGTCTCGTTTTTTGCTAATAAAAAACACATCAAACGTAGCATTGTAATTATTTCCATTTATGCTATAATATACCATAATTGAAAAGAGACTTAACAGCATGGATACCAATTCATTTGATGAAGTAATACAAATTATTGAGACATCCCGCTCTAATGCGTATCAGAAGGTAAATGAAGAACTGATTTTGATGTATCAGAGAATCGGGAAATATCTGTCTGATCATTCGCAGAATGCGTCATACGGTGATTCTTATATCGACTCTCTGTCAAAGCACATACAGGAGCGTTTTCCGGGCATCAAAGGCTTTACCCGCAGAGGCTTATATCGCATGAAGCAGTTCTACGAGTTATATGCTGACAATGACATTGTGTCACCACTGGTGACACAATTGAGTTGGACCAATCATCTTATTATCATGTCCAGCTGCAAGAGTAATGAAGAGCGAGAATTTTATATTAAACTTGCAATCAAAGAGCACTATTCTAAACGACAGCTTGAACGACAGATTGACAGTGGATATTACGAACGATACATGCTCTCGAAGGAAAAACTCCTGCCGGAGTCTATTCCAGCTGAACAGAATCCTTTTTTGGATTCCTACATCATTGAGTTTCTCGATCTCCCGGACAGCTTTCATGAAAACGATCTGCGGAGAGCTCTGGTAAAAGGCATGCGGGACTTTATTCTGGAACTTGGAAAGGACTTTACCTTTGTCG